>CAYJAL010000036.1:0-17254 GCA_964367875.1 uncultured Desulfovibrionaceae bacterium | reverse complement strand
TTAGGGCGCATTGCCATGGATGAAGGCCTAAGCCCCATGGATGTGGCCTTTTGGCGCGCCCTCATAGGTGGCGCTTTTCTTTTTATTCATGCCCTTTGTATCAAGCAAGCCAAGGTTCACAGCGCTAAAGATTTTGGCTTTTTCTGCCTCTTTGGCCTATGCTCCATAGCCACCTTTTTTGCTGTATATCAATATGCCGTCAGAGAAGGCGGCGCCGCATTGGCTTCGGTACTCTTATATACAGCACCGGCCTGGGTAGCTATTTTTTCGCGTATTTTCTTTGGCTTACGCTTTACCCTCATTACAGGTATAGCCATAGGCATAGCTTTGCTTGGCGGTATTTTTATAAGTATTTCCCCTGCCCAAATACCTGTAGAAGCCTTACAAGCCGGCGGCAGTGCCACGGCTGTGCCAGAAACATCTTTAGCAGAAACAGCAGTATCAGAAACGTCCTTTACAGAGGGCTTACCCCTTTTAGGGATTTTCTTTGGCCTTGCTTCAGGATTTTTATACGCTACCCACTATGTTGTAACCAAAAAGTTTTTAGCCACCTATACGCCCTTCACCCTGTATGGCTACAGCTCCTTGGCAGCGGCTGTATGTCTTATCCCCTTGGCTGATATTCGCTTTGACCTCAGCTCCACAGCATGGCTTGCCGTGCTTGGCATTGGTTTTGTCAGCACCTATATGGCCTATTGGACCTATTGCGAAAGCATCAAACGCTTACACCCCACCAAGGTGGCTGTGCTGGCTACCCTGGAACCGGTGGTGGCCACAGTGGCCGCATGGAGCATATGGGGCGAAAGCTTTTCTGCCCTTGGCTGGGTGGGAGCTGCTTTGATATTGTCTACTGTTCTTATCTTTTTAGTAGACGATAAAAGGCGTTTGACAAATGAGAGAAAGTCCTTACAATAAATTTTCGTTTTTTTACGTGGCCGTACTTTTGTCACAAGTTTTTTATTTTAAGGAATGTGTTTTATGAAAAAAAACTTTTCTTTAACACTCCTCGCGTGTTTTTATGTACTCTCCTTGCTCTGCAGCCCTGCCTTGGCAGAGGATGGTTGGGGAGATACTACCGGAACTATTAAAATACAAGTTCCTTCCAAAACTCCTCATATCAATGTTTTAGGAGTGGAATTTGTTTTAGTAGAGCATATAGCCTTGCCTAGTGGTGTTACCATCATGCGCGATCGTTGGCGTTCTATAAGAGAAAACCATAATCAAGATTTGTTTAACCCCAAAGTGATGCCGCTCAAAGGCCAGCACAAAGGGCAATGGCAAGCCTTAGTAAAGATAACCAAAAATTCTTCCGATCAGCTAAAAATGTTACGCAATGTGAATGGATTTTTTAACGCTTTAACATCACGCAATGATCAAGATTTTTACGGCACCACAGAACATTGGGCATCACCCTCAGAATTTATCAGCAATCGTAGCGGTGATTGCGAAGATTATGCCATTACCAAATACTATGCTCTCAAATATATGGGCTGGAAAAGAGAAGATCTCTGGCTGGTTTTTTTGAAAGAAAAAGTACGTGATACCGGCCATGCTGTCTTGGTAGCCAAGAGTAAAAAAGGGCATTTCGTGCTAGATAACCTTAGCAAGCCCAGACATTTACTCATACCTGCCAAACAATATGAACCGACAGTCGTCCCCTTTGCCCTAGCCAATCATCAAGGATTATGGCTACGCGTGCAAGGACATAATAAAGGCAAAAATACCGCTACCACCCGCCAGTAAGTCAGCCCTTAGCTTGATACAAGCCAAGGGCTAGGCACCATTACAAAAACCCTGCACCTAAAAGTACGGCTATACCCAAAAGCAAGGTACCGGTTATATTTTGCACAGCGCGCATGGTAAGCTTGTGCAAATATTTTTTGCCTATAATCACACCCGCAAAAGCGCCAACAATACCCACAATCACCACGTCAGCCACCTGCGAAAGCTGAGAGAAATCAGTCATCCAAAGAGCCAAGCCATAGACGGCCATGCGCGACATATCCACCAAAAACCCGATCACAGCATTGGTGCCCACAAAAGCCGCCGGTTCCATAAAAGTCTTGGCTAAAAATGCCGAACGCAATGCCCCTTGATGGCCGGAAAATCCGCCAAAAAATCCTGATAAGATTCCCCCAAGAGCCAAATATTTCTTGTCAAAATGAAAAGATTTAAAGCTCGGCAAAAGCTCCACAAGGGCAAAAAGAAATATAAAAAGCGCCAAAACAAGCTTTAACAAGGTTATATTGGCTGCATATCCACCAAGGCTATAGTGCAGCAACACTTCCCCTTGCGCCAAATAGCCCAGCATCAAAGCTCCGGCAAGGGCGGCAAGCATGGCCGGCACTCCAAACTTGAGCACCACATCTTTATGGGCATTTTTTCCCACCATGCACACCTTAAAAATATTATTGGCAAAATGCACCGCTGCCGTGGCCATAACAGCTAGCTCAGGAGAAAAAAACAAAGCATAGGCAGGCAAAAGCAAAGTTCCAAGACCAAAACCGGAATAGAGGGTTAAACCCGCCGTACCCAAAGCCATACAAAAAACAAGTATATATTCCATGACATACCTCAAGATTGTGTTACAGCAACTTCCATACGAATTTCTTGCATTTGTCGCAAAGCCATACCTAATATCTCTCGCCCTTTTTCTGTGGCATAATAACTGCGCCGCGCTTTGGAGGACGCTCCTTCACTTTCACTGCGCAGCCAACCTAATTTTTCCATACGGTGTAGCATGGGGTATAAGGTACCGGGGCTTACCTCATAGCCATGATGGCGTAATTCATGAAGCATCCATTGTCCCACTACAGCGCCCTCACTGGCATGATGTAAGATATGAATTTTCCAAAAGGAAAGTAGAATTTCTCTTTGTAAAGCTTTGGTGTCTTCTATTTCCATACGGCCTCCTAACGGTCTTCTAACAGTCTTTGATTACGTTTATCGTAATCGCTAAACGTAATAAGTCAAGTTTTTTCTCATTTGCAGCATAAAAGGCGCAAGTAAACACTTCTTTTTTCACAATGCCTTGTTAAACTATTGACCTTTTTGCCATAGTGTCCTATGCCTTTCTATTCATTATGGGTTAGAGTGCGTATACAGCACCCTTTTTGCTAAATCAAAATCGAAAAGCAAATAATATTCAATGTTTTGCATTTTCTAGGAGATTCTCGGTGGAGAACAAGGGACAGCAACAAAAGCGTAAGGCAGTAAAAATTGCCTCTAAGTCGCCACACGTGGCCTATTTTTCATCCATGTTAGAAAGCTTTGCCGCTCGCGATGATTTGAACGAAGTGGTAAAGAATCGCGTGGTCAAAGCCTGTGACCTGTTGGATGCCGGCGTTGCGCTCTACCCCAATGACTTTCAGAAAAAAGATGTCATTGAAGATGTTTTGCAAGGTTATGGCGGGTATGACGTGGACGCTTTGGAAGCGCTTTCCAAAGAAAAAACCTTTGCCATTGCCGGACGCATCATGGCTTTGCGCTCCTTTGGTAAGGCGGCCTTCTTTCACGTGATGGATCAAAGCGGCCGCTTACAATGTTATGCCGTCAAAGCAGATATGGGCGACGAAGCTTACGCTATTTTTAAGAAATTTGACATCGGCGACATTGTGGGCTGTGAAGGTTTTCTCTTCTTAACCCAAACAGGCGAACTCACCCTACACTGTACAAATATTCGCTTGCTGTCGCGCTCCATGCGTCCTTTGCCGGAAAAATATCATGGTCTTAAGGATATGGAAACACGCTACAGACAGCGCTATGTAGACCTTATTGTAACGCCAAGAACACGCGAAATTTTCCAAAAGCGCAGCCAAGTTGTTCGTGAATTCCGTAATTTTATGGAAGAGCAAGGCTTTTTAGAGGTAGAAACCCCCATGATGCAACCCATAGCCGGCGGCGCTACGGCTCGCCCCTTTGTGACGCATCATAATACGCTTGATATGCAAATGTTTTTGCGCATTGCGCCGGAGTTGTATTTAAAGCGACTTCTTGTGGGCGGCTTTGAAAAAGTATTTGAAATCAATAGAAACTTCCGTAACGAAGGTATTTCTACCCGCCATAACCCAGAGTTCACCATGTGTGAATTTTACTGGGCCTATGCTACCTTTGAAGATCTCATGGACTTAACAGAAAACTTGTTAGGTCATATTACGCAAAAGGTCTGTGGTTCCACCATAATCACCTATCAAGGGCAAGAAATTGACATGACTCCAGGCACTTGGAAGCGCTTATCCTTCCACGGTTCCTTAGAAGAAATTGGCGGCCATGCTCCGGAATTTTACCAAGATTACGACAAAGTACGTGAATATGTACGTAGCCGCGGAGAAAAAGTGGTGGAAAGCGAAAGCCTTGGTAAATTGCAAGCCAAGCTTTTCGACTTAGACGTAGAGCCCAAATTGGTGCAACCTACCTTTATTTACCACTATCCTACGGACATTTCGCCCCTTTCGCGCCGTAATGACAAAAATCCTGATATTACAGACCGCTATGAGTTTTTCATTGTGGGACGCGAACACGGCAATGCCTTCTCCGAGCTCAATGACCCCATGGATCAGCGCGGTCGCTTTGAAGACCAAGTGCGCGAAAAAGAAGCCGGCGATGATGAAGCCTGTGCCATGGACGAAGATTACTTACGCGCTTTGGAATATGCCATGCCTCCGGCCGCCGGCCAAGGTATTGGTATTGACCGCTTAGTTATGCTCTTAACCGATTCGCCCTCCATTCGCGAAGTTATCCTCTTCCCCTTATTGAAGAGCGAAGGTTAGCATGCGCTTGCCCATGTCCTTTGAGCTTTTTGTGGCGCTGCGTTATTTATTTTCGCGGCGCAAACAAACCTTCATTTACATCATATCCATCATGTCCATTTTGGGCGTGGCGCTGGGTGTGGGTGCGCTGGTGGTGGTGCTTGGCGTGTACAATGGATTTTCCACTGATATTCGTGATAAAATCCTTGGAGCCAATGCCCATGCCATCATCATGTCCTATGTGCCCAATGCCTTGGACGATGCACAAAAAATCATGGACAAAGCTCTGGACACCCAAGGCGTTGTGGGCGCTACGCCCTTTCTTTATACCGAAGTCATGCTCTCTTCTCCTGCCGGAGTAAAAGGGCTTATATTGCGCGGCATTGACCCCACCACAGCTCCAAAAGTACTGTCTATTTTGCAAAATATGCAGCAAGGCTCTGTGGAAGGCCTTATCATGCCCAAGGATCATGTGGGCGCCCCCGGCATTGTTATTGGCCATGAACTGGCTAAGCGCTTAAGCCTTGGCGTAGGCAGCCGTGTTAATTTGCTTTCCGCTTCCGGTGAGGCCTCCGCCAAGGGCTTTACCCCAAAGATTCGCCCTTTTACCGTGGTGGGCGTTTTTAAAACAGGCATGTTTGAATACGATGTATCCTTGGCATTTGTCACCTTACCTGCGGCGCGCACTGTGCTGGGAGTTCCGGAAAATCGCATCACCGGCATCGAATTAGTGGTGGAAGATGTCTACACGGCAGATAGCATTGCCAAAACCGTGGAAACAAGCCTTGGCTCACCCTTCTATGTGCGCCATTGGATGGAAATGAATGCCAATCTTTTTGCAGCGCTGAAGCTTGAAAAAATAGGCATGTTTATTCTGCTTACCATGGTAGTACTTATAGGTTCTTTCTCCATTGTGACCACCTTGGTCATGCTTGTTATGGAAAAAACCCGAGATATTGCCATACTTATGTCCATGGGCGCCAACAAAAGAAGCATACGCCGCATTTTCATGCTACAAGGCACCTTAATTGGCCTTTTGGGCACCTTACTCGGCTATGTTTTAGGCCTTACTGTGGCCTACTTCCTCAAGGAATACCAATTTATAAAATTACCGCAAGGTGTTTATACCATAGACCATTTGCCCATTTTACTCACATGGACAGACTCCTTATTGGTGGGCGCTTCGGCCATGCTCTTATGTTTTTTGGCAACCATTTATCCGGCGCGCCAAGCGGCAAAGCTAGAACCGGCAGAGGCCTTGCGCTATGAATAATAATAAAATTTTATATACTTTAGAAAATATTTCTAAAGACTTCACAGAGTCTGGAAAAAGTCTAGACATTTTCAAGAATATCAGCCTCATAGTGGAAGAAGGACAGGCCCTATCCATCGTTGGAGCATCGGGTTCTGGCAAATCTACCCTCTTGCATCTTATGGGACTTCTTGATATTCCTTCTTCTGGAACCATTTTTTTCGATGGTCAAGATGTGCAAGGGCTTTCAGCGGATGCTAAGGCGGCTTTGCGCAGCTCGTCCATCGGCTTTGTATTTCAGTTTCACCACCTTCTGCCAGAATTTAGCACGGTAGAAAATGTCGCCATGCAGGCCATCATAGCAGGCATGTCGCGTAGTGAAGCGGAATATAAGGCAAAAGAGATGCTTGAACGCGTGGGCCTTGGCCAACGCATTCACCATAGAGTTACCACTTTATCTGGTGGAGAAAGACAGCGCGCAGCCATTGCGCGTGCTGTGCTTATGAAACCTCGCGTGCTTTTGGCCGATGAACCTACGGGAAATCTGGATACAAAAGCCGGGCAAGGCATAGGCGAATTGCTATTAGAGCTTAATCGTGAACTTGGTATGACCCTTGTGGTTGTGACACATAACAATGAATTGGCAGCTAGTATGGAGCGAAGTTACGAGCTTCGCGCGGGAGTGTTGTATGAAAAACTTTGTGCTTAAATGGACGCTACTAGTAGCGCTGGTCTTCACAGTACATGCCTCTGCTTTGGCTGAGGCCGCCACTAAGGTGCTTATCTTGCCCTATCAGGTTAATGGTGGCGCAGATAAAGCTTCTTTAAAACAAGATGTACCTAATCTTGTGGCAGAAAGATTGCGTAATGCTGGCATGACAGTGGTTAGCAAGGCAGAGGTAGATGCCCTCTTAAAAGCACAAAATGTGCAAGATGTAGACATCATCACCGCCCGCCAATTGGGTGAAGCCGCAGGCGCTAGCGCTGTAGTATACGGTGTATACAATCAGCTAGGCGATGGCTTTTCTTTAGATTCGCGCATTGTGCCTATCTCTAGTAGCCGAACCCCTGACGTTGTCACCCTAGAAAAAGGCTCCATGCTTGAGCTTGCCGGCGCTGCAGATCAATTGGCAGCTCGCGTGAGTAGCACTGTAGGCGCAGCTTCCGCCCCTGCACGCACCAAGCAGCAAATGCCTCAAATTGCCAAAGGCCCCATTAAAAAGGGCGCCCTTTCTGAAGTAAAAGTAGAAGGCCTGCGCATTATGGATGCCGACGCTGTGCTTATGCGTTTATCCATCGGTCGCGGCGATATGCCCGATGAAATGGCCATCAACGAAGAAGTTAAGCGTATTTGGGACATGGGCTATTTTAGCGATGTGCAAGCACGTATGGATCCAGGCCAAGTGCTGGTCTTCAGCGTTGTGGAAAAGCCAAAAATCGATTCCATTCAAGTGGAAGGTTCTGACGAAATTGACGAAGACGACATCATGGCCGCCATGGGCACCAAGGTGGGGTCTGTGCTCAACGACAGAATGCTTGCTGACGACTTACAAAAAGTCACCGACTTATACCGCAAAGAAGGCTATTACCTTGCCGACGTAAAGCATCAAGTTATCCCCCGCGACAATGGTGCTGGCGCTCGTCTTGTACTTACAGTGGTGGAAGGCGATGAACTGTATATTTCTGAAGTTAATATTGCAGGCTTAAATGAGCTTGATCAAAGCGATATTGAAGATTATATGGCTTTGCAGCCTCGCAGTATTATCTCTTGGATTACCGGTACCGGCGTTTTGGAAGAAGAATATCTTGAGCGCGATACTAACGCCATTGCTGCCTATGGCCTTAACGAAGGCTTTGTGGACATCCAAGTGGCAGCTCCGGAAGTAGATTATACCCCTGACGGCATTATTATTACTTTCAATGTGAGTGAAGGCCGTCGTTATAAAGTAAGCGATGTAAAATTTGGTGGCGAACTCATTGAAGATGAAGATAAGCTTTTAGCCATTGTTGAAATGGACGATCACCAAGCAGATACGGGCTATTTCTCCTTATCTGTTATGCAAGAAGATGCCACACGCTTAAAAGAATTCTACGGCGATCAAGGCTATGCCTTTGCTGATGTAGACCCCAAGGTACTTAAGGCTGAAAATGGCGATGCCACTGTAAGCATTGGTTACTTTGTAAATAAAAAACAAAAAGTATATATCCGTCGTGTGGATTTAGAAGGCAATAGCAAAACTCGTGACAACGTGCTGCTGCGCGAAATGCGTCTTGCTGACGGCGATATGTATGAGGGTGCCAAATTACGCCGCTCCACCGAGCGTCTTAACCGCCTTGGCTACTTTGAATCTGTAGACGTAGACCTTGTGCCTACGGGCTCTCCTGAAGAAGTAGATCTCAAAGTAAAGGTAAAAGAAGCAAATACAGGCGCCATCATGGCCGGTATTGGTTACTCCACCTATTACGATGTGGGTGTGTCTGCCTCCATTCAAGAGCGCAACCTCTTTGGTCGCGGCTATTGGTTGCAAGTGCAGGGCTTCACCTCTTGGCGCCGTACTTCCGGTATCATTTCTTTCACCAACCCACGCGTGTATGACACAGATTTGCTCATCGGTAATGACCTGTACTACACCTATGATTATTGGGATGACTTCACCAAGGATACCTTTGGTGATACCATTCGCTTCTCCTACCCCATTGGTGAATACACCTCTGTGGGAATGGGCTATCGTCTTGAGCGCTACAACCTTACTGACGTAGACGTAGACGCAGCGCCTTCTATTCGTGATTACAAGGGTATTAACTGGACAAGTGCCATTAGCGCTCGTATTACACGCGATACCACCGACAGCCGTACACATCCCACCAAGGGTACCATTACCCGCTTGTGGACTGAATACGGCGGTGGCGGCCTTGGCGGTACAGACAACTTTGTAAAAGCCATGTTCGATTGGCAAGGTTTCTACAGCCTTGACAAAAAGAGCAATCACGTATTCCACATTCGTGGTCGCGTGGGTGGTGTATTTGAAAACACCGACAACCTTGTACCTGTATTCGAACGCTTCTACATTGGTGGCATAGACACCATCCGCGGTTTTGACTATACCCACATCTCCCCTCGTGACCAAACTCACGGCGATAGAATTGGTGGTGACCGCATGGGCGTGCTCAACGTAGAATACATTTGGAACTTCCAAGAAGACTTAGGCCTTGCTCTCGTTCCCTTTGTGGACTCGGGCTTTAACATCGATTCCAGCTATATGGATGTATACGACCATATCGTAGCCACTGCTGGCCTCGAATTACGCTGGCGCTCACCCATGGGTGACCTTCGTGTAGCCTATGGTATTCCCCTCACCGATGACTATGATGGCAAAAGACGTCAAGGACGCTTTGAATTCACCATGGGTCAACAGTTCTAAGACAACATACAGTATAAAGGCCGATACGCAAGTATCGGCCTTTTTTTTTTGCATGAAAAACACAAGCCATGACTGCGAAAGCCCAAGGGTCCATACAAGCGCAAAAACTTCTTTACATATGGGTACTGAGTACAAATATATTCAGCTTAGCTCTTAGAAAGCCGCGCATGCTCTTGAAATACTGCCCACAAAAAAAGCTCCCCACAATAAGCAGGGAGCTTGTATTGAAAGAAAGCAGAAAGGCGGATTAGCTTAATCTAATCCCATAACCTTAGCAGCCTTTTTAGTGGCCTTTTTCAGCTTATTCATAACGCCTTCTTCTGGAGCATGCTTTTCAAACTCCAGCAAAAGCTCTTCTTGCTTTTCACTAATACGTGTGGGGGTAATAATAACAACCTCAATGAGTAAATCACCGCGTGTATTACGCCCAAGCACTGGCATGCCTTCTTCTTTAATACGAAGCACTGTGCCGCTTTGAATACCCTTAGGAATTTCTAAGCTTACAGAGTCTTTGAGGGAAGGTACATCAAGCTTATGGCCTAAAATAGCCTGTACAAAGCTGATTTCTTGTCTGTAAATCAAATCATTGCCTTGACGCTGGAAGGTTTTATCCTTCTCCACGCTTACAACAACGTATAAATCGCCGGCAGGGCCGCCATTATGCCCCATTTCACCTTCACCACGCACACGCAGGCGAGTACCTGTGTCTACACCGGCAGGAATGCGCACAGAAAGCTCACGCGTTTCTTCCACAATGCCTTGCCCCTTACAGCGTGCGCAAGGTTTGGTAATAATCTGTCCTTCGCCGCGACATACGGGACATGGAGTAGAAATTTGGAAAAAGCCCTGAGAGCGACGTACCTGACCGGCACCGCCGCATTGCTTACATATTTCGGGCTTAGTACCGGGGGCTGCTCCTGAGCCTTCACAGTCTTGACAAAGCACTCTTTTAGGCAATTGCAATAAAATTTCATCGCCAGTGGCAGCTTGGGCAAAGGTAACTTTTAAATTATAGCGCAAGTCCGAGCCACGCATGGGGCGCGAAGCACCGCCGCCAGAGCTAAAGCCAAATAAATCTCCAAAAATATCACTGAAATGCGAGAACACATCTTCGGTTGAGCCAAAGCCGCCTCCGGCATTACCATTAACGCCAGCATGGCCAAAGCGATCATAGCGAGCGCGGCGCTCTGGGTCGCGCAAAACATCGTAGGCTTCGGCAGCTTCTTTAAATTTTTGCTCAGCTTCCGGATTATCCGGATTGTGGTCGGGGTGAAACTTCATGGCTAAGCGACGATAGGAAGACTTAATCTCACTTTCATTGGCTTCGCGCGATACTTCTAAAACTTCGTAATAATCTCTTTGGCTCATAATTTTTTACAAAAGGGTTGAAATTTTTGGGCTCACCCATGGCTATGCCATAGAAAAAGGCCGGAAATCCGGCCTCAAAATACATATAAATTTGCCAACTATGCAAGCTCAGTGCTGTCTTGCTGTGCAGAATCTAATTTTTCGGCCTTATAATACGAAGTATCTTCGGGCAATACTTTACCTGCGGCAATTTCGCGCAGTGCCGTTACTACTTCTTTGTTACGGCTTTCCACAAGGCACTCATAACCTTCGCGGTATTGGTGAATGCGTTTAATGGCCATTTGCACGAGCAAAAAGCGATTATCTACTTTTTCCTGACAGTCTTCTACAGTAATACGTGCCATGAAGTTCTCCGTACGTGTTAAATATAATGCCTTTTTGTTCCTTGTCTAGAAGGCGACAAAGTTTTCCACCCAAGGTGTAAAACTTCTTATGATGGCAGAGCATGTATAAAGAGGTAATTTGTCACAAAATCAACAAAGGCTTGACTTCATGCCAAAAGGAGCATATTGCCCTTGACCATCACATATAGGACAAAGAAAATAAAGAAGCTGTCAAAGCTTGTCAAGGGAAAATAAGACAAAAAACACGAATTTTATACATCAGTTTGATATAACTTATGGAGCTCCCACTTGGAAGTGTACTTACTAGCAGCCCCAGTAACATCAGCCACCAGTTGGCTTTGTAAAAATTTTTGCCATTGCGCATAGCTTTCCCATTTTTCAATCATAATGAATTTATTGGGCTCTTTAGGGTCTTGAAAAAGAAAAGTTTCTTTACAGCCATCCTGCTGGCGTATTTCCGGTACTCTTTTTTCCCATAAGGCAAAAAAGGTTTCGGCATAGCCCTCTTGGGTTACTATATGTAAAATAACCGTAAGCTCTTGATGAGACATGCTAACTCCAGCAATAATATGAAGGGTGCAAACAAAGCTGAAAAAATTTTTCTTTAAGGCGCTGACGAAGCCGGCACGACCCAAAATTGAAGAGTAGGCGCAATTCACTTGCGCCCTTAAACGATTACATTTTGTGCCTTTCCGCTTGGCAGCTTTGCTAGCAATAGCGGTACAAACCCCACTACGCAGGGTTTGTCATTTAGTCTGAAGAAAATTTTTTCTTGTGCTTGTTGAAAAGTGAGAATACACAGTACTTAGATAGGCATTAATGCCACCTTGTCAAGGTATAATGCACATCAACACATAATAAAACACTAATTTTTTTGAGGCTCTATGAAAAAAAATTCACGCTCCTTTGCACAGCAAACTTGTGTAAAAACCATTGGCAAAGCCATGCAGCAAACGGATATGATAGGCCCCGGTGCGCGTATAGGCGTGGCCGTTTCTGGCGGAGTAGATTCCTTTGTACTCATTAAATGCTTGCACATACGCCAAAAAATAGTGCCCTTTCCTTTTGAAATCATGGCATTGCATGTGAACCCAGGCTTTGATAAACACAGCCATGCTGCCCTTATTCCTTGGCTGGAAGAGCATGGCATAGCCTCGCATATTGATGTTACAGACCATGGCCCCCATGCCCATTCTGAAGAAAACCAGCGAAATTCCCCTTGTTTTCGTTGCGCTTGGCTGCGCCGCAAGCGCCTTTTTGAGCTGTGCATGCAATACAATCTTAGCCATCTTGCCTTTGGTCATACGGCCGATGACCTTGTACACACTTTTTTCATGAATTTATGCCAAAATGGACGCGTAGATGGCATGAGCATGAATGAGCCCTTCTTTGATGGCAAATTACAAGTGATACGCCCCATGCTTTTAGTGGAAAAAAAACATGTTATACGCGCCGCACGCCAGTGGGAATTGCCCATTTGGTCTAACCCTTGCCCCTCAGCCGGCAATACCAAGCGCTCGGAAATGGAAGAAAAGCTCAAAGATTTATTTACTGTTTATAAAGACGCACAGCGCTGTGTATACAATGGGCTCTCGCGCTGGCAATTGGATAAACACATACAAAAATAACACCATAACAAGGGCTTAGTTTGGAGTTTTAAGACTCTTGACTCCTTGTATAATAGGTCTTATTTTATATACTCGCAAAAACAGTGTACGAGGTCTCATGTTTTTTAAAAAGCATCATATAGTTATTATTAAAGATAGCCCCACAGGTGAAAATAAGAATTTCCGTTTACGCTTATGGTTTTTCTATGTTTTGGCGCTGTGCTTTCTCCTGCTTATTCTTTCCACCGCATGGCTTCTCAAAGAATACTTACAAAGCCAGCAATTAAAAAATCAATTACAACAAACGCAAGTAGAACGCGAAGAGCAAAACGAGCAACTGCTCAATCTTCATAAGCAAATACAAAATATTACAAAAGATTTTCAACGCGTAGAACGCTTTGACGCCAAAATCAGGCACATGCTTGATATGAATGCAGAATTAGGCGCAGTGGATACCAAGGCCAATGAAGATTTTTTAAATACTTCTTTGCCCATGCATAAGCCCAATTTAATGGCTCGCAGAATGCAGAATTATTTGAACCTCTTAGCCCATGACATTCAATTGGAAGAAGTGAATCAGCAGGATTTGCTCAAGGCTTTACGCCTTAAAGAAAGCGCCCTATCCCGCTCCCCTTCCATATGGCCTGTGCGCGGAAAAATCAATTCCAGCTTTGGCTATCGTCGAGCCCCCTTTGGCGGCCACAGAAGCTTTCATAAAGGTATTGATATCAAGGGCGCTGTGGGAGCCCCTGTGGTGGCATCTGCAGCAGGTACCGTCAAAAGCGCCGGATATGATGGCGCCTATGGCATTGTGGTAGTGGTTGACCATGGCGCTGG
Source organism: uncultured Desulfovibrionaceae bacterium (assembly GCA_964367875.1). Taxonomy (GTDB): domain Bacteria; phylum Desulfobacterota; class Desulfovibrionia; order Desulfovibrionales; family Desulfovibrionaceae; genus CAYJAD01. The sequence goes on along the minus strand of CAYJAL010000036.1, from coordinate 3,676 downwards.
CATAGTCACTAAGTACGCACATTTGCAAATGGCCACGGTAAAGCCAGGTCAAAATGTAAAGCGTGGCGACAGGGTTGGCCGCGTTGGCATGACAGGACGCACCACAGGGCCGCATTTGCACTATGAAGTGGTTGTGGGTGGGGTGCCGCGGGATCCCATGAAATATATATTAGACTAACTACAGTTCGCTGAAAATGGGCAACCTGCTTCGTCAGACTTGTTTTTTGCTCCAGTCGAGTATGATCCTATACACTCCTTCCGCAAAAAACTACGTCTTCCTCACATTTTACCCATTTTGAGCGAACTGTGACTACTCTGATTTAATAACAAACGAGCCTTTCTTTTTCTAAAGGGGAAAGGCTCGTTTTATTTTACTTCATACGCATACGACCAAGCGTCATCTCATAATCCCTCAACATAGGCTCCGGCACTTAAATACGGCACTGTGCAATGTACCACAGCCTGCATGCCGGGGTGCACCGTATCCACGCGCTCGCCCAAATGATTTTCCAAAGCATAAGAGCCTGTAAAGAGGCGTGGCCTTGCACCGCCAGGCATAAATACATAGGCATCTCGTGCGGCGCTCCACTGCGAACGTACAGAAATGCGCCACGAACCGGGCTTAATTTCTTCTTCCAAGCGTGCCAATAGGGGCGATAAGCCGCCCTTGCCACGCGTATGCGCCTTGGCCAAGCTACGATGTCTTGGCAAGAAAAAGCCTGTGCCCAAATCCCGCGAGGTCCATTGCTCAATGTCAAAAAGCAATTGCGGCAAGGCAGCGCGCCAATCTTTGAGATGCTGCACTTTAGCAGCCAGGTCAATGGCTCGGCGATAACCATCCACAGCATGGGCGGTATACGCCCCTGTACGCATGCGGCCTTCTATTTTTAAGGCAGTGATTTTATGGCGCATAAACCATGGCACAAAGGGTAAAAGGCATAAATCTTCCGGAGACCAAAAGGCCGAGTAGCCAGAATCCTCCTGGGTAATTTCCCATGTGGGCGTGCCAGCGCGCCAGCTTTCTTCAAACATTTGACTGGTGCCGGGCATGGGGCGGTATTCAAAACGACAAGGCTGGGTGCACTGTCCGGCATTGGCTGGCCTATTGTTAAGCCAAGCAGAAAGCAAACATTGACCGGAAATGGCCAAACATTGCGCCCCGTGAACAAAACATTCCAGCTCCACTTCAGGGCAAGCCTTACGAATGGCGCGAATTTCCCCCAGACGCAATTCACGCGCTAAGTTCACACGCTCTGCCCCTTGCTCATGCCAAAAAGCTACCGAAGCCGCATTGCAAGTATTAGCTTGGGTGGATAAATGAATGGGAATATGCGGAAAATGCTTTTTAGCCAGCGAAAAAACACCGGCATCAGCAATGATATAGGCATCCACTTGCGCCTCGGCGCCCAAAGTAAGATTCTCTAAGGCGGCGGTCATTTGGTGCTGACGCGGAAAAGCATTGCAGCAAAAAAAGAGCTGCACACCGGCGGCCTTGGTCTTGGCGCGGGCAAGAGCCAATTGTTCGCTGTCAAAGGGGCGTCCGGCACGTAAAGAGGCCGAGCCGCCAAGATAAACGGCATTGGCGCCGTATAAAATGGCCGCGTCCAATTGATCCATGGAGCCCACAGGCGCCAATAATTCTGGTATAAAGGGAAGTTCTTTGTGCATGGCTTTTTGTAGGCCTAAGCCGCACAAGGGTCAAGAGCTTATATGCCCTTTCAAAGCTGCAAAAAAATTTTATAACCTACACAGGATAGCCCAAAGCGCGGCGCTGTTCCTTAAGTTTTTCCAATATGTCCACACCAATACGCAAATTTCCCTTACCAAAGCCCAAGTGAATATTAGGCTTCACATCACCGTGAAAATCCGAGCCACCACTGATGGCCAAATTATATTTTTGCGCCAAGGCCAGCATGCGCCTTGTGCTTTCATCATCATGCTCGCTATGCAAAGCCTCAATGGCCATTAGCCCCAAATCTTTCAAGCGCGCCACATAGGCATCCAGCCATGCAGCTTCGCAACGGATAAGGCCGGGATGCGCCAAACATATGCTTGCCTTGGCTTCTTGCAAAAGGCGCATAACCTCTTCCACTTCCAGAAGCTGTTTCGGCTCATAAGCTGGGCAGCCATCGCCTAAATACTTCACAAAGGCCTCTTTTATACTGCTCACATAGCCTTTTTCCAGCATAACAGTGGCTATATGCGGCCTGCCCACGGCATTTTGTGTTTTTTTCAAACCTGTGGTGGGGGCGGAGCTGGGAGCATTTTCCACAGTGCGCGCCGCATGCAGCACTTCATCATAGCTTATATCAAAGCCAAGTTCTTGGAGTTTTTGTACTATGATAACATTTCTTTGGGAGCGATTATAGCGCAATTGCTTCAAAGCGCGTTCAATTTTTATGGCTCTTTTAGGTATCCAAAGGCCTAAAATATGCACTTCGCCATGCTCGGAAAATACCGAAAGCTCGCAACCGCGAATAACTTCTATATGGTCTTTACGCCCTTGTGCGGCGGCTCTATTAAGCCCGCCAAGGGTATCATGGTCGGTAATGGCCACGGCAGCAAGGCCCAATTTAGCCGCAGCTTTAACCACAGCCGCAGGGGATAAGCGCCCGTCGGAAGCAAGGGTGTGGGTGTGTAGGTCGACAAATTGTTTCATGAGGCTCCCCTATGCTAGAAAAAAATTACTGTCTTCTTGAAGCTAGCACAAAGGACATGGAGGGGCAAGGGAGTGAATTATACCTGCTAAAAGCAAGAATATGGCCTTCACTCCCTTATAAAAAGATAGAATAAATATTTACTTGTCAGTCTGCTTACCAGGGCAAATTATTTGTCGGAAAACTATTTATCTAGCCAAGCATTAACCTTGGCTTCATATTCTTCGGCGCTATAACGAGCAGCATCGTACATCCCCTTAAGATCACGCTGGCGTGAGGCTTCACCAAGAAGAATGGCCGCCGCCACCGACACATTAAAGCTTTGAATCATGCCGCGCATGGGGATATACACTTCGCCGTCAATATCTTGCGCCAGCTCCGGCGCCACGCCGCTATGCTCATTACCCATAATAATGGCTGTGGGCTTGCTTAAATCCCAATCTTGTAAGGGCTTGGCCGTGGGCGAACAGGCTGTGGCTAAAATTTGCATGCCTTGCCCCTTAAGCGCAGCAAAAAGGCTTTCTTTATTGTCATGGCGTACAGATTCTACCCACTTACGCGCAGAGGCCGATGTTTTTTTGGCCAGTGCAGGGAAAGGCGTATCGGTATAGTAGAGATGCACCTCAGGCACACCAAAGGCATCGCAAGAGCGATAAATGGCAGAAACATTGTGCGGATCGTGAATATTGGCCAGTACCAAGGTTAAATCGGGTTGGCGCTGAGCCAACACTTTTTCGATACGGGCGCGGCGTTCGTCGGTGCGTGGGCGCTCTTCAGCGCTGGAAATACGTGGCATAAAAAATCCTCCTGCCAAAATACGGTGCAGAGCTTTTGTGGCAAAAAAAAAGAGTAAAGGCAAGGATTTGTTTGCTAAGCTTACTGAAAAAGCGCACTTTGCAATCAAGAATACAAGGCAAAGTGCACAAATCTGCAATTTTTCTTGAGATTATACTTGCCAAAAAGCTTGTAAGCGGCTAATTAGCATGATGTTATTTATACTTTGTTTTGGAGGAGACTAT
>CAYJAL010000035.1:14537-17505 GCA_964367875.1 uncultured Desulfovibrionaceae bacterium | reverse complement strand
AGGAGTAGCTAAGGCCTACACCGCCACCGAAAGTAGTAGCAGTGTTTTCACCCAAATAGGAAGTCAAGTAAGTGGTAGGTGCAATGAAAGGCATCATTTCAGAGCCGTTGCTGGTATTACCGTCATCACCGGAACCGTACCAAGCGTAAAGACCGGGAGTACCCCAATCCATCTTGTACTCAACAAGACCCTTTACGAGCCAGCCAGCGCGCTTGGTGTCTTCATTTGCAGTAGCGCCGTCACCAGTGTAGCTCATGCTACCGTAGTTAATGTCAAGTTCAAAGTTCCAAGCGTCCATTTGGTAGGTCATGGGTAAACCAGCAAACCAAACAGTGCTGTAACCATTTTGTGCATCCATGTGAGCACCGGTTACAGGGAATAAACCACTAGTGGCGGTAATAGCGTTACCTGCATTTTCAAAAGTGTGATCGCCTACCATGCCTACCATAACCCAAGGGTTAACAGACCAGTTGGCACCGGTTACAGGTAAAGACAAAAGAAATAAATCGGTGTTGTCAAGGTAGTTTTCAGATGCACGGTCAGGACCAGTGGTATCACCACCGAAGTTATCATTGAAAGGACGAAGCCAAGCAGCAGTTAAGCTTACCATTTCGTTGAACTTGTAGTTAGCAACGATACCAGCAACGTCGGTATCAAAGATTTGAGAACCACCGGCAGCGCTAGGTAAGGCTACGCCTTGAAGACCCATGCGGAAAGAAAGCTCGGAGTTAGGTACATACCAGTCGATGTAAGCACGTCTTACTTCAACTGCAAAACCGTCGGTACCAAGAGCTGCGCCCATACGGTTGTCGTCACCAGATTTACCCCAAGTTTGGTTACCGATTTCGAAGAATACGGTACCGGAAAGGGCTTCAGAAGCTACAGCGTCAATTTGTAAGCGAACGCGTTGTTGAGCGCCGAAAGAGTCAGAAGAATCTCCTCTACCAGTGAAGTTTTGATCGGATACACCGTATTCGAAAATCCATTGACCGCTTGCTTTAAAGTCGATAGCAGAAGCGCCAGTAGCTGCGCCCATGAGCATACCTGCAGTAAGAAGCAAAGTACAAATCTTTTTCATGTTAACCTTCCTATATAAGATTTAATTTTTTTTGATAGCCTTGGACTTGCCAAGACAATCCTGCAACTTCAAAACAAAGTGTGCAGTGCATCTGTGCTTTATTTTGCACAAGTGCATGTAAAAGGCAAGCCCTTTTGGTAAAATTTTTTTTACTACCCCTAGCTAAAGAGACTGAAATACCAAAAAATTTTGTACGAAAATGTCTAGACTTATGCTACAGAGTGAATAATACGCGTATAATCACTTGTAATTATTATAGTTGGCATTGAAAAGTCTAGAAAAATTCACAATTTTATCTGACATTTTACTGAAAAAAAATTTTTAAACTTTTTTTCATTTTATTTTTAGAAAAGCATGACTAAGGCAAAAAAATAACGATGTGTGACCTATTTGATCATACATCGTTATAAAAAAAGATTGGAGCTCTTTTAAAAATCATTAAAAGTATCTGTATAAAAGCTCTTAAAAAGAGAAAACTCCCCTCTCTTATGAAGCCCTATACTTCATGGCACCACCAAAGCACCTTACCTATAATACGTACCGAATCTGCCAAGTCACCGCGCATGTCAATGTCCATAGGAGAATAGCGATCATTAAAAGACCGTAATACTAGCCTTTGCCCAGGCATAGTCTCCACAGACTTCACGTAAATGCCATCATCAACCCCCACAGCATACACGGCATAGGGAATAATGCTTTTTTGAGAGGTATCAATGAGAGCCAAATCACCATCTTGAATATAAGGCTCCATGCTATCTCCATGTACGCGCATAAGCACCATATTCTCCACGCGGCCGCGCCTTTGTAGCCAGTCACGCCGAAAAGCCATACGCTGCAAAACAAGCCCTTCGGTTTCAAGGCTGCCCCCTCCGGCAGAAAGCTTTGCGGCCACAAGGGGGATGGTACAAAATTCTGAAGCAAAACTTTCTTCTTCATCCTTCCATGAGGCTTTACCCTGCTCTACACTGTCCTTATGGGTAGTAGCGCTAGTATTTTCACGCATAAGAGCAGATGAGGCGGGAGGTACACTACTTCGCTGGCTTTGCTGGCCTTGCTGAGTTGGTTCAAGGGCTGGCGCAAGACCGAGCAAGGCATCAATAGATATATGCTTTAACTGCGCCGCACGTATAAGCCAGCCATCGGGCACTTTATCTTTTTTGCGCGCCTGATAAATGGCTTGAGCCGATACGCCGAGAAATTCAGCCAATTGCACATCTTTAGAAAGCTGCAAAGCCTCACGTAATCTATCTAATATGGTGGAAGCGTCTGTTTTCATATTTTCACCCTACTTTAGATTGATAAATAAATCAATAAATAAATAATTTATTTTTAAAAATAGTTTTAATTTATTTTTTTCTAAATTTTTAATTGACAAAAAATCAATTTTTGATATTGTTTCTTCACGACGAACACAAAGCACAAAGGAGCAATATATGTTAAGTGTAGATTTAGAAAATTTGGCCTGCGCATTAGAACAAGTGCAAGGCGATTTTAGCGCCGACAATGCAGAATTTTTATCTTTAGTTTGCAGCAACTTGCACTCTTTAGCCCATCGCGTGCACATGCTGGAAGCTATTCCTGTGACACCTATCATAACAAAATCGCTGGATGACAACCTTCCGCTCCAGTAAATTTAATTGCGTGATATGTGCGCTGATATGTGCCTCAATAGAAAAGGGAGGCCTAAGCCTCCCTTTTAAAGATAGTTTAAAAGCGCAAATTGAGTAAGCAGGCTTGCTTTTTATGCCTTTTGAACTATCTGATGCAACACTCTAAAAACATACATGTTGTGTATTTTACACACACAACTTTTAAGCAAAAGACATCTACTTATCACCATTAAGATTGATAAGCATAGCCTGCTTGCAAAGCTTGTATGTTGCCCTTCAC
>CAYJAL010000035.1:0-14437 GCA_964367875.1 uncultured Desulfovibrionaceae bacterium | reverse complement strand
ACCATTAAGATTGATAAGCATAGCCTGCTTGCAAAGCTTGTATGTTGCCCTTCACAAGGTGCACATAATGTTTAGAAACAACACTATACATGGCCTCTTGCACAGCTTCCATGGGTAAAGCTTGCGTGGCTTTAAGCCAGGCCCCCAAGGCCACCATATTAGCCATTTTCACGGCGCCCAGTTCATGAGCAATGGTATTAACCGGTATGCACACGCTATTTTTACTTGCATCAAGCACAGTAGCATCCTGCACATCAATAAGTGAAGCATTTACAATTTGCACCCCTTGCGATTGCAAGCAAGGCTGAAACTTGGTTAAAGAAGGGCCGTTAAGAACTATAGTGGAAAGAGGCTCACGCACTATGGGCGATCCAATGGGATGGCTATCCATAACCACGGTGCAGTTGGCTGTACCGCCGCGCATTTCAGCGCCATAAACAGGAATAAAAGTCACATGCAGACCACATTCCATGGCTGCCTGTGCCAAAAGATTACCTATAACCATAACCCCTTGGCCGCCAAATCCGGCTATAATAACATCTTGATATTTAGCCATGCTGTTCACCATTATTTTGTGTATCAAGATCATTAAGAGCATTGTCTTGACGAATATCTTTATAGATACCCAGTGGAAATGCAGGAATCATTTCAGAAGCAATGCGCGCATTGGCAGACACAGCATCCATATGCCAATTGGTGGGGCAACCACACAATAGCTCCACGAAGGAGTATCCGGCAGCACTTTTTTGCACTTCAAAGGCAGCACGTATGGCTTTTTTGGCAGCGCGAATATTTTTGACAGAGTTTAAAGCGCATCTGGCAGCGTAAATGACGCCGCTAAGCTGAGCCATGATTTCTGTCATACCCATGGGGCCACCTTCACTACTCAAAGATCGGCCCGCGGGGCTGGTGGTGGTCTTTTGCCCAAGCAAAGTGGTGGGCGCCATTTGCCCCCCAGTCATGCCATACACAGTATTATTAACAAAAAAAACGGTAATTCTTTCACCTCGATTGGCAGCATGCACAGCTTCGGCTAGGCCAATGGATCCCATATCACCATCGCCTTGATAGGCAAAAACCATGGCGTCTGGCTTGGCTCTTTTTACACCGGTGGCCACGGCAGAGGCTCTTCCATGGGGCGCTTCGATACAGTCTAGGTGCATATAATCATAGATAAAAGCAGAGCAGCCCACTGAAGGCACTAAAATGGTTTTGCCTGCCACATCCATTTCATGCAGAACTTCGGTAATCAATCTATGAGCTATGCCATGATGACAACCGGGGCAATAATGCGTCGCCCTATCCACGAGCACGGGATTATCTGCAAAAACAACCTTTTCCTGTGCTTGGGCCGTTAAGGAGGTACAGTGAGATTTCTGTTCTAAAGTATCCATATTTTGACCTGCTGCTGTAGTAGGAGCATTATTTAGCATGACATCTCTCCCTTAGAGAGCAGTGCTTGCTCTATAGGGGGCAATAAAGCCTCTGCGCCTATAAATAAACCCGGCATAATACCATGCCATGCCACAGGAGCTTTGCCTGCCACGGCAAGGCGCACATCTTCCACCATTTGCCCAAGATTTTGCTCAAGCACAAGGAAGCGCTTTCCCTGTGCAGCAAGTTCTTGTAAGGTCTCTTGGGGAAATGGATATAAGGTTAAGGGGCGCAACAAGCCAACTTTATGGCCTTTTTCACGTAAATGACGCACGGCAGTTTGAGCAATACGGCCAATGGAACCGTATGCCACAACAATAAGCTCTGCATCATCGCATAGAGTGTGTACGGCGCGAGCCTCTTGCTGCATGGTTAAATATTTTTCGCGCAAGAGCTCATGACGAGCTGCCAAAGCGCCTTCGCCTAAATGCACGGATTTAAGCAAACGCTGTGGCGAAGTTTTTAGAACATGGTTTACAGAAGATGAGGCGCCCTCTGCCCCGTGTGGTGCACGGCGACCATGCCCTTCAACACGCCATGATGCTGACATGGCAGCATAATCTTCTAAACTTAGCGCTTTTTCAGGAATCTTACGAAGCACTGGCTCTTTAATTTGCCCCACAATGGCATCACCCAAAACCAGCACAGGATTACGGTAGGTAAAAGCAAGGGAAAAAGCATCAAACATCATATCATAGCATTCTTGCGCTGTGGCCGGAGCTAAAACCAAGGTGCGATAATCTCCATGGCCGCCACCTTTAACGGACTGAAAATAATCCCCTTGTGATGGGCCAATATTTCCAAGACCGGGGCCGCCACGAGCCATATTCACCACAACGCCCGGCACATGAGAGCCAGCCATATAGGAAAGCCCTTCCTGCATAAGGGAAATACCGCAAGAGGAGGAAGACGTCATGGCAGCTATACCTGTAGCGCCGGCGCCCAGCACCATATTAATGGCGCCAATTTCGCTTTCTGCCTGCACAAAAGCGCCGCCCACTTGCGGCATATGCGCAGAAAGGGTTTCTGGAATTTCATTTTGCGGTGTTATGGGATAGCCAAAATAGCAACGACAACCGGCATCCAAGGCCCCATAGGCCACAGCCTCATTGCCCTTCATTAAACAAGGGCGTATTTGCTCAGCCATGGGAGACCTCCTGTGCCTTTTTATCCTTGTCCTTGGGGCTTGCAAAAACACGCAAAGCCACATCAGGGCAAATAAGCCCACAAGAAGCGCACGCTGTACATCGTTCTTGATCAACAATTTCTACCACTTCATAACCTTGCCCATTAAACCTGCCAGACTTTATTATAATCTGTTTGGGGCACACAGTGGTACACAATAAGCAGCCCTTACAGCGCTGCTCAAAAACAACAACACGAGACATAAGTCCTCATTTATTTATAAATCAGCATGGCATCACCATAGGAAAAGAAACGATATTCCTGTTGCACAGCTTGAGCGTAGGCATCAAGAATGCGCTGCCTGCCAGTAAAAGCAGAAATCATCATAAGTAAGGAAGATTCCGGCAAGTGAAAGTTTGTAATAATACCATCCACCACTTTAAAGGGGCGACCGGGATAAAGAAAAATATCTGTCCAACCGGTAAAGGGCTGAATTTTTCCGCAAAGCTCTGCCACGCCTTCCAAGGCGCGCACCGAAGTGGTACCCACAGCAATGACAGGGCGCCCTTCAGCTTTTGCCTTAGCAATGGCATTGGCCGTAGCTTCGGGCACTTCTATATATTCCCTATGCATGCGATGGGAGCGAATATCATCATTGCGCACAGGACTAAAGGTACCATAGCCCACATACAAGGTGATTTCAGCCCATTCACAGCCATGGTCGGCAAGGTCTTTTTTCAAACTTTCAGTAAAGTGCAAACCAGCCGTGGGCGCGGCCACGGAGCCAATTTTTTCCTCGCGAGAAAAAATGGTTTGGTAGCGGGTTTGGTCTTCGCCATCATCAGCGCGCTTAATATACGGAGGTAAGGGAATATGCCCTGTGGCAGCGAAAGCTTCGGCAAGATTGCCCTGCCAAGAAAGCATCACGCGCCTTTGTCCAAAGGGGCCGGATTCCAACACCGTTACAGAAATACCTGCGCCAAAATTAAAGCTGTCACCATCATTAATGCGGCCGCCGGCGCGCACCAAACCACGGGCTTCGGCTTCAAACCAGCCCTCTTTGAGCTTTACAGGAGTAGCCGCCGCCACCACCAAGGGTAAGGGGCTTAACAGTAAAAATTCTACCTTGCCTCCGCTGGGTCTTGTGCCCAGCAAACGCGCTTGCAATACGCGAGAGTTATTCACCACAAAGAGACAATCCTTGGGCAAATATTGGCGTAAATTGGCAAATTGATCATGCTTTAGATCTAAAATACCTTCGCCGCCCTTGGGGCATGTGCGAGGTAAAACTAATAAGCGCGAATGCCCCCTCTCTTCGGGAGGAAATTGCGCTATTTGCGCCTCAGGCAAATCAAATCTATAGGAAGAGAGTTTAAAATCTTTTTCATCTATCATGGGACCACCATCAAGAAGAGTATTTAATATATTGTCGACAAAAGCCCTACGCCGGGCAAAGGTAAAGCCCCTTTGAGCCTTGTCAACTCCCCTTCTTATAGGCTATGAACTGGGGGTATGACAATAAGAATATATGCGCGCCATTGGTATATATCCTAGTAAAACACTTGTAAAGCATATTTTAAAGGGCACAGCCTATGTACGAAGCACCCTACTCTTTTTGTGAAAACAGTCACCTACGTGGGAAACATATACACCTTGGTGTCTGCGGCTCTGTGGCTGCCTTTCGCGCTGTTGATTTATTGCGCTGGTGGAAAAAAACCTCTCTACATGTAAGTATCACCCTCACAGATGCGGCGCAGCGCTTTATCACCCCCCTTACTTTTCAAGCTCTTGGCGCCTCGTATGTGTACACAGATATGTGGGAAAAAGAGTCTCTTTTCGGGCATTTAGAGCCGGGACAACATGCCGATGTTTTGGTCATTGCGCCGGCCTCGGCTTCCACTTTGGCGCAAATGGCTCGCGGTGATGCGCATTCCTTATTAGCTTGCCAAGCGCTGGCCTTTGATGGCCCTGTGCTGGTGGCGCCGGCCATGAATCCACGCATGTGGAACAATGCCGCTACCCAAGAAAATATACAGATACTGCGCCAAAGAGGGGTACAAATCATTGTGCCCGATGTGGGCGGCACAGCCTGCGGCGATGAAGGGCAAGGTAGATTGGCTGATGTACGCCATATTTGGCTGGCAGCCTTAAAGGCGCTTACAGAGCAAGATATGCAGGGGCAAAATGTTATGCTCACCCTTGGACCTACGCGCGAACCTTGGGACGCGGTGCGTTTTTGGTCTAATCCCTCCACAGGCACCATGGGTCTTTGTCTGGCCTTATGCGCATGGCTGCGCGGCGCCACTGTGCACGCCATTTGCGGGCCAGAAGCACATAAAGCCTCCTACATGCCCCCCGATGTGCATATATATAAGGTAGGCACAGCGCAAAGTATGTATGAAGCTGCCGCTGACCTATGGCCTTCCATGAATGCAGGCATGTTTACGGCGGCGGTGGCAGATTATGCCCCCCAAGTGGCCAGCAAGGGCTTGCAGCACAAATTTAAAAAAGATACCGCCGAGCAAGGCCTACATATAGATTTCACACCCAATATAGATATATTACGCACTCTTGCCGCAGAGAAAAAGTCAGGACAAAAAATCTTGGGCTTTGCCGCAGAAACAGCAGAAAGCGATGAAGCCATGCTAAGAACAGTAAGGCAAAAGCTTGCACGCAAAGGAGCAGACCTTGTGGCCGGCAATACCATCACCGCCCCAGGATCTGGCTTTGGCACCCCTACCAATGCCATGTTTGTAGTAGATAAACTTGGCAAAGAAGAAATTTGGCCTTTGCTTCCTAAACTTGAAGTGGCTTGGAGACTGTGCTCATGGTTGCAGCAAATATAGCTATCTCTCCATTCTATCTCCCTTGGCATCAGCAGGGGGTAGAATTTCTTTTGCAAGAAAATCCCGTGCCGCCGCAGCAATCCTTATGTCATGCCAAAAGCCTGACACAGGTGCACGCAAAGCGGCAAATTGGGCAACAGGCAGGGCAACAAATTGGGCAAAGGCCTGCACCGCGTCCTTTTGAACAGCGTCAGCCAACGACACAGGTGCAACAACTGCAACAGGCACGACAAGGCCAGCAGGGACAGCAGTATACGCAAGCGCCGTCGCCCTCCTCTTTTCAAGCTCAAGGGCAAAGAAACGCGCCACCGCAGGGTATGCCAAAGTCCCAGCCACTGTCTCAGCAAATGCCGCAGCAAGCGCCACAAACCCAAAAGCAAGAACGCGCCTCTCTCCCTCAAGAGCAATGGCCAAAACCTTGGCAAGAACGCTTTAGCCTTACCAAGCCTGCGCGTGTTATTTGGACTTATGAGAATTTGGGGCATGATCTTTGCGGCCAAGCCAATGCCGCAAGGCGCGAACTTATACGAAATATTCTTAAAGAGTTAGGGCACCCCTCCGGTACGCATTCTTTTTGGCCATACAGTTTGCCCCATGCGGAATCGCCGGAAGAGCTGGTAGCCAATGTGCCAGTTTTTTGGTCGGGGGTACGCCACTTAGAAGCGCGCGTGCTTATTATTTTGGGCGATGCCGCCGCCACGGCTTTGGGCTATCAAGTCTATAACATGCCTTTTAAAGAATTTAGAAAGCAAGATAAATTGGTAATTTTAGCTAAAGATATGGATGTTCTTATGAACGAACCTCGTATGTATTCCATGCTTTTGCAATATTTGCGTCCTCATTTGCGACAATATCTTCAACTGAGCTAACAGGTCGTTGAAGAAGTCCATGTTTTAAAATGAGTTAAAAAAGATACATTAGTAATTTTGCTACAGGCTGTTCAAAAAATGTAAAATACGAAGAAGACGAAGTTTTTTTGTGGAAGGCGCGTATCAATATATACGTAACTGGAGCAAAAAACGAGTCTGACGACACAATTTGCAGTTTTTCAACAGCCTAGTTAAGGAGAGCCCATGCGCGCCATCAATATTGTAGGCTATAAAAATAGCGGAAAAACCACATTGACCTTAGCCTTAGCCCAAGAACTTGAAACGCAAGGCTTGCGCGTGGCTATCATCAAACAAAGTCATCACGATCTTGATGCACCGCAAAGCGATACAGGGCGCTTCCGTGCCGAGGGTAAGGAACATGCGCGAACAGTGTTAGCTCTTGGCCAAAATGAAGCGGCGCTTTTTTGGGGTGAAAAAAAAGAACTTCCGGACATGCTGCACTTGGTACAAGATGCGGCAGATATACTCCTTATCGAAGGTGCCAAAAGCCAAAACTTTTTACCACGCATACTGTGTTTACGCCCTGAGGATATGCAGCCAGAGGATATGCAACAAGAAGATGTACAACAAGAGCTGGCACCGGCATTGCAAGCATCCTTAGCTCTAGCCTCCTATAGCATAGAGCCACACGAAGGCAGCATTCTTCCCCATGGGCCACATTTTAACGGCATAGCGCCAGAAAATATTGCAGCCATGGCCAAAATTATTGTTGAAAAAGCCTTTTTATTGCCACGATTAGATTGCGGTTCCTGCGGATTTGAAAGCTGTAGCGCCATGGCGCAGGCTCTTGTGGCCGGAGAAGAAAAATCCTGCCCTGTATTGCAAGGCAAAGTACAACTGCAAATCAATGGGCGCCCCGTGGCCCTTAATCCTTTTGTGGCGCGCATTATGGCTGGGGCTTTACAAGGCATGGCGCGCGAGCTAAAAGGCGTGAGCGATGCTTCGCAAGAACAGCGCTTAACCTTTTCTTGCACCTTATAAGGACTTTCTATGCTCACATCTTTATTGTTTTTTTTGGCAGGCGGTGCCGTGGCCGGTGTCTTTGCCGGCCTGCTTGGCGTGGGAGGCGGCATAATTATTGTGCCCTTGCTTTCCTTTATTTTTCCCTTTTTGCAAGTGCCGCATGAATATATCCATCATTTGGCGCTAGGAACCTCTTTGGCCAGTATTATGGTAACGTCCATAGCCAGCGCCAGAGCCCATAATGCCCGCGGCGCCGTGCGCTGGGATATTTTTAAAGCCATTAGTCCCGGCATAATACTGGGCACCTTTGTGGGTGGGCTTGTAGCGGCCTATATTCCCCATAATTTTTTGCGCTCTTTCTTTGTGATTTTTCTTTATATTGTTGCCTGTGAAATGCTGTTTGGTAAAAAACCCTTAGGCGCTCGAGAGCTACCCGGCTCTGTGGGAATCAGCGGCGTAGGTACGGGCATTGGCCTGCTCTCAAGCTTTGTGGGCATTGGCGGCGGCACCATGTCTGTGCCTTTTATGACCTTTTGCTCTGTACCCATGCACACAGCGGTGGGCACTTCTTCGGCCATTGGTTTTCCTATTGCCGTGGCAGGCACTTTAGGTTACATGGTGGGCGGTTACGGCATCGAGGCTTTGCCAAGTTATACCTTTGGCTATGTGCACCTTTTAGCTTTTGCCGGCATTGCCACGGCCAGCTTTATTACAGCCCCCTTGGGCGCAAAGCTGGCGCATTCACTGCCAGTGCCTGTACTTAAACGTTTTTTTGCCATCTTTTTACTTTTTGTGGCCACGCGTATGCTGTGGAACCTTATCTAAATTTTAGGATATATTACCATGCCATTACAAAGAACCTACAATCCCAAACTTGCAGAATCTGTCTGGTGGAACCTTCTTTTGCTCACCATAGGCAGCGCTTTTTACGCCCTTGGCATTCAATCTGTGGCCTTGCCGCACAATTTCGTAGCTGGCGGCGTTATGGGTATTTCCATGCTGGGCTATTATTTTACGGAGTTACTCACCGTACCCGTATGGTATTTTAGCCTTTCCATACCCATCTTTATTTTTGGTTGGTTTGTGGTGGGGCGTGTCTTTTTGCTGTACAGCCTCTATGCCACCATATGCACCACGGCCTTGGGCTCTCTCTTTACCTTTACCATTCCCATCGATAATCAGCTTTATGCCGCCATCTTTGGGGGCGCCCTCACCGGTGTGGGCTCGGGCATTATGCTACGCTCCTTTGGTTGTAGCGGCGGTACAGATATTATTGCTGTGGCCATTCGCGAGCGCTGGAATATTTCTGTGGGTACTTTTTCCTTTCTTTTTAATCTCACAGTCTTTTCTTTAGCAACAATGCGTATGGATTTAGATTTGATTATTGCCTCCACCATTATGCTCTTTATAAATTCCAATATGACCGAATACGCTTTGCGTGTGTTTAGCCAGCGTAAAATGGTCTTTATTATTTCAGACCATGGCGAGCAAATATGTGAAGCTATTAACCTTTTACGCCAGTACGGTGTTACGCTTATACGCGGTAAGGGGGCTTATTCCGGTAATGACAAAGAAATTTTGCTCACCGTCACCAGCAATGTGTATTTAAAGCAATTGGAAAACGTGGTCTTTAGTATTGATGAAAAAGCCCTTTTTATTGTGGAAAATACCTTCTACGTATCGGGCGGACAATTTGCACGCAAAATTTACAAATAAAACCATGGGGAAGGTCTAGGCCTTCTCCTACCTTTACGAGAAATCTATGTCTTTTATACCATCATCGTTTTTTTCTGCTTCGCGCCGTCAAGCACAAACCACCATACCTTGCGCCCAATGCCAACAGCCCCTACTGGCGGTGAAAGCCTGACGCAAGGTAGTTATGCGCTGCGTGCAGTGTAACACCGACACAGAGCTGAGTAAGTATGTACATGCTATGGATGAAGCGCTGGAGCATTTTTTGGAAAATTCCTTTTGTGACAGGGTATAATGGCAAAAATTTATTGACCTTAGCTGCGATGCCCATTATGGTGCTGCCATGATACATTGTTTTTTTTATGTTGCCTTATTTTTGGCCATGACTCTGGCCTTTGCCCATGTCCCCCTTATCTCCCTGCCCCATGGCGAAATGTGGCACAGCATCCCCCTCGCTATGGCTTTTGCCCATTGGGGCACTTTTGCCTTGCTGGAAAAGCCTCTTTCTCAGCCTATGTTAAACGTAAATTCCATGGCCTTGAGCACGTCCTCACCTGCCATACCTGCGATAGTAAACACATTTTTTAGCACTTTTTTAGCTTTTACCTTGATACGCCAGCGCGAAACCGCTGTATCTTAGAGGGAGTACACCATGTCACAAGAATGCAAAACCACGCCCCAAGACGGGCATAAATGCGGTTGGGTTGCCCTTATGGGTCCCCCCAATGCCGGAAAATCTACCCTACTTAATGCTGTACTGGGACAAAAAGTCAGCATTGTTACCCCTCGCGCCCAAACCACCCGTAATCAAATTGTGGGTATTTTAAGCGAAGAAGATGCGCAAATTATCTTTATGGACACCCCCGGCATGGCGCAAGTAAAAGGGCGCCTTAGTAAAACCATGCTGCAATCTGCTTGGCAAAGTATGGCTCAAGCGCATATGATTGTGCTTATGCTGGACGCAGATCTTTATATTCGTAAACCCGATTACCTTAAAGGCGATCTTGCTGCCCTTGGCGAAGCCCTGGCCACAGAAGAGCGCCCTGTTTGCGTGGTGGTAAATAAAATTGACCTTTTTGCTGATAAGAGCAAAATGCTCCCCTTACTTGAGCAATTGCATGACCTCTTCCCCAAAGCAGAAATCTTCCCCGTGTCGGCTTTACGTCGTAATGGCCTTGAAGATTTAAAAGCTCTCTTAAAAAGACATTTGCCCGAAGCCCCTGCAGAATTTCCCGATGATCAGCTCTCCACAGCGCCCTTACGCTTTATGGTTTCAGAAATTGTGCGCGAAAAGCTCTTCTTACATCTTAAGCAAGAAGTACCTTACTCTGTGGCAGTGGACATAGAGCAATGGGAAGAAGACCCAGAGCGCCAACAAACCATTATTCACGCTGCCATTTATGTGGCGCGTCCATCCCACAAGGCCATGGTCATTGGTAAGTCCGGCGCCGGCATTAAGGCCATTGGCAGTGAAGCACGCAAGGATATTATCACCTTGCTAGAAGGCAAAGTGCACTTAGAACTTTGGGTAAAGGTACGCGAAAATTGGACAGAAGATGTCAATTTCTTACGTAACCTTGGTATGATGGCGGAGTAAAATCATGGCCATGGCACAAGCAATTAGCACAGGCTTAGCCCATATTCAAAAGCGCATAGACGCCGCTTTGCTCGAAGCAAAGCGTGAGCCCAGCAGCTTGACCTTAGTGGCCATCTCAAAATTACAGCCGGCTGAAGCCGTACATTGTGCGGCTTTGGCAGGGCAAGTTCACTTTGGCGAAAATTATGTGCAAGAAGCCTTAGCTAAGCAAGATGCGCTGGCCCATATGCCCAACCCCACTTCCCTGCAATGGCATTTCACCGGGCATATTCAAAGCCGCAAAGCCAAGGATGTTGTGGGACGCTTTGGCCTTATCCATACAGTGGATTCAGAAAAATTAGCGCGTATTATTGATCAATGCGCCGCCCAGAAAAATATACGCCAAAGCATTCTTATTCAAGTAAATGTGGGCGAAGAAGAACAAAAATCCGGCATTACGCCCAAGGATTTGCCCGCCTTAACTCAATACATCCTTTCTTGCCCCAACCTTGAATTACAGGGCCTTATGTGCCTACCCCCGGTTTTTGATGCCGGCCTTGCCGCGCGTCCGCATTTTGCTTTTTTGCACAGCCTGCGCCAAGAACTTAACCAAGCTTTCAACATTAACTTACCGCACCTTTCCATGGGCATGTCCGGCGATTTAGAGGCCGCCATCTTAGAAGGTGCTACCTTGGTGCGTGTGGGAACGGATATTTTTGGCGCAAGAGTGGGGTAAGCTTTTGTCTGCTCCAGCCTGGCAAAATTTGGCCCAATCTGGCCCAATCTGGTAAAATGCAGGCAAGTCAAGCCAATTTTTGGCAAGTCATCCCCAGCTTACACATCACTTCTTCTTTTCACTGCCTTTTTCCCTAGCCTTTAGGCGCTTGGCTTTTCTTACTGCTTCTGGTATATTTCGTGCATAATTTTCTGTACTAAGAAAAAACACTCCCTAAGCGTCAGAATTTTGTCGCTTTTGCTTGCAAAATAGAAAGGAGATAGCCATGGCAGATGATGGCAAAAAAAAAGCCCTTCCCGAAGGGGAAGCCCCACCTAAGAAGTCAAAATTTAAAAGATTTTTGATCATCTTCCTTATCTTGCTTATCATATTGGCAGCCGGTGGCGGTGGCGCCTATTGGTGGTTCTTTATGCGCGTACCTGGCGAAGCCTCCTCAGAAGAAGGCGCTAGCCCACAAAATGCAGTGCAAAATGTAGGCACAGCCTCCGATCACGTACAAGGAGGGGATGAATCTTCCCCACGTATTGAACGCCAATCTATTTTACCGCGTAGTACAGGCCAAGTGCTGCCCTTACCGCAATTTGTGGTAAATCTGTCCGACGCAGCAGGCAAGCGCTATTTAAAGCTTGGCATGGAAGTTGAAACAAACCAAGATGTTGCTGCACTACTTAAAAGCCAAGAAGCTAAAGTACGTGACGCTGTTATCGTGCTTTTAGCCGGAAAAACCTTTGCCGATATTTCCACGGCAGAAGGAAAAATTTTACTCAAAGCTGAAGTGGCAGCTCGCTTAAATCAAATTTTGGGCGGCGCCTATGTGGTTCGCGTGTATTTTACGGAATTTGTCGTAGAACAATAAAGCACCATGAATTTTCAACGCAGTTAAAAGGATATATTATGAGCAATACCGATGATCAAGAAGCCTTGGCCGCCGCTTGGGCCGCACAATTAGAGGAAGAAGAAGCCGCTGGCGGTGCAGATCCTTTTGAGCAAGCACAAGCTGCTGCCGAAGCTGCCCCTGCTGCACCAGCTGCACCCGCTACAGAAGAAAGCCCAGAACCGGAAGTTCCCGCTGTGCCTGCCGCTTCCAAGGACGAAGACCTGGCCGCACGCTGGGCAGAATCCCTTGCTGAAGATGAAGGTGCCGCCGCACAATCGGTGCTGCAAAAGAAAAGCCTTTCTTCTCAGCCCAGCGAAGCTGTTTTCAAAGATATGACAGATATTGCCAGACGCCCCACGGTGGATGGCGCCAAGCGCGAGCTGGATTTTATTCTGGATATTCCGCTGGACGTATCTGTAGAGCTGGGTCGCACACGCTTGCTTATCAATGAACTTTTGCAATTGGGTCAAGGTTCTGTGGTGGAGCTAAACAAATTAGCCGGCGAACCCCTAGAAGTGTACGTCAATGGCAAATTAGTAGCTCGCGGCGAAGCCGTTGTTATCAACGAAAAATTCGGCGTGCGCCTCACAGATATTATCAGCCCCATGGAAAGAGTGAAGCAACTTGCCTAATACCGCAAGCTCCGGTGCTGAAGCCATGGCTGGCGCTGCTACAAGCCCAATGCCACAAGCGGCAGGACAAATGTCAGAAATGGCAGGCCACATGTCTGGGCAAGCACCAGAACAGGCCGCAGAGCAGGCCGCAGCCTTGGCGCAAAGCACTTTCTCGTGGGCTGGGTATTTTACTGCCATAGGCTCCTTGCTCATACTTTTAGCTCTTTTATGGGGGCTGGTATGGGCATTGCGCAAATATGGAAAATTTAACTTTATACCGCGCCCGGGCACATTCCCCCGCGACGGTTTGCGCATTGAAAGCCAGCTCCCCCTAGGCCCACGTAAAGGTCTTGTGGTGGTACGCTTTTTAGACAAAAGACTCTTGCTAGGGGTCACAGAAAACAACATCACCCTATTGCAAGAAGTTGAGGATGACAATGACAGCATGGATTTCCAATCCCTTCTGGAACATGAAGAGCACAAAAACGCAGACTAAGCCAAAAGGGGCTCTGCTTTTTGCCTTCCCCAAAATCAGCACAGGAGCCTGCGTAGGCACGCTCATGGGTGCTCTACTGGGCGCGCTCTTATCTTGTGTCCTGTGTCCTGCGCTAGCTTTTGCTGCGCAAGATTTAGCCATGCCGCCCATGTCTTTGACCCTTTCCGGCGGTGCGTCTGCTCCGGAAAATGTCACTGTTTTACTGGAAATCCTTTTCCTGCTTACCATACTCTCTGTGGCTCCGGCCATTATGCTCACGGTGACAAGTTTTACGCGCATTATCATTGTTTTCAGCTTTTTGCGTCAAGCCATGGGTGTACAGCAGCTGCCCCCTACGCAAATATTAGCCTCCCTTGCCATTTTTATGAGCATTATCATTATGTATCCTGTAGGCAAAGAAATCAATGATACGGCTCTGCAACCCTATTTATCTGAAACCATAAATTATGACATAGCCTTAGATCGTGCGCAAATACCTTTACGCAATTTTATGTTCAAGCATACGCGCGAAAAGGATATTTCCATCTTCTACTCCATCTCGCGTATGGAGCCACCCAAGAATAGGGACGAAGTGCCCACCATGATGCTGGCCGCCGCCTTCGTCATCTCAGAGCTTAAAACAGCCTTTACCATAGGCTTTCTCATCTATATACCCTTTCTGGTGCTAGATATGGTCATATCCTCCGTACTGCTGGCCATGGGTATGATGATGCTACCGCCCATGATGGTGTCCATGCCCTTTAAGCTGCTGCTCTTCGTTATGGTGGATGGATGGAACCTGCTTGTAGGCTCCCTTGTAAACTCCTTCTTACTTTAAGAGAGGCGTATCATGACCCCTGAATTCGTCATAGGCTTCGGCCGCCAAGCCATTGAATTATGCCTCATGATGGCACTGCCCATGCTAGGGGTAGGCCTTGCCGTGGGTGTAACCGTAAGTATTATTCAAGCCGCTACACAAATTCAAGAAATGACCCTTACCTTTATTCCTAAGGTTGTGTCCATGTTCATTGCCCTGCTGCTAGCACTGCCCTGGCTCATGGAGCGCATTATCACCTATACCAGAGAAGTTTTTCTGAATATCCCCCAGTATATTCAGTAAGTTTTCTTTATTTTTATTTTTTTGTGGGGGAGGGGAGAACGCCCAGGCGCACGATATCCGTAAGCCGAGCAAGCTCGGCAACGGCTACG
>CAYJAL010000034.1:0-17521 GCA_964367875.1 uncultured Desulfovibrionaceae bacterium | reverse complement strand
AGAAACCTTTAACCTGAGGAGACTTTATGAAAAAATGTAAATGGTCTTTCCTAGCACTTGTGCTGGCTTTGGTGTTTATGGTGACCCCTGCAAGTGCTAAATCTGACATGACTGGCATGTATGTAGGTGTAAAATTTATTGACTCCATTCAAGGACATTGGGCTGATGTAAATGCTTATGATGACTTTGGTGGATGGCAAAATACCGTAGGTGGCGGTATCTTTGTGGGTTATGATTTTTATTATAAATTTGATGTGCCCTTACGTGCTGAGCTGGAATATGCTCTTCGTTCTGACTGGACTGGCGATGAGGATTACGCCATCGGTACTGAGAGGGTAAATCTTGATGCTAAGGTCAATGTACAGACCTTGCTTTTCAATGTGTATTATGACTTCCGCAATAGCAGTGACTTTACCCCTTATATAGGTGCTGGTGTGGGTATGGCCTTTGTACGTGGTTTTGCCACGGCGGATGTGTATGATATAAATACTGGTGCTCGTACAGCTCATGTCAGCGCAGAAGGCTATAGCACTGAATTTGCGTGGCAAGTTGGCGCGGGTGTTTCCTATGCCTTCACTGATAATGTATCCGCTGATTTAGGTTATCGCTATTTGGGCCTTGGCAGTGGCGGTGATGATGTTATTAGTGGATTTAGCGGCGCCCATGAATTTAGTTTAGGTCTTCGCTTTACTTTCTAAAAAATACATATACATTATAAGCCCCTTTTTCGCTGCTGGAGAAGGGGCTTTTTTTTGGGGGGGGGAGAAAGCCCCACTAGGCGAGAGATTCTCAAAAGCTTACAGCTATACGCAGAAAGTAGTATTTTAATATTAGGTGTACGATACCCTTTCACGGTATGCAAATAACAATTACGCAGATGTCAGGCCTTTTAAACGTCGTTATAAAGGCAAAGTAATAAACTGAGCTCTTTTACGCACATAAAAACCCCCTCGTCGCAGCTTTTAACTGTGACGAGGGGGTTTATTTTGTATAAACGTAGAGGCTATTTCTTTCTACGACGCTTCATAAAGCCCACACCAGCAAGTCCCATGCCCATGAGTAACATGGTTGCAGGTTCTGGACTGGGGCTTGGCTGATCGGAAGTAAATTTGCTAGTGCCCACTTCCCAAGCAAAATCTAGAGTGGAGAAGGAGCCTTCTTTGGTGCTGAAACCATAGTAAGTTTCGCCCATATAGTTATATTCTTCTAGGTTTATTAGGTCCATATACACAGTGTATTGTGTACCGTCTAGGTTAAAGCTGTCCACAGTCAAAGTGGTGAAAGGGTCAGTAACTATATAAAAAATGTCACTGCTATCTCTACGACTGTTGAGAGTTTCTGAGAAGGCAAACTCTATCTTATAGGTAAAGGGATCAAGGTCTATATCTATACCATCAACTTTTTGCAAATCAATGCTTAAATTTAAAGTTCCGCCGAGAAGGCTTTTGTAACTAGCATCAATAGCATTGTTTACATGGGTAAGAGCTGTGGCCGAATCATCTGTGCTGCTGCCACTGCCTGTGTTGATTTCCATGGAGCTGCGTTCATCAGCGTTAGAGTTCCATAGAAAACCAAATAAATAAGAATCTTTTTTACCCCAAGTCAGATAATCATCCTCGATTGTTAGGCCACCTGTGTCGCCTTTTTTCTCAAATGCAACATTGGAAAAAGAGCCATCAATCATATAATCCCAATGCCCCAAAGTGGTGGCATGAGCTGTAATGGCTCCATAAAAAATAAAGGCAAAAGAACATACTAATCCTAAAAACTTTTTCATAGTAATCCTCCTGAGTAAAATGATACTACGAGCCTATCGTATGAGTGAGCACTTGCAATTAATATGCCTGTGGTTAGGGAGTTGAAATGATAGCTTTTTTATAGGGATTCCATGAAAGGCTGTTAAAAAATCCGACAAAAGTGTCGAAATATTTTACACAAAGAGGGGGAGGTTTTAGCGAAAGGCTTAGGCTATAGTATTGAAAATATAAAGTTAGGTAAGTGCCACTTTCCTATCGAGTACACGCAAAGACACAGCTTCATGAATGTGGCTGTGCACAATATTGGGGCTGTTTTCTAGGTCGGCAATGGTGCGGGCTAGGCGCAGTATGCGCGTGTACGATCTGGCAGAGAGGCCAAAGGAGCGCACTACACGCTCAAGGGCGGCATTGGCTTTGCTATCAAGGGCGCAATGCTCTTCCAGCGCAGGGCCGGAAAGGTGGGCATTGCACAGGCAGGAGCTCTTGGCATAACGCTGTTCTTGTATTTTTCTTGCTGCCAGTACACGTTGGCGTATATGGCTTGAGCTGCCTTCTACAGAGCTGTTTGGGCTAGCGCGTAATTCTTCATAGGGGACGGCAGGCACTTCTATATGCAAATCAATGCGATCCAATAAAGGGCCGGATAATTTGTTGGAATATTTTTTTAAAGCTTGATCTGTGCAAGTGCAAGCGTGCTGTGCATCGCCATGATAGCCGCAAGGGCAGGGATTCATGGCTGCCACCAACATGCACGCAGCAGGAAAGGTGAGGGAACCGCGCGCTCTGGATATGCTTACACTGCCATTTTCTAGGGGCTGACGCAGCACTTCGAGGGTAGATTTTTTGTATTCGGGAAATTCATCTAAAAAGAGCACACCGCGATGACTTAAAGAAACTTCACCGGGCTGGGGTACAGCGCCACCGCCTATGAGGGCTATGTCTGAAATGGTGTGATGTGGCGCGCGAAAGGGGCGCGTGTGCACAAGGCCGCTATCTGGGGGTAATTTACCACAAACGCTATAAATTTTAGTAACCTCTAAGGCTTCTTCAAAATGCAATGGCGGTAATATGGAAGGCAGACGCTGCGCCAGCATGGTTTTACCGCTGCCGGGCGGGCCTATAAGCAAAATATTATGCCCACCAGCGGCGGCAATCTCTAAGGCGCGTTTTGCGGCCAGTTGACCTTTCACATGGGCATAGTCAAGCACATGATCCAAGGGGCGATGCACTTCCTGCGCTATGACAGGCTCTAGGGTTGTTTCTGCGCGTAAATGGGCTACGCATTGCACTAAATTTCGCGGTGCATAGACGCTGATTTCTTGCACCACAGCCCCTTCTTGGGCATTTTCCGGAGCCACAAAGATGCCCTTGGCTTTTTCTTGGCGTGCCAAGAGGGCTAAGGGGAGTGTGCCTTTAATAGGCTTAAGCTCGCCGGATAAAGAAAGCTCGGCGGCAAAAAAATAGTGCTCTAAACTTTGGGCAGGTATAATTCCCGCTGCGGCCAAAAGACCCAAGGCCAGCGGCAGGTCATAGCCTGCACCTTCTTTGCGCCTATCGGCCGGAGCAAGGTTTACGGTAATGCATGCAGCTGGCAGCGGAAAGCCTGAAGCGCGTAGGGCAGAGCGCACCCGCATTTCAGCTTCGCGCACGGCCTTTTCGGCTAGCCCTACCATGGTGAAACGAGGAAGCCCCTTGCGTTGCAAGTCTATTTCCATGTCCACCTTAAGGGCATCTACGCCGTGCAGGCTCGTGCTGCCAATATGCACCAGCATATTATTCCACAGCCTTACCAAAGCGATTGAGGCGAATATTATCTAAGCCATTGGCAGACCAATAAATGCGCCAAGCTTTGCCGCGCATGGCCGATTTTTTTACAGAGCCCCAAAAACGAGAGTCTTGGGAATTGTCGCGATTATCGCCCAACATAAAATATTCGCCTTCCGGCACGGTATAGGGGCCAAAATTATCACGAGTAGGATAAACCCCTGTGGGGTCAGAGTGGCGAATATATTCTTCTTTAACAGGCTGGCCATTGCGGAAAAGCTGTTTATTGCGCACTTCTATAACGTCACCGGGCTTGCCTATGACGCGTTTAATATAATCTAGCGAAGGGTCCTTGGGGTATTCAAAAACCACCACATCGCCGTATTCTGGGTCAGAGCCCTCTAAAAGATAGCTGTTAGTAAAGGGAACTTTAATGCCATAAGAAAATTTTGTTACTAAGAGATGGTCACCCACCAGCAAGGTTTGCAGCATGGATTCAGAGGGGATTTTAAAGGCTTGCACAATAAAGGTGCGGATAAAAAGCGCTAAAAACAGCGCTACTAAAAGGGCTTCTGCATATTCGCGAAACATGGATTTTTGAACTTGGTCAGTATTTTTTTGGGTGTTAAACATGATTTTTTCCGTTTTTAATAAAATGTGATAGGGCTTACTATGCCGTAGTTTTGAGCTAAGTCAAGGACTTTTTTATGAAAAACCACCGTATATAGGAGCATATACGGTGGTGTACATTCTGAAGAAAGGGTTTTGTATTTTAGCCTATTCGCGCTTTTTCCAGCCAAAAATCAAGGGCGCTAAAGAGTATTTGCGGTGAAATAGGTTTGGTTATGTGATCATTCATGCCGGCAGCAAGGCTTTTTTCCTTATCTGAATCCATGGCATGGGCAGACATGGCAATGATGGGCAGATGGGCAAAACGCTCTTGGCTACGTATGGCCTTGGTGGTGGAAAGACCATCTAAAACAGGCATTTGAATATCCATAAGCACCGCGTCATAAGTGTTTTTTGCTAATAAATCCAAGGCTTCTTGGCCATTGTTGGCTATATCTAAGCTAAAGCCAACACTTTGCAAAAGCTCTTCGGCAATAAGTTGATTAATTTGATTATCTTCCACCAAGAGCAAGTGTCCATGGCGCTGTTTATTTTCTTGAAATTCAGCTTGTGGGTTTTGCAGATTATGCTCTGTATTTTCAGCCTTATCGAAGGTGGCAGTGAAAATAAATTCCGACCCTTCTCCGGGCTTACTTTCCACCCAAATGGTGCCCTGCATCATCTCCACAATACGCTTGCTAATGGCTAGGCCTAAACCTGTGCCGCCGTATTTGCGCGTTACCGAAGTATCGGCTTGGCTAAAGGCCGCAAAGAGGGTGTTGATTTGCTCTTGGCTTAGACCAATACCGGTATCTGACACGGTAAAGCGATAGGAAAGCTTTTCTTCACCTTCTTCTAGAGCTTTTACGCTGAGGCCAATACCCCCTTGAGAGGTAAATTTAATGGCATTGCTTAAAAGGTTGAGCAATACCTGCTTAATGCGCAATGGATCGCCCATAATGCGTGCTTTGGCCTTGTCATCTACATCTATTTGAAAGCTTAATCCTTTATCGGAAAGGCTGTGATCAAAAAGATGCTCTATCTCATGGCATATCTCACTTATGCTAAATGGGGTATGCTCCATTTCCATTTTACCGGCTTCAATTTTAGAAAAATCCAAAATATCATTAATAATGCGCAGAAGCTCATGGGTAGAGAAGAGGGCTTTTTCTAAATAATTTTTCTGATTTTCCGTAAGGCTTGTGCCGGATAAAATATGCAGTAGACCCAAAATACCATTCATGGGGGTGCGGATTTCATGGCTCATATTGGCCAAGAATTCACTCTTGGCCTGTGCGCTTTGTTCCGCCACTTCCTTGGCTTTATGCAGTTCAGCTACTGCTTGTTTAATTTGACGTAAATCATGCACATAGCCAATGAAATACTCTTCGCCGCTGAGCTCTTTGGCCAGCACCAGCGTCATTTCCATGGGTAAAGGCTCTTTATAACGCGTTTGCGCCATAAGCTCAAAAGTTACTCGCCCTTGTTGAAAGGCCTTGGCGCCCATTTCTTGGGCAAAGGTGTAGGAGTTTTTCCCATCCGGCTGTACAGGGGGGACTATTTTATGGAAATTGCTAATATACTCTTCTTTGCTTTCATAGCCAGCAAGGCGCGCAGCATTTTCATTACAATCCATAAGCTTAAGGCCAGATGACCAAATATTAATACCCAGGGGGATGCCCTCCAAAACGGCGGCAGTGCGCGCTTCGGCGGCTAAGGCTTTGGCTTTGGAGGCTTCCATTTCGCGCAAATCTTCTACAAATCCCACAATCATATAATTATCTTTGTGGGTTACGCGTACAATGTTCACATGGCAGGGGAGCTTATTACCTTGAAGGTCAATGCCTGTCCAAGGGCAATCAGAACTTCCCTTCTCAAGACAAGTGACAAGATGTTCTTGCATTCTTACTAATGAGTTTACGCCATCGGGTTGAAATTCGGGGATAAGGGCAAGGAAGTTATCAACAAAATCTTGTGCTCTTGGTAAAGCAAAATGATTGGCCATGGCTTTATTACACAGGATAAGGTTAAGATCCTTATCCCAAATAAGTGTGCCAAAGGGGCTGGCATCAAGCATAACGCGTGTGTATTCGTCGGCTTCGCGTAATTGCTGTAAATGTTCCTGCTCTTCGCGTAAATCTTTTAAAAAGACTAAAACCACCGTTTCTTGATGCAGTGTTGCTTTGGTCATAAAAACATCGAAGGGGATGAGCTCGCCAGCTTTTGTTTTATGCACCCACTCGGTGCGATATTTTCCTTTTTCAAAGGCTTTATCTATGCACTGAGGGCCGTATTCAGTAGATTCTAAACCATTGGGTTGGAAAGTGGGGTGAAGGGTGTGGAAATTTTGTATAAATTCTTCTTTGCTATCATAGCCAAACATATGCGCTGTGGTGGTGCTGCTATCCACAAGCACCCCTTCCTTGGACCAGATTTGCACCGCAAGGGGCATATTATTTAAAATGAGCTGCATATGCTCATTGGCATACTGTTCCCTTGCTTGTGTACGTTCTAATTCGCTTATGGTGCTTGCCAAGGCCGTTTCTAAATTTTTTTGGTCGGAGACATCTACGATAATTCCCACTAAACCCTTGGCCTTGGTTTTTGCTGCATAAAAGCCTTTGCTCCAATACAGAGTAGGAGCCTTACCTTGAAAAAGGTCAAAAGATTTTTCATAATGGACTTCATTGATTTTTTCAATAGAATCCAAGTCTTCCTTGTGGTATTTTAACCTTTCTGCCAAGGGTAAATGCTGCAAATCCAGCACACAGGCGCCCAGCATACTTTCCTTGGTGACATTGAAGAAATCTTCATAGGCTCTATTAACAAAGGCGAAATTTGCTTGTTCATTTTTGGCAAAAAGAGGAATGGGAATGGCATCCACCAAGGCTTCCATATAGTCGAGTTTTTCGCGTGTTTTTGCTAACTCGGCCAGCAAAGCTTCGTATTCTTCTTGGCTGATATTAGCCATGGGGGGAGTAGCGAGAGGAGAATCCATATATGCCTCAAATGTAATTATAAATGTAAGACTGATTACAGAGGAGATGTAGAGCATCTATGCTAGTAAATACAGCACGGTATACAATCATCCTATTATTCCATGATATTTTTCTGCAATATACATGGAAGAAAGCTCTTTTACAAGCGCTAAAAGTGAAGTGCTAGGTTTTATGGAGCAAGACTACATTTAAGCATGGAACTTGTGCTGAAATATGAGCCCCTTTATCAAAGTGTATGCTTTAATAAAGGGGCAGAATGCTTATTTTAATTGTGTAATTGTTTGGTTAAGCACGCTGGCTTGTTCGGCAAGCATCTCTACAGCTTGGGCCGTTTGCTCCATGGCAATGGTGGTCTCGTGTGAAATGCTGCGCACTTCTTCTAATTTATTGCCAACATTGCGGCTGGTGGAGAGCTGCTCTTCAGAAGCCGTGGCAATGGCTCTGATTTGTGAGGCTGTAGTTTCAGCCACGTTAACAATATGTTCTAAGGTTTCGCCGGCTTGCGAGGCCAGGTCAGCAGCATTATTCACCGCATGTACAGCTAAATCTACGTTTTGCACGCTTTTTTTGGTGCCTTCTTGAATGCCGGAAATAACCGTACTCACTTCGCTGGTGGCCTGCATGGTTTTTTCTGCCAATTTACGCACTTCGTCAGCAACCACAGCAAAACCACGTCCGGCCTCTCCGGCGCGTGCAGCTTCAATGGCGGCATTAAGGGCTAAGAGGTTGGTTTGGTCGGCAATATCTGTGATAACGCGTATGATGGCGCCTACGCCTTCGGTTTGTGTACCAAGGTAGTCCATGCTATCTTTCACATTGCCGGTATAGTTTTTTACCTGATGGAAACTTTCATTCATTTGCTGCATAACCATAGAGCCTTGCTTGGCTTGTTCCATGGCTTCTGCGGCGGTATTGGAGGCATTGGAGGCATTTTCTGCCACATGTATAACCATTTCACTCATAAGGGACATGGTGTGCACAGCGTCCTCCACGCAATGGTTTTGCTCTTTGGCGCCGTCGCTGGAGCGTTCTGTTTGCGCGGCAATTTGCGTGCTGGCGGCGGAAACATTATGCGCCACATCTTGTGCTGATTGCGCAGCTTGTACAATGCGGGCAGTATTTTCTTCAATGGCCTGTTGTTGCTTTTTCAAATCAGAAATATCCATCCAAATGGATAAAGTTCCTAGGATATTTTGCTGCTCATCATAAAAAGGTGAGGAGGAAACCATGACGGAAAGCTCTTCCCCTTTATGATTATTAAAGGTGCGCTCTGTGTGTACGGGGCGCTTTTCTTTAAGGGCTACGCTGGAAGAAGTGAGCTGGTTTTTGTCATTAAAGATATACTCGCCGGAAGTAAGGCCTATAACATCTTCAATGTGCCCGCTGCGTCCCAAAAGGTCAAACATTTGCCTGTTGGTGAAAACGGTTTTATCTTCGGGGGAAAATACCGAACAAGGCACAGTAATGCCGGTAAGTACGCCCTTGGAGTAAGCTAGCTGCGCAGCCAGTGAATCTTGTAGGCTATGAAGATTTTTAGCCATAATGCCAATTTCGTCTTCTTGCGTAATATCAAGCGTAACTTTTTTTCCTTCAAGGCAGGCTTGTGTGTAGGCGCTAACTTTGGCAATGGGGTTTAAAATGCCGCGCATAAAGGCCGTGATAAAAATAGCAGTGCCCAAAATGGTCAAAAGAGCTATGGCCAAAAGATAATTTAAGGCTTTATCTATAACTGCCATATTTTCTTCTTCACTTTTTTGCGCTATGCCATTGAGGATATGACGCAAGTCCATAAAGCTTTTTTGCACTTGTTGCAAAGCCGGAAGGGTTTGTTTTTCAAAAATTTCATGAGCCAAGGCATCATTATGATTTTTTCTTGCCGCTTCAATGTTTTTAGCTGAGCTGTGCAAAGCCTTATGTGGGGCGTCTATAGCTTGCAGTAGGGGAGCTATGGCAGGAAACATTTTTGTCATTTCAGTCCGTTGTGGACTGGTATACCATTTCCCAAAACGGCATTGGGTGTGATCTGTGGTAATACTAAGCGCAGTGCCTTTGGTATTGACAAGATATTGCAGTAAATTGTTAACCCATTGTAAATGTTGACTTTCACGTTCAATTATGGATACATTGAGAGATTCTGCCAGTGTTTGCCTGTGTGACGAAGCTTGAATATCCATAAAAGCCTTGAAAATGCTTAAGCCACACAATGCGACAAGTAAGACTGCAAGGGCTATGGTACCTAAAAACTTGTGCTTGATGCTGAGACTCTTCATGGGCATTGTACTTCATCCTTTTTGGGGTTAACCGGCCATTGAAAAAGTGCAAATAGTGTCATCAAATTGTACATTTTTTTAACAGCTGCAGTAATCTCATGAAAACAGACAATTTTTGAATTCTTTTTTGAAACATGGAGCTTTGTGATAAGCTGCGTAGCGAAAAAGAGAAAATATTCTTGTAAAACATATTCGGCACAATGGTATATTACTTTAGTGCTTTTTTTCGCATGCTGTGTCTTGATAGACAGAAAAACACTTTGGCGTCAATATATTTGTCCTTAGTATGGCTTTCGCAATTGTGGCTTGAGCATGCAAAGCCTTAGGTCTTGACAGTAGGTAGGCCAACAAGGCACAGTGAAATATAAAAATAGAATAAGGGAGTAAACCCATGTCCATAGAAGTATTTAGTATCGGCCCTTTAGAAACCAATTGCTATGTGGTGTATCAAGCAGGCTCTGCCGTGGTGGTGGATCCGGGCGGTGATCCAGCACCCGTGGTGGCCTTTTTACACGAAAAGAATTTACGCCTTGAGGGTATTTATTTAACCCATTTACATTTTGACCATATGTATGGTGTGGCTGATTTATACGAAGCCACCAAGGCTCCCATCTTTATGCCTTCGGATGATGCCTTTATGTTGGAAACCCAATATAGCCGTGGGGGTATGTGGGGCTTTCCCGATGTAAAACCCTTTGATGCGGCTCCGCTTACCACTGGTAAACATGAGGCCGGTGCTTTGCACTTTGAGGTTATGCACACTCCTGGGCATTCTCCCGGAAGTATGTCTTTGTATTTCCCTGATTTACATTTAGTCTGTACGGGGGATGTGCTTTTTTATCGCTCCGTAGGGCGCTCTGACCTTCCCGGTGGCCATTTGGAAACCCTTATCGAGTCCATTAAGACAAAACTGTTTACCTTACCGGCTAATACCCTTGTGTATCCCGGTCATGGGCCTGAAAGCAGCATTGGCGATGAGATGACCAATAACCCTTACTGTGGATCCTTTGTGCGTTAGTCATGTCCACTGCTGTCACCATACTTGCCTGTAGCCCGCGTAAAGGGGGAAACTCCCATGCCATGGCGCAATGTGTGGCGCAAGGGGTGCGCCAAAGCGGCGCCGAGGCACGTATATGGTCTTTATGTGATTTTAGCATCTTGCCTTGCATGGCCTGTGGAGCTTGTTTTCACAGCGCCGAGCAAGGCTGTGTGCTTGAAGGCAAAGATGATGCCCAGCGCCTCTTTGCATTACTGGAAGCCGACGCCCCGGTGGTGGTGACAGCGCCCATATTTTTCTATCATGTGCCGGCGCAATTGAAAGCCTTCATGGATAGAGGGCAAAAATACTGGGCAAGGCAAGAAAAACATGGCCTGCCCATGGGGCAAGCCCATGAAAAAAAACTGCATGTGGCCTTGGTGGCCGCGCGCAAGCAAGGGGACAATCTTTTTAGCGGGTCCTTGGCCTCGTTAAAGCTTTTTGCACAGCTTTTTCAGCGAAATATGGGTGAAGTTTCTCTATGGAAGGGCTATGATGGGCCGCAAGATTTTACGCAAGATGTGGCAGCGTGTGAGGTCTTGCGCCGCATGGGAAGGAATATAGTTTAGAATAAAGTATGTTACGGTGAATGCAGGGGGATGTATGCGGTCTTTTCCTCAAAAATGCTTCTCTTTACTGTCAGCCATGCAGAGCCATGTACCGCATGGGCTGTACTCCTTGGGCAAGGAGCTTTTTACAGAAAAATTATGCCCTGTATGTCATGTACCTTTTCATGCGCCTAAAAGTTCTGTGCCTTATGCTGTTGAGACTTTTTTATGCTCTTCGTGCAGTCCTTTGATATCTAAAACCCCCCATGCCTATTGCACCTTATGCGGCCACGCCTTGGTGCACTTTGGGAAGAGTGGCGCAGAAGAAAAAGCTGCGCACTGCCTACATTGCCAAGCGCAGCCGCCGCCATGGGATGTACTTTCTTTTTATGCCTCCTATGAGTCTTTACTTAAACATTGTATTTTACAATATAAATATAATGTAAATATTTCCATGTTGCCCATGCTTAGTGCTTTTTTATACGCGGCCGCCTTGTCTTTGCCGCCATGCGATATACTTATTCCTATGCCGCGCCATGCCAAGCGTCTGGCCTCGCAAGGTTATAATCATATGGGGGAGCTGACACAAGGGCTGCAAAAATGGCTCACTATTCCTGTGGAGGGGAAAGCCCTGTGGCGAACGCGCTATACAGTGCCGCAAATCTCTTTGGCCAAGACGCAAAGGCAGAAGAATCCGCGTAAAAGTTTTGCGGCGCAGCATGTGCAAGGGAAAAGAGTGCTTTTGCTTGATGATGTCATAACCACAGGCGCCACTTTGCATTATGCTTCCCTGGCTTTGCGCCAAGCAGGGGCAAGCCATATTGCCGTGCTTTTGCTGGCGCGGGCTGAAAAATAAATTTATCATAAATATAAGGAGAATACTCATGAAAAATATTTTTGATGCCGTTAAAGGGGCAAATTTTAACGAAGTTAGCAAAGGTTTAAATTCTGCCTTGGGCGGTAAATTAGATACCGTTATGCAAAATGCCGGAAGCCTTATGGGGCAAAAAGGGGCAGCGCCATCGCAAGGTGGCAGCGTGGGAGCGCCTTCTGGGCAATCTTCTTTTAATACAGCATCCTTGGGCGGTGTAGGCGGCTTACTGGGCGCCACTGCCGTAGGCGGTGTTTTGGGCGCGCTTTTTGGCGGAAAAAAATCTGCCAAGAAAATGGCTAAAAATGCCGTGCTGGTGGGAGGCACCGCCGCTGCCGGAGCTTTGGCGTGGAAGTTTTATCAAAAGTGGGCTGAAGGAAAAAATGGGCAAAATGTCGGCACGGCCTATCAAGGGGGACAAACTTCTTCTGTGGGGCAATTTGGGGATGCGCCGCCTGTACAAGCAACACAGGCAACACAATCCGCAAGCCAGCAGGCAGCGCGGACTACGCCAAGCATGGGCATAGAAGATACTACGGCCTTGCTTTTATTGGAAGCCATGGTTTTTGCCGCTCGTGCTGATGGGCATATTGACGCTGAGGAGCAAGCCTATATTCAAAATGCCGTGGAATCGCTCTTTCCCGATAAGGAAATGGCCACAGTATTGCAAGAGCTTTTAACAAAGCCCATAGATCCCCATTCCTTGGCTAACAAGGTGCAAAATGCAGAAGAAGCCGCGGATTTATACCGCTTATCTTGCGCTGCCATTAATGTGGATTCCTTTATGGAGCGTTCTTATTTGGATGGCTTGGCCAAAGCTTTACAATTAAGCGAAGGGCAAAAGAGCACCTTGGAAAATGAAGCTGCAGCGGTACGTGAATCCATGGGGCAATAAATTTATTTTCTTCAGAACTTTTTAAGATTGTGGGCATATCTTGTATTTAAGCCATTACACATGGCTTTAAAAAAGATATGCCCTTTTATTTTGAGTAGGGTAAAAACCAAAGAGGTTATTATGAAAAAACTCCTTATACTTGTTGCTTTATCTACAGTGTTTTTAGCCACCGGCTGTCATGCTCATCGCGCTCCTGTGGTGCATCATCCGGTAGTTGTACATAAGCCTACGCCTGCACCTAAGGCCGTAGTGGTGCATAAGCCTGTGGCGGTGAAAAAAGTGGTGGTTAAGCAGCCTGTCGTGGTGCAAAAAGTTGTAAAACCCACGCCGCACCATGCGCAGAAGCATAACTACAATCACATTGGCCACTAGAAAAAATTTTTATAAAGGGTAATTATTTTTTTGTTATGCCTTGCCCCCTTGGCAAGGGCGTAAAAATGCTTACATTATAAATAAGCAGAGGGCGTTTTCTTTTACGAGTGCTTATATTTTGCACGGTGCAAATATATAAGAGAGGCCATTCGTAAAAGCAAACGCCCCTTTTTTGTGCTCATTGAAGTAAAGATGTAGAAAAAGCAGATAGTTTTCCATAAATAAAATACTTCCTTGTCTTGCCAGATTTTTTTCCTGTTCTATATATGCAGCGAAAAAAGTGAAAGACTGGGTTTTTTTACGCCTTGTCAGTAAAATCATTTTGTTTTATGTGAAGAAGCTGTGGCGTATTGTATATGCGCCGGGTACAAGGTATATTTAAAAAGATTTTGTGGAAGACATATGTTACAGGTACAGATTACAGATTTGGTTGAAGGTATTTCTCGCGCTTTAGACTCCATGACTACGGATTTAGCAAATCACCACCGACGCGTTGCTATTATTGCTTTGCGCATAGCAGAGGTGCAAGGCTTTTCCTCCACCACTTGCCGATATATTCGTAATGCAGCCTTATTGCATGATATTGGTGCCTTATTATTACGCCGTGATATTACCATTAAGGATATTGAAAAAAATCTTTACCAGCATTCCGTGGCTGGTTGGACATTGCTTACCCATTGTAAAGTGCTCGCTCCCATAGCTAATATGGTCTTATATCACCATACCCCATGGTACAAGCATACGGCCATGCCCGAAGAAAGGCATGAAGATGCTCGTTATGGCGCCTTGTTAAACCTTGCCGATACGGTGGATATTCTTTTGCGCCGTACCAAGGATTTTAAGCAGGTTGTAGAGCTTGTAAAAGCCATGGCACCCAATACCTTTGTGCCTGAAGATATAGAAGCCCTCACGGAAATATGTATGCAGGAAGATTTCACCCAATATTTTAGGCGTGGCTTTCCTAAGCCGCGTGTGGCCTTTACGCCGCGCATGCTTAATACCGAGGAAATTATAGAATTTTCTTCCATATTTTCCTATGTTATCGATTCCAGAAGTCCCAGCACCGCCACCCATACCGTAGGTGTGGCCGAACAATCGCGCACTTTATATAGGCTCACAGGGGCTCAAGAAGATGCCGTTAACGACCTGTATGTGGCAGGGCTTTTACACGATATTGGCAAAATGGGCGTACCCGTGGATCTTATTGAAAAAAATGGCAAGCTCAGCGAAGATGAATATACCATTGTGCAGCAACATGCCAGAATTTCGCGCCAAATTCTTATGCCCATTCCCGGCCTTGAAAAGGTGGGCTTTTGGGCAGCTTCGCACCATGAGCGCTTGGACGGCAAAGGCTATCCCATGGGCATTGGCGCTGTGGAATTACCCCTAGAGGCGCGCGTCATTGCCATTGCAGATATTTTGACAGCCCTTACCGAAGATAGACCTTATCGCCAAGGTATGCCGGTGGAAAAAGCTTTTAGCATTTTACAATCCATGGTAGATAGTGGCGGCCTAGATGCAGATTTAGTACATCTTGCTTATGAAAATGCCAACCTTTTGGAAGAACGTAGGCGCGAAGCTCAAGGAGCGGCGGCGCGACGTTTTCAGGGAGATCGCGGCGAAATTAAGCAAGATATTTTTGATAGCTTCCGAAGCTATGGCGAATCGCTTTTGGGCGTGGATGTGTATTTTAAAGACAGTATTGCCAATGTGCCGGCATGGTCTGCCGCGCAAGGCTAGGTGTTCATTTTGATATTTACTTTGCTAAGGAAAAAATATGTTTAAAGTAGATTTAAATAGCGATCTTGGGGAAAGCTTTGGCGCCTATACCATGGGATTAGATGCACAGGTTATGCAATATGTCACTTCTGCCAACGTGGCTTGTGGTTGGCATGCCGGCGATCCCATGATTATGGAAAGTACCGTGGCCGCAGCGAAAAAATCCGGCACCGCTGTGGGAGCGCACCCGGGCTATCCGGATTTGATGGGCTTTGGCCGTAGAAATATGGTTGTTTCTCCCGAGGAGGCCAAGGCATACATACAATATCAAATAGGCGCTCTTATGGCTTTTACCCAAGCGCATGGCTTGAAATTACAACATGTGAAGCCTCATGGTGCCCTGTATAATATGGCGGCCAAAGATTATACCTTAGCGCGTGCTCTGGCCGAAGGCATTGCCGCCGTGGATAAAAATATCATTATGTTAGCCCTGGCCAATAGCCAAATGGTACAAGCAGCACAAGATGTGGGCTTGCGTGTGGCCAGCGAAGTTTTTGCCGACAGAGCCTATTTAGAAGATGGAAATCTTGTGCCCAGAAATCAAGAAGGCGCTGTGATTCATGATGAAAAATTGGCCATTGAGCGTGTTATCACCATGGTAACTAAGGGCACCGTAAGGGCCATTACAGGCAAAGAAATTGCCATTAAGGCTGATTCCATTTGCGTGCATGGGGATAATCCCAAGGCTGTGGCCTTTGTGCGCACCATACGTGAAGAATTAGAGCGCGCCGGTGTTACACTTGTAAACCTTGATGCCATGGTATAGCAGGCATGGAAGCTGTAAAATTTTTACTCACCGGCGATACCTCCATCTTAGTGGAATTTGGCAATGCCATTAGCACAGAAATCAATGCCAAAATCCGCGCCTTTGATATAGTTTTGAAAAACAGTGGAGTAGAGGGGCTGGTGGAAACGGTGGCCACCTACCGCTCTTTAATTGTGCATTATAAACCTGAGTGTATACGGCATGAAGCCCTTGTGGCGCATATGCAAAGCTTATTGGATAATTTAGATAGTATAGATGTGCCTCCGGCCAAGGTTATTGAAATTCCTGTTATTTATGGCGGTGAATACGGCCCTGATGTGGACTTTGTGGCCAAGCATAATAATAAAACGGTGCAAGAGGTTATAGATATTCACACTTCGCAAGACTATCTTATTTATATGCTGGGTTTTGCGCCGGGCTTTCCCTATTTGGGCGGCATGAGTAAGGAAATTGCCACACCGCGTTTAACTTCACCGCGTTTGAAAATTCCTGCCGGATCTGTGGGCATTGCCGGAGAACAAACAGGGGCTTATCCTTTTGATTCTCCCGGTGGCTGGCAGCTTATAGGCAGAACCCCTGTAAAATTGTACGATGTGCAGCGTCCCAAGCCTATTTTACTCAGCCCCGGCGATTATGTGAAATTTACCTCCATAGACCAAGATGCCTACCATAGCATTGTACAGCAGGTGGAGGACGGCTCTTACGAATATATTTACTCTGACAAGGTGGAGGCATAATCATGGCCATTACTGTACAAAATGCAGGCCTGCTTACCACAGTGCAAGACCTTGGGCGCGTGGGCTATCAATCCCTTGGGGTGCCTGTATCTGGGGTTATGGATTATCGCTCTGCCAAGATTGCCAATATACTAGTGAATAATGCAGAAAATGAAGCCTTGCTGGAGGCCACCGTCATGGGGCCCAAACTGCGCTTTACACAAGATTGTGTCCTAGCCATTACCGGCGGCAATCTGAGCCCGCAAAAAAATGCCCAGCCCATAGATATGTATAAAGCCCACGCTTTTAAAGCCGGTGATGTGCTTTCTTTTGGGGCGCAAAAATCGGGCTGTCGCGCTTATATTGCCTTTGGCGGCGGCCTTGCTGTGCAGCCTGTTATGGAAAGCTGCTCCACCTATATGAAGGCACAAATGGGCGGCTTTGAGGGCAGAGCTTTGCAACAAGGGGATGACATTGCCTTTAAGCAACCAAGCCATGATGTGCCCTTTTTAGAAAAGCGCGCTTTGGCAGCGGAAGATTTTTCTGCCAAGCATAAAGTGGTGCGTGTGATTATGGGGCCGCAAGAAGATCATTTTACGGCTCAGGGCTTAGAAACCTTTGCCAAGGGCGAATATACCATTACGGCGCAATGCGATAGAATGGGCTATAGGTTGGAAGGCGAGGCCATTGAGCATGCAGGGGATGGAAATATTATTTCCGACGGCATTTGCATGGGCGCCATTCAAGTGCCCGGTGAAGGGAAGCCCATTATTCTTATGGCTGACAGGCAAACCACAGGGGGCTATGCCAAAATTGCCCATGTTATAACTGTGGACTTACCCCTTATTGCTCAAGGTAAAGGTGGCGACACCTTAAGCTTTGAGGCTATAAGCGTCGAAGAGGCGCAAAATATCTACCTTCAAGAGCGCGAGAACTTTGCCCAGTGGCAAGAGCAAGCACAAAAGGGTACTTTACCTGCGCTGGGGGATGATTCTTCGACTTCTCAAGGTATTTCGCATTATGTGGTGACCTTGGAGGGGAAGGAGTATAAGGTGAGTGTTGAATCTATATAATATTTCGTTGAAAATGGGCAATCTGCTTCGTCAGACGTGTTTTTTGCATATTACCCATTTTGAACG
>CAYJAL010000033.1:0-17729 GCA_964367875.1 uncultured Desulfovibrionaceae bacterium | reverse complement strand
GCCACCGCTATGTAAAACACATTGTTTAGGATTAAGCATAATAATACTCCTTAAAACTTGGTATCCTTGTAAATAAAATTACAAGGAAGCTATGCAATGAGTACCCAGAAAACAACAAAATGGCAGAGGGTACCCTCACCGTACCTGCCATTCACCGGTGCGTTAATAAGGCTTTGCTTTTACACAAAGCCCATCCGAACGCAAAGTCTTGAATCCGTACCTAAGAGCTTGCTAGGCAAGCATCTTAAGCAGTAAAAGTGTGCATAAGCTTAAACCAAGTAAACTAGTGCGTGCTACAAAATTAGTAGCGGGCAGGACGTGGAGCGCGTGGACGTGCTTCATTGACGCGCAAAGTGCGTCCGCCAAAAGTGGCATTGTCTAACGCTTCAACAGCTGCTGGTGCATCGGCATCTTCCATCTCTACGAAACCAAAACCACGAGCACGGCCAGTATCACGGTCGCTTACCAGTTTAACGGAAAGCACGGTACCGTATTCAGCGAAAAGCTCTTGGATTTGGTCTTCAGTAGCAGACCAAGGTAGATTGCCAACATAGATCGACTTAGGCATGGAATAACCCTCTCAAAAAATATTTTCTCGCCCGCAACACAATCAAGACATTTGGTCGTATTCGGTGCGACTCGTGAATACACAAGAACACTCTTTGGCGCTTCTGTCAACGTATAAGATGGAAAAAAGCGTATATTTTGCGGAATAGTTTTTTTTATTTTTTATAACTATATGTCTTTATAGTATAATATTTTTTTCACGAGGTCCAAAAAAGTAGGTAAAAAACTAAAAAAAAACTAAAAAAGTAAGGGTTTTTTTGCCTGTTTTTACCTTTGTCGTCTCAGGCACAAAAAAGCCCCACGCTTTTTACGTGGGGCTTAGGGGCATATTTGTTGTAAAAGCTATTTATTACTACCTAAGTATGTTTTAACTACTTCACTCAGCCTTTCCAGGTCAATGGGCTTAGAAACGTGTTCATTCATGCCGCTTTCCATGCACTGGTCAATGTCTTCGCGGAAGGCATTAGCTGTCATGGCTACAATGGGCACCGTGGTAGCATCGCTACGATTGAGCTGACGTATGGTCTTGGCAGAGTCGTGCCCGTTCATATTAGGCATTTGCAAGTCCATGAAAATAAGCTTGTAATGTCCTTCTGGGGAAGAATTAAATATCTCTACCGCTTCTTGTCCATCACTGGCTTCGTCAATGATACACTCAAAAGGAGAGAGGAGTTCCATGGCAATAATTCTATTAATGTCCACGTCATCTACTAATAAGATATGCTGACCAGGAGCCACAGTTACGTCACCGCTGTGTGTATCTTCATTAATAATAATTGCGTCATCTTCCTTAAGCCATAGTGCAAAGGAGAATTCACTGCCTTCGCCCAAGGTGGACTGTACATGTATATCTCCACCCAGCAATAAGGCTATGCGGCGACTAATGGAAAGTCCAAGGCCGGTACCGCCATAATGGCGGGTGATATGGCTATTGGCCTGCTCAAAGGGGTTAAAGAGTTTGGATATGGCTTCTTCAGAAATACCAATACCTGTATCTTTTACCGAGAAGAACACAAGGCTTTGACCGTTCTCACGCTTTTGTTGCTCTACGCGGAAGACGATATTACCAAGCTCTGGTGTAAACTTCACAGCGTTGCCAAGTAAGTTGATGAGAATTTGACGCAAACGTAAACCATCGGAAATATAATTTTCGCAGTGGAAGGAAGATAAGTTTACATCAAAAGTGATGTTCTTAGAGCTACAACGAGGCTTAATAATCACTGAAACTTCTTCTACCAACTTCAGCAAGGAGAAACTCTCTTCAGACAGCTCAATTTTGCCGGCTTCAATCTTAGAGATGTCTAAGATGTCATTAAGCAAGCCCAAAAGGTGCTGTGAGGAGGATTCAATTTGCGCAATATGCGGCATAAGGTCATCAGTTTTGCAGTCATCGCTACCCAGCTTACGCTTGGTAATATTGGTCATACCCAAAATAGCATTCATAGGTGTGCGAATTTCATGACTCATGCGTGCTAAGAACTCACTCTTAGAATCACTGGCCTTGTTGGCTTCTGCCACGGCATTGATGAGGTCACGCTGCATTTGGCGTAATTCTTTTTCAACGGTTACGCGTTGGGTTACGTCACGGGCTACGCCCAAGATGCCGCGTAACTTATTATCCGGTGTAAAGAGCGGGGTGCGTACAACGTCCAGAATTTCTTCATGGCCATCGGCAAAGGTGAGTCTTTCTTCAGTATGCACAGCGCCCTTATAGTTGATGGCCTCTTGGTCATTATTACGTATGGCTTCATACACTGCCGCAGGCAATATTTGTGAAGCTTTGCGGCCATGCACTTCTTCAGGAGTTTTCCCAAAGGAGGAGGCAAAGCGTGTATTTACAAAGAGAAAGTTATCGTTGGCGCCAAGATACCAAATAAGGTCTGGCGACGATGAAATAACCGTATCTAGTAAGGCACGTTCACGTTCAATACGCTCTTGTTCTGTGATAAGCTGGGTTACGTCTTCCAGCACGATAAGGTAGGCCAGGTTTTCGCCTTCCTTGCTGGTAAGATAGTTCACATTACTCTTATAATAGGTGTGTGTAGGTACGTATTGGGTAATGCTTTGCTCTTTGCCAGTCATAAAACTGGTAATAGGATTGCTTTCTTCATCATAAATGCTCACGTCTGTATACTTTTTGCCCACAACTTTTTCTAAAGTGGTGTCTAAAAGCTCCAGTGTCATACCATTCATGTAGATAACATTGCCCTCAAGGTCAGTGATGGTGGCAGGGCCTTTGATACTGTCTTCAATACTTTGTGACAACTCGTCCAAAGAGTCAGCCAATACACCCAGCTCATCCTTAACAGGTTCATTAAAGCGGAATTGACGCTCGCCTTGGCGGAATCGTGTAATACCGGCGATAAGATAGGTGATTTTCTTGGTGATGGTAGAAGCCATCCATATGGCCACAAAGATTACCAAGATAGTCATAACTACAGTGGATACAGATAGGCTTAAGGTAGTTTCCCAAAGACGCGCTGCAATGGTTGCAAAGGTATCTTGGGCTACGCCATCCAATTCTTCGTCTGTATCAGAAATAATATCTTGAATTTTCTTTTGCGTTTCAATGGCCGGCGCGTGGAAGTTTTCAATGCCGGAGGTGGCCGTAACAATACCAAAACCGCGCTTGGTTTCACCATATTGGCCGGTATAATAAGGGATAGCGGCTGTGGTGGTCAGCTTCCAAAGGCCAGACCAAAGGATAAGGAAGGAGCCCGAACCACCTTCACGAGTGGCGGCGTACCAATCTGTACATTGCGGTGCAAAGTTAAGATAGCGGCAATCAAGGCCAACGTCACCCTTGATAAGCTGTTCTTTGGCAAACTTTCTATCACGACGTTGATCCACAAAGGTAGGAACAGTTTCTATAAATTCAGCATAGCTTTTGCCGCTCTTTTGCCATTGTTCATAGATGTAATCTTCCAGCCACGCAGGATGGGGATCGCCAGTTTCTGGGTCATAGCCCACAATGGAGTGGTGGCGCGGGTGTACAATGTTACGCCCTTTATGGTCCCAAATAAAGAGATAGTCGCCTTCGATGGGGTCAGAAAGCTCTGTATAGCGCTCGGCCTTAGGGGTTAAGTGATTAAGCATGCCCATGATGTGGTCATGATTAAGAGCTAAGGTTATATAACCTACTATTTTACCGTCTTTTTCTACAGGAGTTGCCCAGCGCACAATACCTTGAAAGCGCTTGCCATTGGGGTTTTCAGGCCCGGCAAAGGCGGCTTTTTCTGGTTCGAAGGGCAGATTTCTTTTGGCGGCATTTTCTGGTGTGTAAAGGCCAATGAAGGGGGTACCTACATAGGCGCCAATAACATCGGAAACATAGATTTCACCTGTCTTAAGTTCTTGAAGCTTTGCAAAATAATCTTCAGCCTTAATGAAGGTGTTTTTTTTATCAGAAATATCTTTTAAAGTCGGATCCATAATATCCGACGTGGTAATTTTAATTTTCTCTTGCCCTGTAAGGTCTACAAATGTCATTTCAAGGTATAAGGGCTTGGAATCAAGTGTAAAGTCTGTAGGCTTAGTGTACTTATAGCGAGTGGAGTTTTGCTCAGAAGTAAAGGGTAAATCTTGTGCTGGGTTGGGCGCTTTGGTGCTTACCCATTGCTTTTTATCTTCAGATAAGACCCATTCACTTTGAACAAGCACAGGACTGGTTCTATGCTCTACGAAGGTTTTGTAGATATTCTTATCTATGGGGAAAGCCGCAAGAGTACGAATGTCATCATCGCGTCTGTAAAGGAAATTTGCCACATTGCGTGCAGTATCTGTGGTGAGGCGCTCAATTTCTTGTGTGCCTCTATCATCCAAAGCGCGCACGGCATCGTCTACAGCTAATTTACCGGCCACGGTGAGTTCTTCCACAGCGGTATTTGCCATATTTTGGGTGCGTTCTTTCATTTCATCGCCAAGGCTCATGGCTTGCTGCCATGCCACCAAGGCAATGAGCACTAGAGGGAGCACTTTGATGATGATAAAAATGAAGATGAGCTTGGCACGCATGCCAAGACCTAATCTCGTGAGGAAATTTTCCAAAGATGACGAAATGTTCTGTTGTTGGCTCATTTTTTACCTATGTTCTTTGCGAAAGAGGTCATAAAAACCGAATAGAAAAGTCGGAGAAAGGTTGAATATAAAGCTTGATGTCCCTTCGACGCGGCATCCTATGGCAAAAAAAGTTTTTTGTCACGCATAAAATACCCTTTTTGTAGCTTTACTTACCATAAAATAGGGCTCATTTAGCACATGTCAAGATGGCTTTTGGGCTTTTTGTTATTGCTAAGAAAAATTTAAACCCAGTAAATTGCTAGGATTGCAGCTATTATTAAAGCTGGTAGCATATTGCCTATACGTATGGCAGTAATTTTTAAAGTATTAGTGGCAATGGCCAGCATAAGGATGCCGCCCGTGGCGGTAATTTCTGTCAAAATAGGATCTGTAAGAATATTTGCTAAAAAAGAGGCGCCTAAAACAATGCTGCCTTGATAAAGAAATACGCTGATGCCAGAAAAAAATACTCCAAAGCCCAGACTGGCCGCTAAGATGATGGCGGCAAAAAAATCGATGGCGGCCTTGGCGTAAACAATTTCCCGTGTGCCGCGCAAACCCTCTTCAATGGATCCTAAAATCCCCATGGCGCCAATGCAAATCAGCAAAGAGCTGGTAACAAGGCCTTCGGTAAAGCGCGGGTTAGAGGAAGACACTTTTGTTTTCAGCCAATTACCCAATTGTAATAAACGGTCTTCAATTTTTAATAATTCCCCTAGGATACAGCCTAGAATAATACTAGCTATGGTGAGCATGGCATTATGTTCTACCAAGGCAGATTCAAGGCCCAAAACCAAAATACACAGGGCAATGCCTTGGAAAACAAGTTCACGCATTTTTTCTGGCATTTTGCTGCCAAAGGCCAGACCCAGTAAGGCTCCGGCCATGACAGCAAGGCCATTTATAAGTGCGCCAAGAGGAAAAATCATGGCGTTTATTTCTCTTTATTTTCAGGGTTTGAGGGGGCAAAGTCATGTATTTGCGCCAATGCGTCTGCTGAAATATCTGTCGAAGCTTCGGCCGATACTTCGGCGTCGTCATGCTCTTCAGGTTCAGCTTCGCCGCCTAAAACACCGCGCGCCACAGGAATAGGTGCTGTCCACTGCCCAGGCATGGGGGCGCTTAATGTTGCCTTTTCGCCCAGCCAAGGGTTGAAATAGCCAAATTCCAG
Source organism: uncultured Desulfovibrionaceae bacterium (assembly GCA_964367875.1). GTDB lineage: Bacteria > Desulfobacterota > Desulfovibrionia > Desulfovibrionales > Desulfovibrionaceae > CAYJAD01. The sequence goes on along the minus strand of CAYJAL010000033.1, from coordinate 11,932 downwards.
CCAAGGGCAGGCTTTGCGTAAACGCTTTTTAAAATTTACAAAGCCCACAGAAGGTGAGGTGGGAATATCTTTCAGCAAGTCAATATACATTTCGGGGTCAATATTCAAATTGCGTAATTGAATAAAGCTGACGCCGCATGTGCCTATGAGCTGGGTAAGGGCTTCTAATTCGTCCTCTGTATCTGTAATGCCCGGAAAATACAGAAGGTTTAAGGAAACAAAGACGCCGCGCTCACGGGCAGCAATAATGGAAGCGCGTACATCTTCAAAGCTATAGCCTTGCGGCCGATAGTAGACATTATAAACCTCAGGACGTGCAGAGTTGAGGCTTACACGCAAAGAGGTTAGGCCTGCATCGGCCAAATCCGCCACGGCTTTAGGGCGCGAGGCATTGGAATTTAAATTGATGGTACCCTTGCCATTTTCAGCTCTGAATGTGCGTACAGCTTCTAGTAAAAGCTCTGCATTGGTGAGGGGTTCCCCTTCACAGCCTTGCCCAAAGGAATAGATGGGCTTTTCTTTTTCATTACTGCTGTGATGGTGCATGATCTGTACGATTTCTGCGGCAGTGGGGCAAAAATCTAGGCGACATTGTGGCGTGGTCACAATGGGGGAGCCTTCTTCTTGCTGCGAAATACAGCCAATACATCGCGCATTACATGTTCGCGAGGTAGGTAAGGGAGCTTCGTGGCGTCCCAAGGCTAAATTACGCGCTGCAGGGCAATCATATTCCATGACACATTTTTGCATAATGTGCTGAATGAGGCGGTTATTGGGATACTTTTCCACCAGCTGGCGCACATTTTTGGTAAGTATTTGACGTTTTACTTTACGAAATTCTTGCCTTGTGTCTGTGTCGACTTTTTTTGCACAAATATAAAAACGACCGCGCGCAAAACCCACAGCGCCATAGGCAAAAAGTGGGAGCAGCGGCGCTCCTTGATCTGTGGCATAGGCCGGATGCGAGGTGAGGGTATGCGCCGGTGCTGCAAAGGCCGCCACAGCTAAATCTTCTTGCACCTCCATTTGTCCTGTTTCTTCATTGAGCCCCACAGCGCGGCGGCGTGGTAAATAAAAAAGTTCGCTTTCCGGCGGTAGGGGAATAAGCTCATCGGGGCGAGGCAATCCCCATTGTTTACCTGTGCGACATACCATGAGTAAATCGGGGTGATCATAAATATTGCCATCGGCATCGGCTACCACCAGGTGGGGGCGTAAAGGTTCGCTGCTCATACTTATCCTTGATTATACATAAAATTTGCAGTACACAGCCCAGATACTTATAACGACTGGGGCAATGGTATTGTTTTTGGTCTAAATTTACTGTGCGCCTTGGCGCCGTACCCTTGAGGTATACAAAAGGACTGCTTATGTCTATGATGATTTTTAGTATATTATTTTTTGCGGGCTTGTTTTTCATGTTTGTGTTCATCTTATTTGGACAAGAAAAATTAAGCAAACAAGTACGCCAAGAGCTGGCAGAGCAACGCGCTCTTGTGGCCGCCTTGGAACAGCGTTTAGCTTCTTTGGCGCCTTCTGTAAATGGTGATGAGGGTGAAAAAATGGCGCCAAGTAAGGAAGATAAGGCCGCCACAAGCAATCAAACCGCGCCCTTGTCGCAACTTTCTTTCCAAGGGCTGCAGCCTGTAAGCTCCCCTGAGCCACAAAATGGATCCATGTCCATGCCAAGCGGGGCGCAAAATGCCTCCACCGGCGGTTTAGATCTCTTTATGGCGCCGCCGCAACGTTAAAAGGCTTACGAGATGACGCTTGGTCGTACGTCCTGTACGACACATGCTATCGCAAGCGTCGGCGGCGACGGAAGTGAATTCCGTCTTACCTTTGGCTTGCTCCCCTGTGGGGCTAGCCCACATCCTGCGGGCTCATAGTATACCGCATAGGCAGTACTCAGCTCCTTTTCAAACATCAGCTTAAAACAGGCTGTTCAAAAAGTAGTGGATACAAGGAAGACGCAGTTTTTTGCGCAATGAGCGTATTAAACATACGTGATTGGAGCAAAAAACAAGTCTGACACAGTAGACGCTGCTTTTTCAACAGTCTGTTAATAGGCACCGCGTGAGGCCTGCAAGTAGGCAGCGCGTAGGCTCTCTTGCGGTATGGCCTCGGCTAAAAGTAAGTAAATAGCTTTAAGCCAAGTATTACGAATGTGCGCGGCATTTTTTCGCCGTACCTCTATGCTTTTTTGCCTTTCTTGCGGTGAAATACTTTCTAAAAATTGCGTGAGATTTTGGGCTCTATGCAGGGCCCTATGGCCGGCATTGATGGTGGCAAGTCCTTGCTCTTGTAGGGCTTGCCTATGCTCATCATGCTCTAAAAGATAGCGTATTTTTTGCGCGGCTTGGTTCACATCTTCCCTGTCATAACAGCATAAATCTTTATCCGGCGTAAAAATATCTGTGAGCCCATGTCCTATATGCGGCGTTACTAAGCAAGACCCGCAGCCCAACGCTTCAAAAACACGAAAATTTAAATCCCCATGTTCACAATGGTTTAGAATAACCCTGCCTTGCGGAAAAAGCTCAGCATAGTTGCCGCGGGTGCAATGCACATTGCCAAGCTTTTCTTGCAAGGCTGCTAAAAAAACTTTTCGGGTGGGGGTAGTATGTTCATTGATGGTGCCCACAAAAAGGCAATCCCATTGCGGGCTAAGCTCAGGGCGTGGCTGATCACTATCTTTGGCAAAAGCTGGCGACCAAAGGATGTTCTGCGGCGATAATCGCTTGTGTTGAAAGAGGCTTGTATGGTCTTTAAGGCTCACCATACAGGCATCAAAGGCTTGGGCATAATAGGGGTACCAGCTGTGAATATGCGTATCCACAGCATAAAAGAGGGTAAAGCAGGGAAAATCCTCCATGCCAAGGACGAAAGGCGGGCGGCTTTTATCGGCTACAATGACAATGTCAGGTTCAAAATCGGCCATACGCACGAGATCTTGCCAAGTGAATACAGATATATGCTCAAAATTAAAAAAATGAACCTTCCAGCCCAAAGAGCTCATGGCAGCCTGAAAAAAGGGGCTTCCTATCCAGAAAATTTTTTGCAAATTAAGACCTTTACTGCATATATTTTTTGAAAATGCAGCTTTTATGTATTGCGCCTTGGGGGTAAACACTATATAGAGGGTGAAGTGCTTTTCTCTAGAGGCTTTTTTTAAGTATCTTTCACATGGATAGTCGTCAAGTGCATAGTAAAACATCACATTCTCCACAATCTTCGGAGCAAGGGAAAAAGAAAAAAAACAAAGCTCCCAAATCTCTCAAGTCTCCCCAATTTTCTGGCCAGATGAGAAAGAAAATTGCTTTTCTTTGGCGCCCTTGTGCCTATATTGCCGCTTTTTTACTCTCTCTCTTGGTGCTTGTTTTTCTGTGTGCTTTTACCTTTGTAAAGCTGTATCCAGAGGAAATAAGCCAAGAAATTTCGCAAATACTGGAAGAGCATACAGATATGAAGCTGGAGTTTTCCGGCATAGATATGACTTTGCTTCCTTTACCTGCCTTGTCACTGGCAGATGTACATGTGGATCATGCAAAATTCACCCTCGATGTGGCCTATGCCACCTTACGTCCCACTTTATTGCCTTTATTGCAAGGGGAATTCGCTTTGGGGGATATTTCTTTGTGGCGGCCGCATTTTACTTTGCACCCTGCTATGGCGACAGAAAAAACATCTGAAATTACCGAGACTGGCCAGGCTACGGCGACCGAGTCCGCTATATCGGGCACGTCGGCTTCTTCTTCTGGAGTGCAGAGCGCTATGCCTGTGCAGACAGAACATTGGGGCGCCATGGTACATGCGTCTGTGCAGCAGGCCTTGCAGCAAATACCCTCATTTGTCTACGGTTCTTCGGTAGAAATTGTGCATGGCTCTGTGGATATACAGCAAGATGGCTGGAATATACATTGCAACTCTGTACAAACCCAAGTGGAGTTGAGCGCCTTGGGTGCTTTAGAAGGGCGCGTGCAGGTGGATGTGACCCAAGTGCAGGTAGGCGAGCAAAATCTTGCCCAAGTACAAGCCTTTGTGCTGCATTTAGATGGGGATGTGGAAGAAAACATTTCTGTGCAGTTACAAAGCAAAGTTCATGTACCGGATCTTTTAGATGATGTGCTTGTGGATTTTTCGTTAGGCTACACTTTAGATAATCCCTTGGGGCAAGCCTTGGCTAAGGTATGGTCTTCTGAAGCCGAAACAACTTCCGCTGAACACGCTGTGCAAGGGCAGTGGAAAATACAAGGGAATTTACTCTGGCATGGGGTGCCCATTGCCGTGCAAAGTGCAGGAAACATTCAAGGGGACTTGGAAAAAGCGCTGCATATACAAAATGTGACGGCAAATCTTGAGCAAGATACTCTTTCGCTAGAAGCTACCGTGCATTTGCAAGATATGGATAATCCCAGCGTGGATGGTCATATTGATGTGCAAAAATTGAGCTTAACTCAATGGTTTGGATTTGCACGTCATTTACCTCCCGGCATTCAGCATACCTTGCATGATATCCAAGGCAATTTAGACTTTTTGATAAATAAAGAAGGTCTTACTGTTCCGCGTTTACAAGCAAAAGCCGGCGGCGGTAGCTTTACAGGTACCGGTGGGGTGCCTACATGGTCTAAGGCAGTGGTGTTTTTGGATATTACTGCGCCGGAATTGAACCTTGGCACAGTATATCCCGAAGCAGAAGGCGTGCGTCCTGAGGCGCTGACCTTTGCCCATAAGCCCCTTACACCGGAGCCCGGTACGCCCGAAGCTCAGGTGGTGGAAGGTGATGACTATATTAGCGTCGACTATGATATAAATGTGGCAGCAGATAAGGTTTTTGCTTGGCAATTGCCCTTGGAGGGCTTTCAATTTAGGGTAAACCCCATAGGCCTTGATGGCGAAAAAGTAGCCAAAAAACATACCAATGCGGCGGTGCTTGCCTTTAGTGCGGAGAAGTTTTTTGATGGGCGCGCGGCGGGTAAGGCTATTTTGTATCGCAATGAGCAAGATGAATCGGCCTATGATATAACGGCGCTTTTGCGTAATGTTCGCGCGCAAAAACCGGTGGCGCGTCTTATAGGGCGAGAGCTTTTTGATGGGCGCATGTCGGCCGATGCCACTGTGTCGGGCAAGGGCGTGTATGCCGGTGAGTTTTTGGTATCCTTGGGGGGAGAGGCATCTTTACGTGTGGATAATGGGAATTTTTATTCGCGTAGTAAGCAAAAGGTACCCTTTAAGCGCATGACAGTGCAGGCCCATGTGGCCGGGCAAAATCCCGCCAAGGTAAGCGGTGCCCAATGGCCGCCTAAACTTATGTATGGTGGGCAGTGGAAAGCGGCGCTGGATACGGAAGATATTTCTGCCACCAGTAGCTGGAATGGCGCCTTGGAATTTATTGGCGAAGATTATGGCACTGTGGCCTTAAATAATATACCCGGAAAGGTGCAAGTGAGTTTTGCGCCTTCTTTAACCACCTTGCCCCATAGTACGGAAGTGCATTTTTCCACGCAGCTTTCATTAAATACTACCAAGGGCACGGTATCCTTGCAAAAGGCCACAGGCACAGTGCCAAGCCTTGCTCATATGCAGGCTTCCGGCTTTGGAGAAATGGATTTTTCCAAGGACATACGCTGGAATGCCACGGTAAATGCCAGTACCAAGGCCATAAGTAAGGTTTTAGCCCAGCTAGATGAATCGGGGCGGCCATTTCTCCCCAGCACAGCGCCGCAAAGCGCCACCTTAAGCACCCATATGTCCTATGCTAAGGAATTGTTACGCCTAGATAAAGTGAATATGCAGCTGAAGGATATGCGCATAAGCGGCTCTTTGCAGCGCACCTTTACTGCCAAGCCCCAATGGTCTTTTGATTTATTTGCCAATGTGTTTGATTTTGATGTGCTTTTTAGAGATATAAAAGCCATAGAAGCTGCCAAAGCTGCCAAAAAAGCGCAAGCAGAGGCCAAAAAGAAAGAAGAGCAAAAGCAAAGCCTGAGCGCAGGGGGCGTGCCTGTAAGAAAGCCGGTGCCGCCCTTACCTGTACAAAGCAGCATAAAGAAAAAGCAAGAAAGGCCTTTATCTTGGGGCTGGCTGGAAAATTTCAATGCCAAGGGCACTGTGCGTATAGGCACCTATACCATGAACAAAGTGCGGGTAAAGGATGCCCATATTCCTGTGACCATTGCCGCCGCCACCTTAGAGTGTTCTCCTGTAAAGGCAAAGTTGTATAATGGCGATGCACTTATGAATTTTAAAGGCACGGTGAAAAACGGCCGCCTGCAAACGCAAGTGGGGGCGCAAGTAAAAGGCGCCAATCTTTTGCCTTTGAGTCGCGATTTACAATTGGAAACAGCCATTGCCGGTGCGGCAGATTTGTGGCTTTCTGCTCAAGGGGCCATAGGCTATAGCAGTGATATTCCGGCGGCCTTTGATGGTACCTGGCGCTTGGATGTGGGGCAGGGCTTTTTACAAAGTCAGGATAAAAATGGCAAGCTTAAGGATAGCCCCACGCAATTAAGTTATTTTAGAGATTCTGGCGCCATTACTAAGGGCGTTTTAGAAAGCCGTAACTTTGCTATGAAAGGGAAAGACTTACAAGCAACAGGCAGGGGTAAGGTGGATTTTGTTAATGATACCCTCGATATGCGTTTAGTTGTGAGCGCCAGCGGTTTAAGCGATATTCCTGTACGTTTTTACGGTTCTTTAGATGACCCACAGCGCGATGTGGATACAGGCGCCGTGCTCTTATCGGCCTTGGGTTCTTTGGGGTTGGGGGTCTTTGACCTTATTGGCGGTTTTTTTGGCGCTATATTTGGCTTGTTTAAGTAAAAAGGTGTGGAAGGCCGTTTTCAAGTTACTAACAAAGTTTAGGGTAAAATTTACACGGCGCGAAAAATGTACCTTCAAAGACAAGCTGCTGGCGCAATTAAAGTTTTTTGGAAAGCGGATCTGGGGCCAGCTTAGACTGGGGCTTTTTTTCAAAAAAGTTTTTCCCCCAGTGGATTTTTTTGCAACGTAGAATTGTAAAATTCCTATTTCTAACTCTTTACATAAAACGAACATATAAAAATGACCATGAATATAGCACATAATCCACGCCTCGTTATCTCTGCTTTGCGCGGAGGCGGCGGCAAAACCCTCCTTTCCTTAGGGCTGTGCCGCGCCTTTGTACAGCAAGGCAAAAAAGTAGTGCCCTTTAAAAAAGGGCCAGATTATATTGACGCCCATTGGCTAGAACTGGCCGCCAGTAGCCCTTGCACCAATATAGATCCCTATTTTTTGTCGGCAGAAAGATTGCGTGCACTTTTTTTTCACGTTTGCCAAGAGCGCAATGCAGATTTGAGCGTGGTGGAAGGGAATCGAGGGCTTTTTGATGGGCAAGATGTGCAAGGCTCCTGCTCCACGGCAGAAGTGGCGCGTATACTGAATGCCCCGGTGATTATTTCTTTGGATGTGACCAAGATGACCCGCACATCAGCAGCCTTATTGCATGGTCTGGCGCATTTTGAAAAAGATGTACGTATAGGCGGTGTGGTGCTTAATCAAGTGGGATCCAGCCGCCACGAGCGTATTATTCGTGAGGCCATAGAATATTATACGGATATTCCTGTACTGGGCGCTTTGCCGCGCTTGAAGGAAAATCCTTTGCCGGAAAGGCATATGGGACTGACACAAGGGCATATACATGAAGCTGAGAGCATGTTGCAGCATTTGGGGGATTTTATACAGTCACACTGTGATCTGGAAGCTATTTTTGCTTTGGCCTGTACCGCATCTTCCACCGCGTCTTTTACGGATACAGTGCAACCTTTTTATACGCAAGATCCCGTTGTTTTAGAAAAGCCTGTACGCATTGGCTATATTTTTGACGATGCTTTTTGGTTTTACTATGCTGAAAATTTAGAAGCTTTGCGCCGCGCCGGAGCCACCCTTGTGCCCCTCTCCATGCTGGATGAAAAACCTTGGCCGCAGGATTTGCAAGGCTTGTATATTGGCGGTGGTTATCCTGAGGAGTATTTGGAGCAGCTTTCTGCCTCTAAACATTTGCACACATTGAGGGAATTTTCAGCGCAAAATATGCCCATTTATGCTGAATGTGGCGGCTTTATGCTTTTGGCGCAATCCATTATTCGACAGGGAAAAGCCTATGCCATGGCGGATATTTTTCCTGTGCAGGCACAATTTCACGCGCGCCCTCAAGGGCTTGGCTATGTGCAGGCGCAGGTGCAAAAGGAAAATCCCTACCATCCCTTGGGGCAAGAAATACGCGGACACGAATTTCATTATTCTAAATGCGTAGATGAAAAAGAGCAGCAAAGCTCTCTTTGCTTGCACTTAGCCAAGGGCATAGGCATGGGGCAGAGCCAAGATGGTTTGCTTTCAAGGCAAACTTTTGCTTCCTATACCCATATTTTTGCCCCCTCTTGTCCTTGGTGGGCGCCGCAATTTGTGCGCTTGGCGGCGCAATTTACGGGCTAATATGCGCGACCTTTCTTTTACGGATTTAAGTACAACCTTGGTACCCCTTTGGCGTGCCTATAGCGAAGAAGTGCTAGCGTGGCAGGGCATGGATTCAGCGTTAACGCAAGAGCTTTATAGCGCTGAGGAGCTTGGGCGCCATATGCAGCGTGGCCTTACAAATAGCTTACGAGCCGGCCATAGTTTTTGTATACTCTTGGGTTGCCATGAAGCTGCTGTGGAAATTTTTTTGGCGCAAAGCCAAGAGCGGGGGATAGATTTGCCCTTGCTTATATTAGAAAGCCAGCCTGCTGTGGCCAAGGCTTTTTTGCAAAGGCTTTCACCCTTACCGGATAATGTCCACCTTTTGGTGGATACGTCACCTTGGGCGCTGTTTATGCTTACAGGTGCTTTGGGTTTAAGGCCGGAGCGGTGTACGCTTTTTTTTGCTTCTCCCCCTAATAGGCGGCAGCAATCTTTAGAGCATTGGCGTAAGCTTTTTTTGGGCGCTGTGCCCAAAGAGCTTACCTCTTGTCATGAGAGCGGGCCCTTTGCTCAGCAAACGCTCAGCGTAGGCGCCATTGTACATCCTAACGAGCCACACTTAGAAGAGTTTTTTGCCCATATCCCTTCATGGGTGCATGAGGTGGTGGTGGTGTGGGATGCAGAGTCTATGCCGCAGACAGCGCAGTATTCCTGCTCGGCACCAGTGCGGCATTTTTGTCGCCCATTGCAGGGGGATTTTAGCGCTCAGCGTAATGCCATGCTCTCCCATTGCACAGGAGATTGGGTGCTGTATCTTGATGCCGATGAAAGATTCTCTGCGCAAAGCTGGGCGGCTTTGCCAAGTCTTATGCAAAGGGAGCAGAGCGGCGGGGTGCTTTTTCAGCGTCAAACCTTTGAAAAGGATGCGCAGCATATACGCATGGCCTTTGGCCTGTGGCCTGATGTGCAATTGCGCCTTTTTCCGCGTGAGGCACAGGTCTGCTTTGAAGGGCGCATTCACGAAAAAGTGCTGGGACTTCAAGGGCAAAGAGTTTTGGCGCCGCGATTCCCTATTTTGCATTATAGCCATATTTATAAAAGCGCTGAGCAATTACAAGAGCGCTTAGCTGTATTTAGTGCTGCCGGCGGTATTGAGCATCGTCTAAGCGCTGCCTATCCGCATTTGCCGCAGGCCTTTTTTTCTCACCTACAGTATCCATGCCTTTGGCACTTGCCTGTATAAACAAAAAACACTATGCTCAGTCTCCAGAATTTAGGGAGTTTATACATCATGAAAATTATTTGTCCTCAATGCCAGTTTACGCGCCAAGTGCCTGCAGAGAAAATGCCCAAAGCCTCTACCATGGCCACGTGCCCACAATGTCAATGTCGCTTTAAAGTGCATGTTCATGAGGGTGAGGAAGGTCAAATAAGCATAGAAAAGGTTACGCAAGAAAGTGTGACGACTTCGCAAGCTGGGCAACCTGTACAAACGCAGCGCGCTCAAGAATCTGCACAAGAGCAACAAAGGCCTAAAACCATAACTAAATATTCTCCCCCTAAAGAAAATACTCATGCAGAAAGCGCCCATGCAGCCTATGCGCGTGAGCAAGAAGCAGCTCAAAAAACTACGCAGCAAGAGCAAGCCCAGCAACAAGAGGAAGAAGACGTCGCCTTTGCCGCCTTTGCCTTGGATAATCCCTGGGAAAACCCCGAGCCAGTAGGGTATTTTTCTGCCTTTTATCAAACGGTATTACGTGTGCTTTTTTCGGCGCCGCGTTTTTTTGCCGGACTTTTGCCGCAAAGTTCGCAAAAAAGAGCCTTGGTATTTTTTGTTATTGTGGGGCTTTTACAAATTACCTTTGAGCGTTTTTGGGGTGATGTTATCAGCGAGGCTTTAGCCCCCACCGCCGCCGAAGATCCGCAATTGCAAGCTCTGTTAAGCATGCTTACGCCGCAAAGTTCTTATAGCTTGGCTTTGCTTTTGGGCGGGGCTTTAAGTATTGTGGAGCTCTTTTTCACCACCACGGTGTACTTTCTTCTTTTTCGCTTGATAACGCCGCAAAGGGCGCATTTTAATCTTATTTTTCAAGTGGTGGCCTATGGCTCGGCGCCCATGCTTTTATGTCTTGTGCCGGCCTTAGGTTCTGTGGTAGGTTTTATTTGGAGTATAGCTTGTACAGCCGTAGGTTGTCGCTATGCCATGCGTCTTACATGGGGGCAAACGCTATTAGGCATTTTGCCAGTGTACGCCATTGGAGTACCACTTATTTTACAATTTTTATTCTCTGCCTAAAACTCCATGGCTCAAAAAGCATAAGCATTTACTTACCAGCTCTTTTTTTGCAAGAGCAAAGGGGGGATTATGCTCCGTATTTTTACTACCATCAAGAATTATTGGGAAAAGAGACGTCAGAAAAAACGTTTTGCCGCTATGCTTGCGCCGGAATATATAGGAAGTGAAGCGCAAAGACTTTTGCATTTGGTGGAGCTTTCTTTATGTAATGGGCATTTGTCCGGCTCTGAGGCACATCATTTGCAATCTCTCCAAGAGGAGATGAGCAAGCTCATTCTTTTGACAGAGAAGGAAGAATTTAGACAGCTTCCTGAGGAGCGTCGACGCTCCTTACATGAAAGTTTATTACGCTCTCAGGAAAAACTTATTCATTCCATTCAGAGAGCTGAAGCCCCAACTGCGAGGATGCAATGAAAAGAGTGAAATTAGCGCTGGCATTATTTTTGTGCCTTGGCCTCAGCGCCTGTGTGGGGGGCAATCCTACCACCAGTTTGCACGGAGAAATGGCCACTCCCTACCATGTTACCAGTGATGCTCAGGTGGATGTAAGCCCCATTCGGGTATATGTGCAACCCAATACATCACCTAAGGATGCTCTGCGCGGCCTTTTTGTGCCTTTGCGTGTGACGCAAGATGTGGCCGGCCCCAAGAATATTAGCCACAATATCAGCCGCCAAATCTGGCAAGTATGGCTTGCGCAAAGAGCTTTTCAGGCTCTGGAATACAATGACAGCGCGGTACCCTTCCAAGTGAGCGACGCTTTGGCATTGGCTAAAAGCCGCGGTGCCAATGTGCTGGTGGGTGGCTATATTACCCATTTTATGGACGGTGGTGGCGTAGGCACTTCTTCTATTTCTATGCAAATAGAAATGTATGAAGTGGAAACGGGCGTGCTTTTATGGTCCATGGGGCAAGGGGGCAGTATTAGTAAGGAACAAGCCACAGACTTATTCCTTGTGGGCTTCCAAGAGCGTATGCCTGCAGACCCCATGGGGCTCACAGCGCGCTCTGTGGGTTATGATATGGGCATGAAGATAAAAAACTGGGTGGAACCTCACCCTAAAGGCCAAGGGGCCGGACAAGTTTTTTAAGAAACAATATATTTTATGCAAAGGCCTTTGTAGAAATACAAAGGCCTAATATTGCAGACAAAGCATGCTGGGGGGAAACCTTTTTTGGAAAAAAGGTTCTCCCCCCAGA
>CAYJAL010000032.1:2674-18370 GCA_964367875.1 uncultured Desulfovibrionaceae bacterium | reverse complement strand
AAATACAACCGCCGGTATCTTCTGCCATTTCACCCACAGAAGAAGAAAGACCGCCGGCGCCATTGTCGGTAATGGCATTGTACAAACCAAGATCACGAGCGCGCATGATGCAATCATACATTTTACGCTGGGTGATGGGGTCACCAATTTGCACTGCGGTGGCTGGGGAACCTTCGTGCAATTCTTCCGAAGAGAAGGTAGCGCCGTGGATGCCGTCCTTACCGATGCGGCCACCGGCCATAACGATAATATCACCCACTTGAGCTTTTTTCTCATAGCCAGGCTTGCCGGCTACTTCGGTGGGAATAATACCCACAGTACCGCAATATACCAGTGGCTTACCTAAGAAGCGCTCATCAAATACCAAGGAGCCGTTCACTGTGGGCACACCAGACTTATTACCGCCATGCTCCACACCTTCACGCACACCTTCCAGCACACGGCGGGGGTGCAATAAACGCGGAGGCAATTCTTCTTTATGGAAGGGGGAGGCAAAGCAGAAAACGTCGGTATTACATACCAGCTCAGCGCCCATGCCTGTGCCCATGGGGTCACGGTTTACACCCACAATACCGGTAAGAGCGCCGCCGTAAGGATCCAGCGCCGAAGGGCTATTGTGTGTTTCCACTTTAATACAAGCATCATAGGCTCCAATAAAGGAAATAACGCCGGCATTATCCTTAAAGACCGAACGGCAAAAATCATTTTCGCCAAGGCGCTCACGAATATTAGCTGTGGTTTCACGAATGCAGGTCTTGTAAAGGTTATCTACATCTTCCACGCTGCCTGTTTCTGTATTGGTATACTGAATGCGCGAAGCCAAAATTTTGTGTTTGCAATGCTCAGACCAGGTTTGCGCAAGTACTTCTAATTCAGCATCGGTGGGGTCAGCCGGTAAGCCCAAGGCTTCACGGTCAGCCTTCACTGCTGGCTGCTGGAAATAGGCGCGAATGGTTTGCATTTCTTCTAAGTTCAGCGCAAGAGTATTCTCGCGGCTTACTTGCATCATGGCATCATCATTCATGGCGGAAAGAGCAAAAACGCCCACTTCATCGCTGGCAGCGCCGGTTACTTGTGCCGCTTGGGGCTCAAAGCCGGGCTCAGCTTGCCACTGGGCTGCGCTTTTTAAGCGATAACGCTGAATAAGCTCATTGCATAGTAAATCTTTGGCAATATTTTCTACCATTTCCAAGGTCAAAGGCGCCTTGGCATCGCTTAAAAAGCGATATTGAATGGCTGTGTACACAGCTACGCTTTCACGTTCTTTGCGCAAAACCATGGCCGCTGTGTCACGGGCAGTGCGGGCTTCGTTATCGGTAACACCGGGGCGAAAGCCTACTTCTAAAATAAAATCTGCCTCAAAGGGCTGCATGGGCAAAGGCTGAGCGCTGGCACATTGCATAACGCGATCATGCCACACACCTTCATCCATAAGGCTTTGCACCTCAGCCTCACTTAGGCCGTCCACAGTGAAAACCTTTAATTGACGCACTGCAGCCAAAGAAATGTCTAAAGCTTTTGCAATATGATGCGCCGTTTTTTTGCCAATGGTATCGTCAATATGAGGGTGCAAACCCACTTCTATGCGGTGTAGCATGAAATACTCCGTCTCTGCTATTTTTGTCTTTTTTGTACATATTCGACCATTTGCATCAAAAGAGCGTATTCAGCTCTGCTGTGCATGGTCTTGGGTAAACTTTCTAAGGCTCGCGTTGCTCTTTGCAAAGCGTGCCCTGCTTTTTGACGGGTTTCACTATCAAAACCCAGTCGACAAATTTCTGCCCCTATCTTTGCGGCATCCTCTGCGCTAAAGCTGCCCGAGGTAAAGGCCTTATCAAAAGCATCCTTTTCATTGCCGTGTAAACTCTCTCTATACAGTCGAATGGGCGGTGTCAACTTACCTTCACACACATCTCCGCCTGTGGGCTTACCTGTTTCTGCTTCCGGTGCAAAATCAAGGGCATCATCCACCATTTGAAAAGCCATACCAAGGGCTTCGCCATAGGTGGCCATGGCCTGCACAATTTCCGCCTTAGCCTTAGCCTGCACAGCCCCCATGACACAAGAAGCACGTAAAAGCCACGCGGTTTTGCCAAGCACAATAGATTCATAAATGCTATCGTCTTGGTCCAATCTGCGTAAATATTCAATTTCTAAAATTTCCCCTGCGGCCGTTTGCATGGTGGCCTCAGAAAAACAGCGACACAAGGCAATATTATTAAATTCTGACACCAAAAGATTGGCCGCCGCAAGCAAGGCATCTCCGGCCAAGATGGTGCTGGTGGAATTAAAAAGTGTGTGCGCAGCAGGATGCCCACGACGTGTGGCAGCATTATCCAGCACATCATCGTGCAACAAGGTAGCGGCATGCAGCATTTCCATGCTGATGGCAAGGTCATAAATATCGTCGTGCGTATAGCCCGAAAGTCTGGCCGAAAGCACCACCAAGAAGGGGCGCAAACGCTTTCCTCCGGCGGCAAAAATATGCTCAGTTATGGGTTTTGCAGGGCTTGGCACAAGAGCAATAGCTCTTTCTAAAGCTTCTTCAATGGGAGAGAGCTCTTCCAGTAAACGTTCTTTTAAATCTTGCATAATGCTTCCGTATTTATGACAAAAGATGTTCGACCACAGGACGCATGGCAGCCAGCGCTCCTTTAAAAGCGCGCGATTCTGGGTCTCTGGTGCCCACAAGGTTGGACACGGTTCGGATTTCTAAAAAGGGCACACCATGACGCGCACATGCCAGCGCCAAGGCAAAGCCTTCCATATTTTCTAATAATGGCCCGGAATAAGGCATGGCTAAACGCGCCGCCCGCTCAGGGCAACATGTGACTCCGGCCACAGTCATGGCAGTGGCATTACCTTGAATAGGACAATGACGCAAGAGACTATTTAGGGTCAGCAGCTCCGGCAATACAATGGAATCCCATACCACATTGCTGGGCGTGCGCCACTGGGGAAAGCCCAAAGCCTCGGCATCCACATTATCAGCAGTGACAAGGCCGTATTCCGGATACACTTCCTTGGTAATACGCCAATGCGAACACAGGGGGGCCTTATCTAAATTAAAAGATCCGGCCAAGCCTACATTCACTACAGTTGTATTCTTTTTTATATATTGCAGTGACTTACCAAATGCAAGAGCAGCATTTAAAGGCCCTACACCTGTAATAAGAACCCCGTTGGTACGCTCATGTTGATCGGTAAAATAGTGTATTTCTTGTTCCACTAAATTATTTGGCAATGCTCCAATATAACTGGGCTTTGCATTTTCCCACTCTTCACGAGTCGCTAGCGAAAAAAGCATATACATGGGGGGCTCCACAGTTTTAAGATTAATAAGGCTTGAACATAGTTAATGGAAAAACAAGCTTTATTAGCTTTCATTTTTCTTGTCTTTTCAAAAAGATACACATCAACTAACAAAATTTTTCACAGAAAAACTTTGTGCGGCAAAAGGTACTGGAGCTACTCCAGCATCCCCTATAGGGATTAAAAGCCAGCATGCCTTAGAAAAACTTATGGAAATAGGTTTTTCAAATTCGACCACATAATGACCCGCACAGGCAAGGTATTATGCGCAGAAATGCCCAGAATTGCAAGAAGAAGTCTTCAGATAACAGGATTTTTTTTATTTTGCTTTTTTTCTTTATATATTTAAAGCAGCACTACTTTGAATAAAAATAGGTTTCTTTAAATTTTACTAGCAGTTAGAACATGTTAAAAGAGTATTTGTAAAGATTAAGACTTGTCTTCGAGATTGCCCATACGAGCTTACCTTGACTTAAGGCCTGGCTTCATTATACCTAAGGCCTGCGTTTGATGTCTCTTTTACATAAAAAATTAAAAAAAGCAGTTATAAATAATGAATTTTGATGCGCAACTTTTCTTTTCCGCACTAGGTCTTGCCCTGGTGTTTGAATCCTTGCCGTGGATACTCTCCCCCACTTCCATGCGTACTTTCTTACTCTCCTTGGCCATGATGTCGGCAGGACAATTACGCAGTATGGGGTTGGTATGTATGGGTATAGGTCTTGGCATAGTGTGGCTAGCCACAAGAGCGTAAAACTTTACAAACCAAAGCCTCAAAGGCCTCAAAGGGCACCTAAAACGCCCAGCTCTCGTAGTTCGCCTAAGTCGTGTGGTTCGCCCAGTTCTCGTAGTCCTCGTAGTTCTCGTAGTTCTCGTAGTTCGCGTGGCCGCCGCTTAATCTCTCGCTTTTTCCGCCACATGAATGCACACAATACCGGAGGTGAGCGGTATATGCCATGCGCACACAAATCCGGCCTCGCGCAATTCTTCTTCCAGCTCGCGCGCTGTGGGAAAGGCAATAATGGTGTCAGCCAAATAATCATAGGCCTTAGCATCGCCGGAAAAAATTTTCCCAATTTTTGGCAAAAGCTTACGCAAATAAAAATTATAAAATCCGCCCCAAATTTTGTTTTTTCCGGAGCCAAATTCTAAAATACATACGCGTCCGCCGGGTATAAGCACCCTATGCATTTCTTTAAAGGCCTCGCTGCGCGGCAAAACATTACGAATGCCAAAGCCAATGGTAATGCAATCTACACTTTGCGCAGGTAGCGGCAAGCGCTTGGCATCTGCTGCCACAGGCCACACCTTATACTCATTCCCTTGTGTAAGCTTTTTACGACCTTGCAAAAGCATGGGCGGACAAAAATCCAAAGCCGGCACCGCAACCTCAGGATAGCGCTTACGAATGGCCAAGGATAAATCCATGGTTCCTGCGGCCAAGTCCAACACCTTGCCTGTGGTGCCAAGGCGCACTTCCTGCACTAGGCGCTTGCGCCACCATCTATCAAGACCGCAAGACAGTACTGTGTTTAAGACATCATACCAAGAAACAATGCGCCCAAACATGGTGGATACTGCCTGTTCATGGGCTTTTTCTTTGGCCTTTTCTTGTTCTTGTGTCTTTTGACAAGTTGTTGATACTGGGGCTTCTGGATCTACAAAATCTGTGGGATTGGTGCTTTGCGAAGAATTATTGCTCATTTTCCGTATCTTGGCCTTGATTATCGTGCTGTATGGTTGCTAAAACCACTTTGTATACAGCGGGAAAGGTTTCTGCAAAATTAGAAGGAGAAATGGAGCGCGTTTCGATGAATTTTGCCACCAATTCCTTGGCCACTTGCAAGGCCTCTTTTTGCAATTTATCCATATATCACCTAGTCTTAGCATTTTGTTAAAAAAACCCGCTCTTGGGGAATGGCCTTGGCCCCCTATGGGCTGTACCGAGCGGGAGAGAAGACGAAAGATATACCCCCGCCCTCTCCTTTGAATTGCATATAAAAAGTATCGCTAGCTTTCAGATACAAGGGCAGCAATTTCTTCGCGTAAAATCTTTGCAGCAGCAGCCACAGCCATACGCTCTATATTTTGCTCAACACTTTTTTCAAAAGCTTGTAATTGCTCTTCTAAATCCGTAATACGCTTGGCATAGGCTTTGGAAAGCTCTTCTTGTGCTTGCATGGTCTGCTCAAGCTTGGCCATGGATTGCTGCATGCTTTCATGCGCTGTAACCTCACGATTCACAGCTTCCTTGGCTACAAATTCTAGCTTGTCTATATAGGAAGATAAGGCCTCACGCGCCGCCATATCTCTGGCATTGGCATCACGAGCCACCGTTTGGCTCAGCTCTTCCGCCTTCATAAGACGCTCAGCTTGCGCCTGAACCTCAGTACGCAAAGCTTCAAACTCTACCTGAACTTGCGCCACAATGTGCGCATAGTCCTCGTGGGTCTGCGTTTCGGCCATGCTTTGATTTTGACCTTGCAATTGTTCTTCCACAACCTGCATACGTTGCTCATAAGCTTGCACAGACTCTTGCAAGTTTTGCATATGCGCCTTGGTATCTTTCACCATGGCATTTTGGGCATCTTGCGTATTTTCTGCGTATTGCCCCACTTGCACTTCTAAGTGAGATACGCGCTCTTCCAGCTTTTGTACTTGCTGTGAATCTTCTGGACTCATGGCCACGGCAGCAGCAGAAGCTGCGGCAGCGGCGGCAGAAGCCATGGCAAGCTCATCTTGTGTGGGAGCTAGGGGCGCGTGCACAAAACTTTCTTCTTCTGAACTTGCTGGGTTTGCTGAGATTTCTGAATCTGAATCGGAGCCAAAAATATCGTCCATATCAAAATCAGCTTTAGCTTCTGATGTGGCTCCAGATATACCTTCTGGCGCCGGCGCAAAGACATCGTCCATAAAGTCGTCTACAGAATTTTCTACAGAACTGGGCGCAGAATCCACCTCTAAAGGCTCACCGGGCAAAAATTCATCCAGCATATCTAATACCGAGTCCACACGCTCTGGTTGCGGCACATCCTCGCGAGGGGTGCTTTGCATCTCCACTTCATCACCCTGTTCTGTTGCCAAAACTGAAGCGGGATCCGAAACAGGAGCACTAATGCCATCTTCGCCAAAAAGCATATCCAAAAGAGCCGCATCATCTTCCATGGTTGCTGCAGGGGCAGGAGCTTCAGGAGCTTGCTTTTGAGCACTATCCACTACAGCTTTAGCCACATCTACCGCAGAAAGTGGCGCTTCTCCCAGCACATCTTGGAACAGAGCATCCAAATCGTCGGAGGCAGCGGCAACAGGTGCAGGATTTGCTTGGCTTTCTTGACCAAAATCAAAAGTAGATACGTCCACAGGCTCTGGCTTTTGTGGGGCTTTTGCCGCTCCAGATGCTACTGGCTCCACTGGCGCGACAACCGCTACAGGAGCAGGCTCACCTTGCATAACACTATCAAAAAGCGCATCTAGCCCATGGCCGGCACTTTCTTCATCTATAGCCTTACTAGGCGCAGAAGTTGCAGCAGGTGCTGGCTTATCATCTAAAATACTTTCCAGCAAAGCATCCATTTCATCGGCGCTTTGCGCTTCATCCATGCTTGCAGCGGCAGGCTCATCAAAGCCAGCCTCCATTTGCGGCTGTTCCGGCATATCCATATCCGCCAACAAGGCGTCAATATCTGCCATATCCGGCAAATCACCGCCAAAAGCATCATCACCGCCGGTGGCAGGTGCTGCCATAAAATCTTCGGGAGTCACATCGGTTTCACCAGAACCAAATTCTGCGCTGAGCATGGCATCAATGGCATCATCCCCACCATCAGCGCTTGCCGCCTCTTCGGCTCTGCGGCGCTCTGCTTCTTCATTTTTAAGCCTTTCCGCTTCTTCTGCCGCTGAAAAACCACCATCACTATCCATTTGCGCCAACAAAGCGTCTAAGTCCACATCCATATCATCGGGCAAATCGGGCACACTACCACCGGACAAATCGTCCATGGCTGGGCCAAAAATATCTTTTTCTGCAGAGGAAGACGGCGCTGCAACGGAAGCACCTTTTTCTATAATTTCTGTTAATTCAATGATTTCATCATCATCATTATCATTTTGTGCATGAGGATTAAGTTGCATGGCGGCCCCTACGGTTTATGTTCTTGGTAAAAAGAATTCTACGTGTTTTTTTCATAACAAAGTTCTGCCTTTTTGGCAAATTATGCAGACACCCTTTTTTAGCATATACCCCAAAAGACATATCTAAAAAGGATAAAAAAAAACGCCGCAACAGGTACGGCGTTTTCAAGCAAGTATGCTATTAAGCTATATAATCTCCACGGTTGAACTTAATCCTTTCCGTAACACTCATAACTTCTAATTGATTAACAATACTTGCCAATTCAGGGTTTTGCTTAAGGGTATCCTGCGAGGATTCCTTCAGCGACGACACTTGCGATTCAATACCCGCTAAAAGCGTATGGGCATTACGCAAATTCCCTTGTCCCCCCGGTGTTTGCAGTTGCTCGGCATAGGACTCCCACATATCAAGGTTATCAGACACTTGGTCTACTACCTTTTGTGTTGAAGCGCTATCACCAGATGCAGAGACAGACTCCACATTCTGCAGCAACATTTGTTGTACAAGATTGGTTTGTACCCCAATGGCCGTACTTTGCTGCTGTGCACTTTGCACTGCTCCACCAAGGGCAGCTTGCTCTGCAAAAGCTTCTGCAAAACCAGCACCACTACCGCTTTTCGCGGAAGAAGATTTTTTGGCTTGCAACTCTTGTTGCGAGAGTAAAGCCTCAATGTTTTGTGTGCGTATATTCATAGCACCTCCAAACCTTGGCGTTTGTTTTTAAAATGCAAAAATCTTGCCAAAATAATAAATTTCAATAACTATCTAATATATTTAATCTTTGAAAAACTTTAGAGGAAAATATTACCACATGGCACATTTCTTTAACCTCCTAAAATACTTTATGTACAAAAAACTTTAGAGGAAAATATTACCATTACACTTTTTTTATTAACTAAAGACTAACATATAGGGGCAAATTTTTCTTGCCTGCACAGTATAGAAAAAAGCAAACGCAGGCCGAAACCTGCGTTTATACTTTGTCTTCCATGACAAACCCCTATGCGTCCTGCTTTGGGTGATGACTCCGCCACTGTGTGGGATTTCCGGCCTAAAGCCTTGCAAACTGAAGGCCGGAAAACCTAGTGGGGAGGGAATACAAAGAACTTAATGCAAATTGTGGCTTATGCGGCCATGGTGGCAAAAAGTTCTTGAGCATTGATATTGGAAGGGTCGAGACCAAGCACGGCTTCCAAATGCGCCTTTGCTTCTTCATTGCGGCCTAAGGAAATAAGAATTCCTGCAAGGCTTACTTGGATAGCGTGAGCTTCGGCAGAAACTTTCATGCTAGCTTCCAAGGCAGGTACCACATCAGCCAAGCGGCCAAGTTGGTAGCCTTCGCGTACAAGGCAATTTAAAGCAATAATGTTTTCGGGGTTCATGTCATGAGCTTTAGAAAAATGATCATAAGCTTCTTCGTGAGAGCCTTGTTCCATAAGTACAAGACCAATGCCGGTGAACGTTTTGTCGCTAGCTTCTAAAGAATGCGCTTTGGTGTATAATACCATGGCTTCGTCAAGCTTAGCACGTTGCACGGCTACGGTAGCCATGCCAAGATAGGGAGCAGCGTAGGTGCCGCCATGGGTAATAGCCTTACGATAATACTCTTCGGCTTTATCAAGGTCGCCCATAAAAAGATAGCATTCACCTAATTCTTTGTTAATTTCATAATCGAGTTGACTCATGGTATCCCTCCCAGGATGTTTAAAGTTGTGCACCTAAGCCCCACGCTTTGGGTGTTTTGCTAAATCTATGCACAGCCTATGCCAAGAGTATCAATATATATTATTTCAATAGGATAAGATTTTAAGGAAGGTAAAAAAGGTAGTTTTTGCCTAGCTTTTTTTGCTTAAAAGAAGTGGAAGATAGAGATTATGAAGGAAATTTCTGCCATGAGCCTGCCATGGGTGCAGTTCTTTTACTAAGGCCTGAGCCAAACATGGTGCTGTGTATGACACCATGTTTGGCTGTATTTTACATCTTACTTGTGAACGCTAGAGGCGCATCATTGAGCTGTTTCTTGCAACATACGAGCAAGTACAGCGTCAATATCAAGCTCGGAAGTATCTATAATAATGGCGCCTGCTGCCGGACATAAAGGCGCCACAGCGCGACCGCGATCAAGGGAATCTCGTTGACGAATTTGCTCGGTCAGTTTTTGTAAATTGACCTCTTGCCCCTGCTCTTGCAATTGCAATTGTCGACGCTTGGCGCGAATTTCGGCGCTGGCATCCAAAAAGAATTTAAAGCGCGCCGCAGGAAAAACCACCGAGCCCATATCTCTGCCTTCAGCCACCAAGGACGTGCTTTGCCCAAGGCTTTGCTGCGCAGCCTTTAATATGTCGCGCACCGCCGGTACAGTAGCTAAGCGAGAAGCCCATAATGCCACTTCTTCGGTGCGAATTTCATTGCCCACCACAGTACCATTACAAAGCAAAGCCGTGCTAGCGCCGCCACCGCTCAAGCTAAATTGCCATTGGGCGCACAGTTTTTTTAGCTCTTCAGCAGGTAGAAGTTCTGCCCCTGCACCCAAGTGCAAGGCAAAACAGCGAAACATGGCACCTGTATCTAAATAGGCGATGCCAAGGCGGGCAGCCATGGAGCGCGCCAAGGTGGATTTCCCCACCCCGGCTGGGCCGTCTATGGTGACAATAAATTGAGATTTCGTACTACTCATGCACTTAAAACCTCAGCAAAGGCCTGCAAAAAGGCTTCATTTTCTTGGCTGGTGCCCACAGTAATGCGGCACAAATGCGGCAAGTCATAGCTTTTAAGGGCGCGAATAATAAAGCCTTTATGCAGCAGTGATTCAAAAACTTGTGGAACCTCTTTACCTTGCGGCGGCGCAAACATAAGAAAATTAGTATGACTTGGCCATACTTTACAGCCAAGAGCCGTTAGCCCTTGAGTAAGCTGTTCACGCCCTTGGCGCGCCACCTCTATGCTTTTTTCATAAAAAACAACATCTTCCAAAGCGGCAAGACCTGCTTCTTCGGCCAAAATATTTACAGAAAAAGGCATGCGCGAGCGCCATAAATATTGCGCCATGGCCACAGGCATCACCGCATAGCCAAGGCGAATACCTGCCAAGCCATAGCTTTTGGAAAAAGTGCGTAAAAACACAATATTTTCTGCAAGCTCCCCTTGATACAATAAGGAATAGGTGCCCTCATCAGTAAAATCCATATAGGCTTCATCAATCACCAACAAACAGCCCTCGGGCAAGGCCTTGGCTAAAGCTTGCACGTCTTGAGCTGCAGGGCAATGGCCGGAAGGATTATCCGGTGTGGTCACAAAAACAAGCTTGGTATGGGCATCCACCAAGGCCAGTAAAGCCTCAAAAGGCATGGAAAAATCTTCATTGAGCGGTGTTTGGCGCAATTCCAAACCGCAAATATGCGCCTGTACACTATACATGCCAAAGCAAGGCTGAAAACACACAATATTATCTTGGCCTGGCATGCCGCGCACACGCATAAGCAAGTCGATAATTTCATCAGAACCATTACTCACCACAACGCATTCCGGCGCAACGCCATGTTTTTGGGCTATGGCCTGCACCAAGCGCGGATTTCCTCCTTGAGGATAACGAAACACTTGATCGGCATGGCGACGCACCCTTTCTTGCACCAAGGGCGATGCACCCAGCGCGTTTTCATTACTGGCCATTTTAATAATACGCTCACAGCCATAGCGAGCACGAATATCTTCAATACTCAAACCGGGCACATAAGCGGTAAGGGCTTCAATTTCTGGTCGAACAGATTGGGAAGGATGCGTAATAGGCATGAATTTCTCTCTTTAAAAACAGTAAAAAAAGGGGCCGTTGCATGCAACAGCCCCACAATTATACAGAGGACATTTATTCGGGACGAATAGTGAGCACGGGCTGCTTGGCATTTTTCACCACATCTTCAGCCACAGAACCAAAGAGCATGCGGTCAAGTCCCTTACGACCATGGGTACCCATAATAATAAGGTCTACATCTTCTTCTTCGGCTTTTTCTACTATTTCTTCAGCAGCGTAGCCCACTAAAACATGGCCTTTGGCCTGTACACCAGGAAAATTTTCCGACACAAAAGAATCCATAGATTTTTCAGCGCCGGTTACAATTTCGCCCACAAAATTTTCAATGGTATTGGGTGGAACATGGAAGCCCACATATTGGCTGAGTGAAGGCGCCGTGTATACGACAAGAATTTCAGCGTCCATTTTTTTGGCAAAAGTGATGGCGTATTCAGCAATTCGCTTGCTATGATTAGATAAGTCCACCGCGCAAAGAATTTTTTTTATCTCTTTCATGATGCCCCTCTATTAATAGTAATGGTTAAGACAATAATGGTTAAAACAATACCTAAAAGAACCACTTTCAGCATAGCGCGTTTTGCCTCAATAGACAAGAGTTAGGAAGTGCATTGCCTCCTTCTGCGCCCAAACCTTACCATTACTACACTTGACGCCCTAGGAGCTTTTACGCATAGTAAAAAAATGCACAAAAATAGCAAAAGGAGCATATATGGCGCAAGAAACACCTAAAAAAACAGAACAAAATGTTAACAATCCTGTTAACACCCCAGATGATGCTGACCATACTGAGCACGACCACTCAGACCATGATCATGCTCACGCCCATGAACATTCAGATCATAACCACGCTGAACACACTCACGCCCATGCTGAACACGATCATGCGGGTCATGACCATTCGGGGCATGGACATAGCCACGATTTTAGCTTTGAAAGTGGCAGTGTAAATATAGACAGCTTTTTGGACTACTTTGCCCACTTGGCCATAGAATTTTCTGTAATTTTCTTTAGTATGAGTGTGCTGCTATCCTTACTCCTGGCCTATATACCACAGAAAAAAATCCAAGCCTTTTTTGGCGCATCTCACGGGCGCGGCTACGGCGCTGCCTTTCTCTTTGCTGCTCTCACACCGCTATGCACTTTTTCCACCATTCCCATGTTGCAAGGTTTATTGCGCGCCCAGGTGCCTTTTGGCCCAGCCATGACCTTTTTATTTTGCTCGCCCCTACTCAGCCCCATTATATTGGCGTTGATGCTCACCACTTTTGGCTTACCCTTTGCACTCTTCTACACAATTATGGTGGGGATTTTTTCCATAAGCGCCGGAGCCTTATTGCACTATAAGCAAGGCCAGCGCTTTATCTTACAGCACAAAGAGCATAGCACAAGTGCCGCTTCGTGCTGCTCCCACGAGCATGTGCATATGGGCATTACCGAGCTTAACACCACAAAACCCGCTTTAAAGCACAATATCTTTAAAGCCTTCCAAGATGGCTTTAAAAACTTTAAGCAAGCAGCACCCTATTTACTTATGGGTATGATTTTGGGTGCCTTAGTGTATAGCTTTGCCCCGCAATCCTTTCTTATAGAATACAGTGAGGATAATTCTTTTATTTCTATGCTTATGGCCGCTTTGCTGGCTTTGCCCCTCCATGTTCATATAGAAAGCATTATCCCTGCCTGCAAAGTATTATTAGAAAAAGGCGTAGGCCTTGGCGTGGTCATGGCATTTTTTGTGGCCTGCGGCGGGGTAAGCGTCACAGGCCTCATTATCTTAAAAAGCTTATTCAAAACCCAGTTCTTGATCTTGCTGAGCCTTTGCGTACTGGGCTTTGCTTTGGCTTTGGGCTATATTTTTCCTGTATTTTTTGCCTAAAAACTATTCCCAAAACCTTCTCTATGAACTTTAGAAAAGTCCGCTTGTTCATCAGTATAAGCGGGCTTTTCTTCACCCTTGGCGCCCAAGGCTAAAATACAAAGTACGCCGTATTTTTCCGGAATACCCAATATCTCTTTTATGCCTTGTTCAGAATTTACACCGCCCTTACTTTGACGCAAACGCATTTGAATCCATGTGGAGCCCAGCCCTAAATGCTCTGCTTGCAGCTGCATGGCAATGGCCGCAATGGAGGCATCCTCCACCCAAACATCCGTAAGCTGCGCATCGGCTAGCACTACTATACCCACAGAAGCCTGCGCCAAAAAAGATGCACTGTGTGCTTTGCACGCTGCCAAGGCGGCTAATGTTTCGGGCTGGCGCACAATAATATATTCTACAGGCTTTTTTCCCATGGACGTGGGCGCAAGCAAAGCCGCACGCAAAATACTATGAAGATCTTCTTCACTTACAGGAGTTTCAGCATAACGACGAATACTACGTCTTTTTTTCATTAATTCCAGCATATATAATCTCCTTTAAATATGTTCCTTTTGTTCTTATTGTGCAAAAAGATTTGTTCCTTTTGTTCCTAACTCACATAAGACACTAAAATAATAGCCTTATAGTTTGCAAAAAGCAATATTTTGCGCCATAAAAAAAGCTGCATTAATAACAATGCAGCGCAGATTTATGACAAAGCATGGAGGGTAAAAATTCTTTTCAAAATTATAAGTTAAACATCACATTTTGTTTTTTCGTCTTTTAAAAAGCGTGCATAAACATTTTTTAATTTACATTGCGAAAACACCTTCCTTTCAAAGGTAAGCTATTGCCGCAATTAAAGTTTTTTGGAAAGGGGGGTCTGGGGGAAGAACCTTTTGTCCACAAAAGGTTTTCCCCCAGTAGACTTTGTTAGCCGTCTGAGCTGCATCAATAACAATGCAGCTTGAAAATTTGCACAGGCAAAGCAGTTCAGAAAAATAAGGGCGTAGGCTGTGCCCTTAGGAAGGCTAACTACTGAGACAAAGAAAAGACATTACGGAAAACAACCTTTTTTTCATCATCTTGCACTTCTAATACAATTTGTGCATTGGTAAGGTCGTATTCTTGTTGCAAGGAGATAAAAAGCACTGCGCTTTTAAATTTCACAATTTTATAGGTGCCGGCATTGGCAGGTTCCGGAGTAAGGGGCAATGTTTTACCATCGGCCAGACTTAAAAAAGCAAAGGCTTCACCGGATAAAGCCTTACTGCCGGTATTATGTAAATTAAAGGCCACACGTAAGCGATCTTTGGCTAACAGCGAAGCGGAAACATTATCTACCTTAAGGTCGCCTATACTCACCTCAGGGAAGGCGGCATGCCCCGGCCCTTCGGCTTGCAAGTCGTTTTGTACTTGCGGGTCAGAAAAATCCACCACATCTTCCGTGGATTTTTCCTGCGCTAAACGAGCCATAATGCTACGCTCTTCATTCTTTTTGCGTTCCAATAAGGCTTGCAAATTTTCAAGGCGCTTGGCTGTGGCTGCGTAGGTAGCATTTTCCCCTTGCAATTGCTCTTGACTGAGCAATAAAGCTCTATTTTCTTGCCACAAATAAAAACAAAGCGTAAGGGCCGCTGCGGCCACCATGGGCGAAACAATGCAAAAAAGAACAAGCAAACGAAAACGACTTCTGCGCAGGCGGTATCTTTTGCTTTCACCACTATCACGCATTAAAATCACATTCATTTTTTCTTGTGTTTTAAGCATATTTCACCTCTACTCAGGACTTTCTGTCCACTCTTCTTTGGCTATTTTCCAGCCTTGCTCTGTAGGAACAAGAAGGAGTACTTTCACACCTTTATCGCCGCGTCCACTTTTATCTTTATATACTTGCGTCATATCCACTTGAATACCTTGCGCATCAATAAGTACGCGCATACCGCTTAATTCAATATGAGCCGGAGGGTTTTTCTGCCATAGGCGTTTTTTCTGCGAGGCAATGCCGGCTTTATTTCTGCCGCTTTGGCGCGCATGGGCTGCATAATGACTCACATAGGCAGGCACATCGGCTTTAAGCCAATCTTTGCGCCACTGCTCCAGCATGGTTCCCACCTCGGCACTGACTTTTTCTAAATAGGCCACCTGCATGGAGCCGGTTTTTTCTTGCCATTGCGAGGCCACAATACGCCATTTTCCGGCTGCATCTTGCTTCCAATATAAAGCATGTTCGCCTTGGCGTGGGTCTTGTCCGGCAATGAAAATCCATTGCTGCACGCTGACCATAATCATATCTTCCACCGCTTCCATGCGTGGGGCTAAGCTTAATAATTCCACCCAAGGAGCCTTAAAATACGGCGCCATGATATTTTGTAAATCTTGCAAAGCATTGCTATATTTTTGCCCGGCTTCTTTGCCATAGCGCTGGGTGTCATAATAGGCGTAAAAAGCCTTAGCATCGCGCTTTTGCCATGCCTCTTCCCATGCTTGCATATATTGCCCCAAAATTTCTTGCGTCTTGGGAGTCACGGCCAAAGGATTGAGCACAGCGCTTGCTTCTTGCACCGGAGTAGCGCTTGACGTAGC
>CAYJAL010000032.1:0-2574 GCA_964367875.1 uncultured Desulfovibrionaceae bacterium | reverse complement strand
GTAGCGCTTGACGTAGCAGGAGTAGTAGCCGTGGCAAGCTCACCCTTTGCATCCGCTGTTCCAGCCCCTTGTGAGTCTATGTCGTCAGACTCCGGCATGGACAAAGGCGGCGCAACAGGCTTTTCTTCTTTCAAAACAGAAACTTGCACGTCAGTCTTTTGATTATTGCTGGCCACAAGCTCGCCTTTTTCATAGGCGGCCTGCATGCCTAAATCGCTAGGTATCCATTCCATGCCCACAATGCGGAAAACATTATCGGCATCGCGTTGCCAATATAAGCGGCGAATGCCCTCAGTGGACAAATTGGGCGCGCGGTAAAATTGCTCGCTCCAGGTTACCCAATACCCAGGTCCTTCCAGCACATGCACTTGACGATTGAAAATATTTATCCAATCCAGACGCTTAAAAAGGCGCTCTTTATTATCACGAAAAGCCTTAAAACTTTCGGGCATGGCCTTGGAATAAGACTCACCATCATAAAATCCAAAAAAATCTTGCGAACGGTTGGCCCAAGCCCGTGTCCATTGCTCCATGCGACGACGCAAATGCTCTGCTGTGCCATCATCCACGCTGGGCAAGGCGCTTACATTTAAGGTTTCTCCCACCACCACGGCGGTGCCGGAGGTGAGCAGCGGCCCCACTTGATCAATTTCTTCAAGGCCAATGGCTATGCAGCCCTTGGTAACCTTGGGCGAAATACCATCACCCTTACTGTGAATCCAAATGCCATAGCCTGTTTTGCCACGCAATTTATCCACAGGGTTAGGATAATTCAACGTATAGGCAATGCCACCGTATTCTTTAAAATCTAGCCCCTTAGCAATTTTATATACCACAAAGTACACACCTTCCGGAGTGCGTAAATCGTTAACAACTTGCTTATCGCCATCCTTTTGCCCTGTGGTACAAGGGTATTGATAAGCCAGCTCTAAAAGATTGTCCTGCTTTTCATTGTACAAATAAAATTGCTGCTGCGACTTATCCACAGCTACGATACGAGGGGGTAAAGCCGCATTGGGTACACGCGGTTGCCAATTGGCAGCATGGGATGCGCTTACACCATGTCCCATACCCAGCATTACAAGTGTCACAACTGCCAGAATTTTTTTATACGCCATGAACAACCACGCAAGAGCTAAAAGAGGTAAAAGTTATAGATATACATTGAGGCTTAGGCTTAGCCCCTAAGCCCCAATGCGGTATACTTGCAGTATATTTTAAGAACGGCCAAGTTTAACCAATTCTTCTCTGGTAAACAAGGATAACAATTCAAAACCTTGCTCTTTCAAGATTTCTCTGCCGCCTTCTTGACGATCTAAAATAGTGCAAACAGCCACAATTTCTAAACCGGCATCTTGCACGCGCGTGCACGCTTTCAGCAAAGAGCCGCCGGTGGTAACCACATCTTCCAACATGGCCACTTTATCACCTTTTTCAAAATTGCCAAGGCCTTCCACATATTGCCCTGTGCCATGCCCCTTGGCTTCTTTACGCACCAAAAGGCCTGCTAAAGGACGATTATTTTCGTGAGAAATCACCGTGGTGGCCGATACCAAAGGATCTGCCCCAAGAGTCATACCGCCCACGCCCTTAATGTCCACCTCTGCTAAAAGCTTGTTGAACAAGGTACCGATAAGCCAAGAGCCTTCTGGATGCAGCGCTGTGACTCTACAATCAAAATAATAATCGCTTTTACGGCCGGAGGCTAGAGTAAAATCCCCTTCTTTATAGGATTTTTCCACTAAAATACGAGCTAAGCGACGCTTTAATTCCAACATAGACGGCTCCTTACAACTTAAGATTGAAAAATACGTGCAAAAATGGCTTCTTCGTGCTGCAAGTAATAGCCAGCGTCGAAGAGTTCTGCCAAGGTGGCGGCATCAATAAGAGCCGTAATTTCCGCGCTGGCCTTCACCATGTCGGCAAAAGGCTTTTGGCTTTCCCAGCTTTGCATGGCGCAAGCTTGTACCATTTCATACGCTTTTTGACGCGGTAAACCTTTATCAATAAGCGTTGTAAGTACACGTTGCGAATAATATAAACCAAGAGAGTGATCCATATTCTTCTTCATACGCTCAGGCTTTACCACCAAGTTTGCCAACAAATTGTTTAAGCGATTCAAAATATAATCGGCCAAAATGGTGGAGTCAGGCATGATAACGCGCTCCACAGAAGAATGGCTGATATCACGCTCATGCCAAAGGGCTTGGTTTTCCATGGCTGCCACGGCATTGGAACGCAATAAGCGTGAAAGACCGGTCATATTTTCGGCAGAAATGGGGTTTTTCTTATGCGGCATGGCTGAAGAGCCCTTCTGGCCTTTTCTAAAGCCTTCTTCTACTTCTAACACTTCGGTGCGCTGTAAGTGACGCAGTTCTACGCAAAGACGTTCAATGCCGCCGCCCATGATGGCAAGGGCCGTGAAGAATTGCGCATAGCGGTCACGCTGAATAATTTGTGTGGAATGGGGGTCCACTTCCAAACCTAAATGCTTCATGGTGAGGGCTTCTACATCTGGGCCAAGGAAGGCATAGGTGCCCACGGCGCCGGAAAGTTTGCCCACACGCATATTTT
>CAYJAL010000031.1:0-18433 GCA_964367875.1 uncultured Desulfovibrionaceae bacterium | reverse complement strand
CTCCGGCGTGACAGGCCGGCGTTATAACCGACTTAACTACCGCTCCATTTCCCTTTCGGAAAATTATATTTAGCAAAAGTTGGTGTCTTTTGCAAGTGTTTTTTATGGCGGAGCGGAAGGGACTCGAACCCTCGGCCTCCGGCGTGACAGGCCGGCGTTATAACCGACTTAACTACCGCTCCGTTTGTGCTGGTGGGCAGTACAGGACTTGAACCTGTGGCCCCCGCCGTGTGAAGGCGATGCTCTACCAACTGAGCTAACTGCCCTCGGGTGAAAATGTTTCTACGCAAAAGCTCTTCCACTGTCAACGCATTTTTTACATTTTTTATATTTTTTTATAAACACATTTTTTTACATGTGCTGTTTGAAATCTCCGCATATTTTTATTACTATTTATTGTAAAAAATCCACCTCCTTGTAGAAAACGACAAGATTATCTTTTTACACAGCCACGGTACCCAGAAAGGTATTTGTTTTTATTTCAGAAGACTTACAAATTAATTGAGCACTGCTCATAGATGCTGTCACTTCAAATTTTTCTTTATTAGAACAATCAACTTGCGCTTTTTGCCTTTTTATGAGAGTACTCGCTTCAGTTTTTTTTTGGAGGATTTATGAAAAATCTATTATGGAGCTTTCTAGGCTTATTGAGCCTAACTTTACTCGCAGCTCCAACCTATGCAGCTCCCATTACAGAGTGGGGGTATAAGCTTGAAGGCTTAACCTTTATCGATGCCAACACAACCTTACCCAATTATACTGGAAACAATCAAAGTATATCTTGGACAGGTGGCATGTATGAGAATACACTAAGCACTGAAGCGCCTTCTAACTCCACAGGAAACTTAACACTCACTGGTGATGAAGAAAGTGGTAGTGGATCCCTGTCACCCGACGAGGCTCTCAACCAAACAGTTGAATCCACTGTAGAAAATTCATCTTTTGGCACAAAACCTTTAGTGACCCTGAAGTTTGATTACACTGTGTACAGTGACACCCTTAACCAATGGGGCACCCCTGAGGT
Source organism: uncultured Desulfovibrionaceae bacterium (assembly GCA_964367875.1). Taxonomy (GTDB): domain Bacteria; phylum Desulfobacterota; class Desulfovibrionia; order Desulfovibrionales; family Desulfovibrionaceae; genus CAYJAD01. Next base: position 17,409 of record CAYJAL010000031.1, on the reverse strand, counting down.
TCTTTTCGATATTTCATATTATATCCCCCTCTACACCTATTACGATGCTGCCAATGAGTGTGAATATATTTATTATAAAGATAATGACATCATGACTCAAGGGTCTACTGCTATAACTAACGATAACTATATGTACGGCATTACCGGAGTTGGTTTATTTGTAGATGATAGAGAGATTGGTACATATCTAGACCCTAAGACCAACGAACTTTACCATGGCTGGGTTATTAATAACGACACCATGCATAATATGTATAGCCAATATACTCCAGGTGAAGATAACAGCAAATATGAATTAGGAAAAAAAGAAGATTTCGGTGCTTTTGATATAGATGGATATTTTTCTGTAACCTATACTCGCAATGAAACAGATGCCACCCCTACACCGGAACCGACCACTATGATGCTTACAGGCCTTGGCCTTGCCGGTCTTGCGTTTGCGCGCCGCCGCCGCCCTACAGCTAAATAAATATACAAATAATGCTGCATTTCATTGCCACTTACCCCTACAAGGTAAGTGGCTTTTTTGTTCTTACCAGCAAGCGACCACACCTCTTTCTTTAGCTCTTTAAAAAGGTAATCACTGAAAGACAATGCAAGCACAAAAAGCGAGCGCACACTGTCGGATTTTCTTTATAGTGTAAAGAATTCCGACACGAGTGTCAGCTTTTCTTACACAAAAACACATCTTCAAATATATTTTCTTTTTATTTTAACATATTACAAACTGGCACAGTACTTGCTACAGCTTGACCAGCTTATATTGCTTATCTTGACACCTTTCACCATGCTGATTAGGAGGGAGTTGAGATTTTAACTAGGCTCGATAAACACAATCTACATTTGGAGGATTTTATGAAAAGATTAGTTGGATCATTTTTACTAGGTACCATGTTATTAGTGGGCGCAGGCCAAGCTCAAGCTGCTTTGTTAACAGATTGGACATATAAACTTGACAGTGTATCGCTAAACAACCCTAACACCGATTTTGTTACCTCTACTGACGGTGCAATCAGTTTTAACACTGGTAGTTATAGAGTTACTCTTGACCCTCAAGAGGGTTCTACAGCTAAAGATCTCACTTTCTCTGGCGATGACACCGCTGCCAGCAGTGACGCCAAAGAGCAACTTGTAAACCAAACAACAGTTAGTGGTGATTTTGTAAACACCTCAGCAACCAAATTGGCTGACCTTACTTTTACTTATTCCACTTGGTCTCTAGCTGATCCCGACGTAAAAATGAACATTACTTACACCATACCTTTGTATACTTTTTATGATCGTGCTCAAGAAACAGCTTATGTTTATTACAACAACAGCGAAGTGAGCACCCAGGGCGCCACAGCTATTACCGAAGACGGATACAAGTACGGCGTCACTGGCGTAGGCTTGTTTGTTGACGGTAGAGCCATAATATCTTTCCCTGGCGGCGAAAATGACCCCAACCTCTACTCTGGCTGGGCTATTAACGAAGATACTATGAATAACTATTACGATAAATACGTAGTGGGTGGCACCGAGAATGTAAGCACTGGCGAGAAAGCATTTGGTCAGTACTCCATCACCGGCGTATTCTCCATTACTAATACAAAAGTTACCCCCCCAGCTGCTACTCCTGAGCCAGCCACCATGCTGCTCATGGGCGCAGGCCTTGCAGGTCTAGGTTTTGTAAAGCGTCGTCGTCAAGCATAAGCATTTTAAAATAGCACATTCAGCCACCCGCATAGCCTCTGTGCTGCGGGTGGCTTTTTACGTTAAAAATAGTACAAATACATTTACTTAGAAAGAATCTTGCACAAATTTCTATCTTTTGCTATAGTGATTACATACTGGATAATTATGTGGTAGTATATTTCTTATGCCAACATAGTGTTTTTTCATGACAGTGCACACTGTCAGCTGTGCTTTAATATTTGCCTTATATTTGCAATGTCTATCTGTTTTCCCCAATATTACAGATAGCAAAAGTTATACGATGTTTTTCTTTTTTTGGCCTTACGTAGCCCTTGGTCTTTATTTTTTTCTTGTTTAAATTCATCGCCTTAAGGAGAGCTTTATGTTACAAGTTCAAAGAGCCTTACGCAATTTTTCTTTTTTGTCTTCAGCCTTTGCCCTCAGTCTTTTTCTGAGTCTCACTGCGTGCGGTGGGGATAGTGTGAAAGAATTTCAAGAGGAAGGGCGCAAGCTTATGCAAGAAGGCAATGCCAATGGCGCCATTGTTTTTTTCAAAAATGCTTTGGACAAGGACTCCAAAAATTTTGAACTGCGCTTTGACTTGGCAAAAGCTTACCTTAAAGCCGGCAAACTTCCCCAAGCTGAAGCCGAATTGCAAAAATGCTTATTACAGCAACCTAATAATATAGAATTGCTTTCTACAGCCGCGTCCTACCATACGCAAAAGGGAAACCATGATAAAGCTATAGAGTTTATAACAAATTTCGAACAAGCTAGCGCCCCTACGGTGGATAGCCGAACCTTGGCCGCCACCAATTATAGAGTGCTGCAAAAAAAAGATTTAGCCGAACAAGCCTATAAAGACGCCATCAAGCTTGATCCTCAAAAAATGGATACACGCTTAAGCCTTGCCGGGCTGTATTTGACTGATGGGCGCAGCATTGAAGGTCTAGGTCTTGTGGATGAAATTTTACAAAAAGACCCTAACAATACAAAAGCATTAAACATGCAAGCTTTCCATGCCTTGCGCTCTAATGACTTAGCAACAGCCGAAAGCATTTATACCAAGCTTATGACGCTTTCACCTAAAGATGTCGATGTGGCCTATTCTTTAGGTGTGGCGCTCATGCGTCAAAATAAAATCAAAGAGGCGGAAGTTATCCTTGAAAGCATGCGTAAAAACTTTAAAAGCAATGCGCAAATACATATGCTTGCAGGTATGATAGCCTATGAACATCACGACTATGAAAATGCCAATAATTATTTTCAGCAAAGTGTTGATGCCCAGCCCTCCGCTGAAGGGCTTTATCGTTTAGCCGCTACTTTGCACATACTTAAAAACTCTGAGTCTGCTTTAAGTAATTTGCGCCGTATTTTAGACGTGGCACCAAGCCATGGCGCAGCGCGTATGCTTACTGCGCGTATTTTGTTGGAGCAAAAGCGCTATGAAGAATCAGAATTAGAGCTACAACGCTTCATAGAGCAATTTCCTCAAAGCGCGGAAGCCTTTCATATGTTAGGTACAGCACAAAATGCTCAAGGTAAAAAGAATGAAGCCCTTGCATCCTTTGAAAAAGCTTTAGAAATAAACCCCAAGATGGTGCAATCTACCATGGGGCGCACCAATATTTTATTGGCACAAAATGATGATAGTAAAGCTGTGCTTGAGCTTGAAAAAGGCATTAAAGCCAATAGCGAAAGCGTAGGCGCTCGCACTGCCTTATTTAATTATTATTTAGGCAAGCAAGAATACCAAAAGGCTCAAGAGGTGGTACAAGAAGGGCTTGCAGAAATTCCCGACCATCCCCTACTGCTGACCTTGCAAGCAGGTTTACAACTCACTTTAAGAAAAAGTGAGGAGGCTTTAGTTTCTTTACACAAAGCCTATGCCATAGAGCCTAATTTTTTACCGGCCACACAACTGCTTTTAAACATTTATATGATGCAAGATAAAGCCCAAGAAGCCTTGGCTCTTTGTGATGCCTATTTAGCCAACAATCCAGAAAATGAAGGTTTCTTAGTAACAAGCGCTCTTTTATTAGATAAATTGAACAGAAGTGAAGAAGCCACGCAAAGACTGGAAAAAGCCAATGCCATGCATTCTCGCAGAGCCTTAACTTCCTTGATACGTCGTGCTTTGCAAGCCGGTGACCCAGCCAAGGCAGAACAATACTTATTGAACAAATTACAAGCCATGCCAACACCACCTGTGCGCACCATGTTGGCAGCATTTTATGTGCAACAAAAAGCCATTGAGAAAGCCCTTGCTCTTTATGATGCTGCTGAAATTAAGGATACTGCAGAAGGGCTTCTGGGTAAGTATCGATTATATGTTACAGCCGAGAAATATCCTGAAGCTTTGCAGCAAGCTGAAAGCATCATCCAATTGCAAAAGCAATCATCGGTGGGCTATATTTTAAAAGCCTTAGCTTTAGAGCAAAATAATAATTTCAATAAAGCCTTTACAACCTTAGAGCAAGCCTATAAAAGCTTGCAGGCCACGGACTTGCTCGTAAGCCTTGGTGAGCTATATGCGCGCGACAAAAATTACACTAAAGCTTTATCGTATTTTCAAACGGCTTTATTAAAAGAGCCTAAAAACAAAAGCGCTTTAGCAGGGCAAGGCTATGTTTACTTACTGCAAAAAGACTATGAAAAAGCCATTGCTAACTATGAAAAAGTAATAGAACTTTATCCCAATGATGTATTGGTGATGAATAATCTGGCTCTTGCCTTGGCAGAGGAAGGAAAAAACACAGCTCGTGCTGTAGACTTGGCCACTAAAGCGTATACTGACGAGCCGGAAAATGCTGCCATTGCTGATACGTATGCTTTCACCTTAATTGCCAACAAGCAAATAAGCGAAGCGCTTAATGTGGTGCAAAATGCCCTTAAGGCGAATCCTGATTCTAGCTCATTATATTATCGCCTTGGACAAGCCCTCTTGGCAGACAGTAAGCTTAATGAAGGCATCAGCGCCTTACAAAAAGCTGTGGATTTAGGTTCCTTTGGTGATATTGAAAAGGCAAAAAAACTTATACAAGAGAATTCTTAATAGATATTTCGGCATAGGGCTCTATGCCTTATGCCGAACTTTTTAATCTTTAATACACATTTTAACATTGCCTTAATTGCGGATTTTTCCGCCTACGCACAGCTTTTAAAAAAGCTGCTTACGTTTTTTAGGATGAGGGAGAGGGTTTATGAATGCTACTTGGGTTTCGCGCACGCTTGGAAATATGCTTTGGATTGGCTTAGCCTTTTCCTGTACAGCTATTTTTCAAGAATTCTTTTTTTCAAAAATTATTTTTACAGATACAAATTCCTATTTAACCTTAGGGATTTCCATCTTTTCCTGCGCCCTTATTTGTGATATTCTCTTGTCAAAAGAGCAAGACATTTCACTCTTTACCTTTATAACCTTTTTCATACTCTTAGTATCTGTGGTGCTTATCCTTATATCCCAACTGGCGCGCTCCATCACCTTAACGCCAGAGCCGGTTATGACAACCCTTGGCATCTTTGTGATATGCAAAAGCTTGAGCCGATTTTTTACTTCCGATTGGCGTTACCCAAAGTTTTTAAGTACCAAGGTTATGATTGTGGGCGATACCAAATCATCGCAAATCCTTCATAGGCAAATTGAACGCAGTCGCGGCCGTTTTAGCATGGAAAGCCTTTTTTCTGTCAATCAAAGCACCAGAGGAGATACACAAGATAGAGAATACACCGACACCTCTGAAATGAGTACTGACAAGCTATATTTAGAGGCGCAAAAGGCCGGTATACAAACTATTATTGTTTCTTTTGCCGAGCGCCGCGGCTATATGCCTGTACAACAAATGCTCAAGTGCCGTATGCTGGGTATCAATATTGTGGAAGCGCAAACTTTTTATGAATATTTGTCGCGTAAATTGTATATTGAAAACCTCAAGCCCAGTGACTTTATCTTCGCATCGGTTTTTTCTTTATCTTTAACGCGCCGCGTTATTAAGCGTACTGTGGACATTATAGGTTCTGTTATAGGTTTATTACTGCTATCACCGCTTTTTCCGCTCATTGCCCTTATTATCCATTTGGACTCTCCGGGGCCGGTATTTTTCCGCCAAGTGCGTGTGGGGCTGCACGATAGATTATTTCATATTATTAAATTTCGCTCCATGCGCAATGATGCAGAAAAAGGCACAGGAGCTGTATGGGCCAAAGAATCAGATCCGCGCGTTACCCGCATAGGTGCTTTTTTACGCAAGACTCGTTTGGACGAAATCCCTCAGCTGATCAATGTACTTCAAGGGGATATGAGCCTTGTAGGCCCAAGGCCAGAGCGTCCAGAGTTCATTGGTGAGTTAAAAAAATCCATCCCCTTTTATGGTGAAAGGCATAGCGTAAAGCCAGGCGTAACAGGCTGGGCTCAAGTTCGTTATCCCTATGGCGCTTCCGTGGAAGACGCACTTGAAAAATTACGTTACGACCTATACTATATAAAAAATCAGTCCGTGCTCTTGGAAATGGAAATACTTTTGCGCACGGTATTGATAATTTTCACGAGAAATGGAGCACGTTAGATGAAGAAGTTTTCCCTCATTTTTATGGCCTTATGCGTTTTATTACTACATGTGCCCTTAGCCCAAGCAGATGCTGGCTATATTATAGGCAAAGGCGATGCTTTATCCATACGCGTATGGGGCGAGACAGACCTTAGCGCTGAAGCTATTGTGCGCCCTGACGGCAAAATTTCCTTGCCTGGCATTGGCGAAATTAAAGCTGCGGGTATGAGCCCTCGCCAGTTACAAAACTATATCACCGCAGCCTTAAAAGAATTGGTTTTTGAGCCTTTGGTGTCCGTTTCAGTGCATACCTTTCCTGCCAATAGTATGGTAGTTCATGGTCAAGGAGCCAATGCCACTGTGGTACCCTTAGAGGGGAAAACTACCCTTTTACAAGTTCTTTCCAGCATTCAGTTAAGCCCCCATGCAGATCTTTCCGGTGCCTATTTGGAACGCAATGGAGAAAAAATATCTTCTAATTTCCAAGACCTTATGAAAAAAGGTCTTGGAAAAAAAGGTACTATTGAAATTTTAGCCAGCGATAGATTGTATATTCCCTTACAAGAAAAACGCTTCGTTTTTGTAGACGGCGCTGTGGGGCGTCCTTCATCCATACCTTTTGTGGAAGATATGACTATTTTGGAAGCCATTCATAAAGCAGGTGGCTTCAATAAATTTGCAAACAAAAATTCCACCATATTGACTCGCGATGGACAAAGAACAACTGTGCGTCTTTCGGATCTTATTCATAATGGGGATATGAGCCAAAATATCCCTCTCAAGGCCGGCGATCTTATTGTTGTTGATACATCGTGGTTTTAGTGAGACAAAAGTTTTTGACAAAGGGGCATGTATTGCCCCTCTGTCAGTACGGACCAAAAATCAGGAATAGGCGCCATTTACTTGAGCCATTAAACTATGGATTTTTTAACCTTTCCGCTGGGCAGCTTTGCTGCCAATTACGGCGCCAATCCACAAAGTAGGGTTTGCCTTCGACCTCAGGGGCAGAGCATTTCCACTCAAAAAAGCCTATTGATGAACATTCACAACAGTTATTAAGTATACCATTAGATGTATAAAGCAAAGATTTTAAAAAAGTGCGAACAAAAGTTTGCCCTTTTAACAATGTTTACAGTGTAAGGCAGTCTTATTGTTATGAAAAAACATGATTTGAAAGCTTCTTCTGAACAAGGTTCAGGTTTAAATATAGCTCGTTATCTCACCCTATTGCATAATAATATAAAATTTATTTGCATAGTGGTTATTATCACCTCACTCACGGGCTTTATTGTAAGTTATCTTCTACCCAAAAAATACGAAGCCACATCCACCATTTCCATAGAAGAAAATATTGTTAGTGACTTAGTGGAAGGTATTGCCATTACCACCTCAGCCGAATCTAAAATTCGCCTTTTGGAATTGCAATTACTTAGCCGCAATCTCATCACAGAAGTCGCCTCTATCTTAGATATGGATCTATTGGCTGACACTGAAGAAAAGAAAGAAGAACTTTTTCAATCTTTAAGAGCCAGTACCTATATTAGCCATAACAAAAAGCGCGGTTTTTTTAGCGTAACCTTTTTACATAAAGATGCTGTCTTAGCACGCGATTTTGTAAACACCCTTATTCGTGTATATGTGGAAACCAATACCTCGGAAAAGCGTCAAGAATCTTTTGACGCCACAACCTTCCTTAGCGAGCAAATTAAAATATTTCAATCTCGTATTGAAAAAGCACAGCAAGATATAGACGCCTTTAAAACAGAGCAAAGTATGTTTTTAACGCTCAGCGAATCTGTGGTGCAACAAAAAATCATTTCCCTTGATCAACAATTGGAAAGCATTACCATTGAAAAAAACAAATTGCTCTCACAGCAGCATATGCAATCAGATTCTTCCATTTTGGCCGATGAATTACACAAAAAAGAAGCTGAACTTTACAGCGCGCAATCTATTTATACGAAACGACATCCCATTGTGCAGCGTCTTACTTTAGATATTCAAGGTATTAAAAAACGTTTAGAAGACTTAGAAAAAAATCCGCCATCTCAAAGTTCGAATACACAGTTTAAGGCTACACAAATTGAATTAAAAGCATTGGAAGAAAAAGAACAATCAATTACAAGTGAAAGAGATAAAAACATTAAAAATCTTGAGTTGTTGCCCAATATTCGTACTAAATTGTCTGACCTTGAACAGCGCAAGGCCAATGAAATGCTTATCTATCAAAAACTTGTAAGCCGATTTGGCCAGTCGGAAGTATCTAAACAAATGGAATTGCAAGATAAGGCCGTAAGCTTTAAGGTAATTGATGCCGCTGTAACGCCCACAAGCTTTGTATTCCCAAAGCGCTATCTCTTTATGATTGGCGCCATTATAGCCGGCTTTGGCCTAGCCGTTGGTCTTATCATTGCCCGCAGTATATTACGCACAAGAATTTACTCAGCCCATGATTTAAATATATATACAGTTCCTGTTTTAGCCAAGCTCCCTGTTATTATCAGACCGGAACTTTTACGTAAAAGAGAAAGACACAATATTGTCGCCATGCTCATTACTGCTTGCGTCATCGCATTAATCTGCATTGCCGCCGGTATGGAACTTCTAGGCTTAACCTATATTGAAGCTATTTTCCCTGTTTAGCTTACCTTCTAGCGCACGAGAACACTATGAGTATTATTGAAAAAGCCATGGAAAAAGCTCTTCAAGAGCGCCTTGGAAATCCTAAAGAACATGTCCATGAACCGGCCATGCCTCCTCAGCATGAACCTGATCATAAGCCTAAGCATGAATTAAAATCTGCCCTTCACCATGCGCCAGACCATAAATCTGACCACGCGCAGCACACACAAAACCTTGAGCCTAGCTGTGCGCCACATGAGCAAGACGAGCAAACACATACAGAAATTTCTCAAGAGAGTACTACTGTACAGGCACAAGATCAGGCACAAGAAACACGTTCGCATGCAGTAGAACATGAACAACCCACTACCATCAATCCCATACCTGAGCTTATCATGGCCAGTAATGAAGCGCTCACCCTAGGGGGGTCTTATCGCCTACTTAAAGAGTGTATTCTGGCTGTGCGTAAAAATGAGCCGGACAAAACACTTTTTATGATTACCAGCGCCATGCGTAATGAAGGCAAAACCTTAACCGCATGTAATTTGGCTTGTGCCCTAGCCGCAGAATATGACAGCACAGTATTGCTTATAGATGTGGATTTACGCGCCCCCTCGTGCCAGCGGGTTCTTGGCATAAAAAATACCACCAAGGGGCTTTCTGATTGCTTATTGCATAATGTTCCCATTCACGAATGCCTCATACATACAGGCATTGGCAAACTTTCCGTGCTCAGCGCCGGCAGCATTATTGATAATCCGGCAGAGCTTATTAACTCAAGGCGCATGCAAGATTTTTTGCAAGAGATTAAACATCGTTATCCTGATCGTATTATTATTATTGACTCTTTACCACTGCTTCCCTTTGCCGAAAGCCGAGCCTTAAGCCGTATGGTTGACGGCGTTATGCTGGTTGTGCGCGAAAATGTGACCTATAAAAGCCACGTGGATACAGCTTTGCAGCATTTACAAGACGTTCCTTTACTTGGCATGATTTATAATGCCGCCACAGCCTATGGTACGGAAAAGGATATTTTTAATTACTCCTATTATGGCTATGATGCTGAGGCAAAAAAATAATTTCGCCCCCTTCACACAGGACGAAATATTTTTGTAAAAAGCACAGCTGAATACTACGAGGTCTTCATGTATTTATCTTTTTTCTCATTGCATCAAAAGCCTTTTGAGTTATTACCTAATCCGGATTTTTTATTTCTGAGCGATGTGCATAAAAAAGCACTGACCTTTTTACAATACGGTCTTATGGAACATACAGGCTTTATTCTTTTTACAGGAGAAGTGGGCACAGGAAAAACCACCACCATTCGCCGATTGCTCAGTAAAGTTTCGGCAGATATGACCGTGGCCACGGTTTTTAATACCCAAGTGGACAGTGTGCAGCTATTACGCATGATCAATGATGACTTTGGCCTCACCAGCACCAGTAATGCCAAGGCAGAACTCCTGCGCGATTTGAATGAATTTCTTATTGCACAATATGCCGCCGGAAGGCGCTGTGTTCTTATTATTGACGAAGCACAAAACCTTGGCCTTGAGCAATTAGAAGAAATTCGCCTACTCTCCAACTTAGAAACAGCCCATGCCAAGCTATTACAAATTATTTTAGTAGGCCAGCCGGAATTAAGAGATAAACTTAATAGCGCCGACCTTATTCAATTGCGCCAACGCATTTTGGTGCATTGCCACCTCTCCCCCTTAAGCGCAGAAGATGTCACCTCCTATATTTATCATAGGCTGGAACAATCGGGCAATCGCAATGCACTAGAATGGCAAAAAGGCACCATGGAGCTTATCCATGAAGCCACCCATGGCGTGCCAAGACTTATAAATATTTTATGCGATTATATTTTGCTGGACGCTTTTACCAAAAGCCATACTATTGTAAGCTATGACACCTTAGAAGCTATTCTCACCCACCTTGATTTTGAAAGCCAATTTTGGGCTGCGACACAAAGCAAAAAAGCTCCAAATGAAGATGAGCAAAACCAACCCCTTACCTCTACTGAAGGCACAGATCTATGCTCCTGCCAAGCCACACCCATGGCCAGCGCGTGGAATCCACAGCAAATAGACGCTCTTTGTAATCGCTTAGAAAGTACTGTAAAAATGATGCAGCAAAGCCTTGTATCCTTATCTCAACTTATAGTCTTACTCTCGCAAAACATTGTAACCGAGGCAGAAAAACAAGCACAATCTAGAAAAAACACCACAGACATCTAGACGAAATACTTGTATATATCCGCTGATTATAAAGAAGAAACATTTTTAAGCCTTTATTCGTTGCAAAATACCTTGACAAAAGGCCACTATTTTTAGGATGCATAAGGTATTATAATTTATTTTGTAAAGTAGATAGAAAAACCATGTACACGAAAATATATTCCATAACTCGCCTCAGCGCCTTAATAATAGCCTTAAGCTTTATGCTTGGTGGCACCGCTTTAGCAGAAGAATCCACTTCTTCTGCTTCTTATGGCTCGCCCTCATCTTCTACTTCTCATGAGCCAAGTAGCAGCCCCAGTGACAATGCTTCTAACAATGACACTTCTAATAATTTTTCACAAGATATGGACAGCGAGTCCGTTAGTTTGGACAATGTGGATACAGATAAAGCGCAAAGCGATACCAAGTCCGATGCCTTGTATGAATTTAATGCCGGCATAGGCATGGGCTTTGAATTTAACGACAACATTAACGATGATGTGGACAATCGTGTGGCGGCCTTTATGACGCACATTCGCCCCAGCTTTTCTTTTCAAAGATTAGGTGGTCGCATTGTAGCGGATATAAATTATAGCGGTGATTATACTTTTTATCTTGGCGAAAAATCTGAACCAGAATATCAACATACCATTGACGCTTCGGTGACAGCAGAAATTATAAAGAATTTCTTCTTCCTCAATGTGAGCGAAAGTATGCAGCAAGTCTACGAAAACGTCACCCAAGGGGAATTTCAAGAAGGCCAAAATGAAGACGATGCCCGTAATCGCAATGTCATCACCATCAATCCTTATGTGCAATTGCAGCCCTCTGAAAGAACAAATATACGCCTTGGTTATACCTTTACCGACACACGCTATAGCATGGGGCAAGATAGCAAAACACCCTCTTTTTTATCTCTTGATGGCAAGCAATATGATTTTAGCTACAATGTATCCCAATCACATGAAGCTTCCTTTAGGCTTAGCCATGAACTGAGCGAAAGGGCTTTTTTCTACACCGGTGGCAGTGTTAACAGAATTATGTATGAAGACAAAGATGAAACCGATACCACACGCTATACCTACTATGTGGGTGGCTCCTATGCCTTTAGCGAACAACTTAGTGCATCGCTGGAAGTGGGTCCCAACTACAGCGTGCCCGATACGGGCAATGCCGTCTTCTCTCCCTATGTACAAGCCAGCATTAATTATGCCATAGGTCGTAGCGTCTTTGCGCTTTCGTACAACACTTCCTTTGAAGATGACCCTGAATCCGGAGAAGTGGTGCATAAAAGTTCCTATGGCCTTAGCTGGAACAAAGATTATACGCGTACAAAAATACGCCTTGCCTTATCTTATAATACCTTTGTAACTGAACTGAATGACGACAGTAGCACTTCGGCCAGTACTTCGGGCAGTACTTCGGATAGCAGCGACGAGCAAGGCAATACTTTTTCTCCCTCTGCTTCCATTCATTATGAGCTCACGCCAAGACTTTCTTCCTTCATTACATACAGCGGAAATATTTATGAAAACCACAGACTTGGCGACCACACGCATACAGGTTCGTATGGCCTAAGCTATCAATTAAGCGAGCAAAGCACCCTTAGCTTAAGCCATAGAATTGCTTATACCATACCATATGAAGAAACTGCTTATACATCCAATCAAGTAATGCTTGATTTTTCTTACAGATTTTAAAGCCTTATAAAACACTTAAAAGGAGGGGACAATATGGCCATTGCGCTTACGGTAGATGTGGAAGATTATTTTCAAGTCAGTGCCTTTGAAGGCTCCATAGAGCGCAACAGCTGGGATTCTCGCCCCCATAGAGTTGCACAAAATACCCATAGAATTCTGGATATTTTTGCAGAAAAATCCCTAAAAGCTACCTTCTTTGTCCTGGGTTGGGTGGCAGAGCGCTATCCGGACACAATAAAACGCATGGTGCAAGAAGGTCATGAGGTGTGCTGTCACGGCTATGGCCATGCACGCATTACCACCATGACTCCACAAGAGTTTAGCGCCGACATCACCCGCGCTCGTGGGCTTTTGCAAGATATTTCCGGTCAAGAAGTGCCCGGTTATCGCGCCCCCAGCTACAGCATTACAAAGCAAAGTCTTTGGGCATTGGACGCGCTTATTGATGCCGGCTTTAGCTATGATTCCAGCATATTTCCCATCCATCATGATGTGTATGGCATACCAGATGCCCAGCGTTTTCCGCATATTTTGCATAGAGAAAAGGGGCATCTTAAAGAATTTCCCCCCAGCACCTTAGCATTTTCTTGCTGCGGTAAAAATATTAGCTTTCCTTTTTCCGGGGGGGGCTATTTGCGCCTTTTACCTGCAGCCTTGCTTTCTGCGGCCTTTACATCCTTAGAAAAAAGCGGCCATGCTGCCACCTTATATTTTCACCCTTGGGAAATTGACCCCCAGCAGCCACGCATGCAAGGCCCCTTAAAATCTCGCTTTCGCCATTATGTGAATCTTTCGCGCACGGAAAAAAAGCTCAACTACCTTTTTGAACGCCATAGCTTTGCCCCCATGGGCACAGTGCTCAGCGAGGTGTTGCCCCATGCCTAAGTATACCGTGCGCTCCCTTGAAATTCACGGCGCGCAAGCAGCCCAGTGGGAAGAATTTATACGCCGCCATGACCCTGTTCAAGGCTATGCCCTACCGGCATGGCTGCGCATATTCACACAAAGCTTTGGGCATAGCAGCCATGTACTGGGTGCCTTTAACCAAGAAGAGACCCTTGAAGGGCTTTTGCCCCTCACCCATGTGCGCTCTGCCCTCTTTGGCTCCTTATTGTGCTCTTTGCCCTTCGTAAATTATGGGGGCATACTGAGTACACAAAGGCAAGCCGCCGAAGCCTTGGAACATGCCGCCAGAGAGCTTTGCCAAGAGCTGGGCGCCGCTTCGGTGGAATTGCGTCATGTCCACCCTTGCGGATTAGATTTGCCCTCCAAAGCCGATCATAAAGTGTCTATGGTTTTAGATTTACACGCGGATGCTGACCTTTTATGGAAAGGTTTTAAAGATAAAGTGCGCAATCAAGTACGTAAAGCCCATAAAAATGGCCTTACGGTGGTACGCGGCGGCGCTGACCTGCTGGACGATTTTTATGCGGTTTTTTGCGTTAATATGCGCGACCTGGGCACCCCTGTCTATGCCAAATCTTTTTTTGCCGCCGTGCTTGAGCATTTAGCTCAGGAAACAGAAATTTTGTGCGTATACCGTGAAGGTATGTGTATTGCCGCCGGTATTTTATACGGTTATGGCACAACCATGCAAATGCCTTGGGCCTCTTCCCTTTTAAGTCACAGAAATTTTTGCCCCAATCATTGCTTGTATTGGGAAGCCTTGCGCCTGAGTTGTGAACAAGGCTATGCCCATTTTGACTTTGGACGCTCCACCCCCAACAGCGGACCTTGGTCTTTTAAAAAGCAATGGGGCGTACGCGAAGTACCTCTGTGCTGGGAGTATATCTTGCCTCATGGGGCAAGCATGCCGGCACTCTCGGTGAATAATCCCAAATACCAATTGGCCATACGCGCATGGAAAAAGCTGCCTCTTTGGCTAGCCAACACCCTAGGCCCCCCCATTGTGCGAGGTATACCCTAATGGATACAAAATTTAGTTCTTCGCCTTGGCGCACCCTGCCCCCTGCCGGCGCCCCCCTACCTCTTAGCAATGCTATACGTAGCTTGGCGGCGCCCTTACGTGCTGAACTCACAGAAAAGCAGCTTTGCGCTAAGCTTGCACGCCTTTTTCAGGTGCAGCATGTGCAACTTAGCCATTCGGGACGTTCGGCTTTATCGCGCATTCTTAAAGCCTTACACAAATGCTATCCCTTAGCTGAGCAAAAAGAGCGCACGCAAGTACTTATTCCGGCCTATGTTTCCTATTCTGTCCCTTCCGCTGTGGTGCAGGCAGGCTTTCAAGTACGCCTATATGATATAGACCCACACACCTTGGGCCCGGATCTGGATTCTGTACAAAAGGCTTTGTCGGAAAAAACCTTGGCCGTGGTGCTTTGCCATCAATTTGGCTTGGTCTATGATGGTGCCCCCCTTCTGCGCATGGCTCAGGAAAAAGGCACTTTTATGGTGGATGATGCGGCGCAAGTTATGGGCGGCATGATGGGCAAGGATTATGCCGGCACCATGGGACATGTAGGGCTCTTTAGCCTTAGTCGCGGCAAGGCTGTCACAGCCGTGGAAGGCGGTATTATTCTGGTGCCCCGGGGCAGCGAAAGTACACGCATTGAGCAAGCTTTACAGCAAGAGCAGCATGATGAATTTTCCTCAGCTATAGCGGCACAGCAAAGCCCTCAGCAGCTGGCTCTTTCTTCGGGAAAAACCTTTCTTAAAGCTTTGGCCTTGCTCCTCTTACGCCATCCCTTGCTCTATACGCTGCCGGCATCGTTGCCATGGCTGCAGATTGGCGCCTCTATTTTTGAGCCCCATTTTCCCCAAGGCGCCATGTGTCCCTTCAGCATGGGACTGTGTTCACAAGCCTTAGCCCTTATGGAGCAAAGCCATGGCAAAAGGCGCAGTAAGGCTGCATTATATGGAAATATCTTACAAAAAAACAGCTCCTTGCGTCCTATCCCCCCTCTTTCGCATACACGTCCTGTCTATGTGCGCTACCCCTTACTGCCTTCACCTGGCAAGGAAGCCTGCATACAAGAGATTTTACAGCACGATGCAGGGCGCACAGCCAAAAGATTGGGCATAAGTCGTGGCTTCCCCTCAGCTTTATGCGCAGTGCCGCCTTTACAGCCTCATATGACGCAAGAAGATATAAGGCAGGGAGCAGCAGCATTTGCCGGTGCTCAGCATGCGGCACAGCACCTTATAACCCTACCCACCCACGACTCCGTTCGCAGGCAAGATGTGGATAATATAAATCTTTTCCTCACTCACATGTGCTCATAAGATATATGCAGGAGCCTTATATGGTATTTCTCTTTTGGTTTTTTGCTTTTCTTTTAGTCTATCCGCTTATACTATATCCCTTATGCTTAATGCTAGGGAAGTATTTTCGCCGTTGGCAAGTAATGTCCTGCGCGTCTACTTATGCTACAGCTTGTGCCCCTACCTGTACTGCGACTTACGCAGAAACTGACATGCCTACAGATATGCCGCGGGTAAGTATTTTGCTTTCTGTGTACAATGAAGAAGCTGTCATACAGGCAAAAATAGAAAATTTTCTTGCCCTTGAATATAAGGCCGACCGCCTTGAATTGCTCATTATTTCCGACCAAAGCACCGACGCTACCGAAAGTATTATTGCACAGTACAGCCATGATCCGCGTATCCGTTTATTGCGCCAAGAAAAACGTGGCGGCAAAACGCAAGCCTTAAATAGAGCCGCCCAAGAAGCGCGCGGTGATATTCTCTTCTTCACCGATGCTGACAGTATGCTGCATCCGCAAGCTTTGGCACCCCTCATACAGCCCTTTATACAAAGCAGCATACAAGCCCATATGCAGCCTGTAGGTCTTGTAAGCGGTCGCTCTGTCTATAAAGATGCTTTAGGGCAAGAAAGTACCGGTTCGCTGTACCGACGCTATGAAGAATGGATAAAGCAGTATGAAGGGCAGCTCTTTGGTATTGTAGGAGCCGACGGTGCCATCTATGCCCTACGTAAAGAGCTCTATACCCAATTGCCCACGCGCATTATCAATGATCTTGCCCACCCCATACAAGTGGTGCTGGCAGGGCAGCAAGCCTTGGCGCAGCCCACTGCCTTGGTTTATGAACCGGCCGAAGATAATGAAGCTGCTTTTGCGAGACAAACCCGCATTATGGCGCAATCATGGCATGTATTTTTCACCTATGCACGCCCCCTATGGAAAGCCAAACGCTGGGGCTTTTTGTGGCAATGTATAAGTCATAAAGTTCTGCGTTGGCTGGCTTTATTATGGCTGCTGGGCTTTGGTATAGCCACCCTTGGCAGTATAAGCCATGGCGGTATTTGGCCAAGCCTTGGCCTTTTAGCTTTGCTTTCTCTTTTGCTAGCAGCGGCATTGGGAGAAAGAGCCCGTAGCCTTGGACGCATATGCCGTCTCTTTCTTTTGCAAAGCGCTGCCGGCCTCTATGGTCTTGTGCGCCTATGTCAAGGGGAAGCCTTTGTGACCTGGACACCCAAAGGAAAATAGTCAGGGAAAAGGAAATCATGGGTATAAGCCACATCATATATAGATTATTTAGCCAAGGACAAAACCATGCCTAAAGTTCTTATCACTTCCGGAAGCACTCGCATTGCCTATGCTTTATGTCAAAATCTCGCTGCGCACGGCTATGAAGTGTATATTGGCGACAGGCAAAGCATCA
>CAYJAL010000030.1:0-19142 GCA_964367875.1 uncultured Desulfovibrionaceae bacterium | reverse complement strand
TCGGGCAGGGCAAGCCAAGGTCTTGCCCTGTGGCACTGCTAGACTTGCTAGCTCCCCTCGATGTATGAAACTTAGAGTATATATGAGCTAAAATTTATTAACAAGCAGCTCATGTCCGTGATATTACTTCCATACTTATAGATAACCATTTTAAATAGTTTTCTTTTATTTTTCTCCCTTCCGCGCTTCGCTCGCAATGACAATGGCGAAATACGTCTTTAAAATTCCTACCTTTCCCCCTTGTGCGAAGCACTGTAAGGGGGATGTCATGACGCGGAACGCAGTGAAGCGGAAAGACAGGGGGTTCCCTTCGAGGCGTCGCGCTTTTGTCTCCTTTTACAGGGCACAAAGCCAGAATCATTATCATACTTCAGCAACAAAAGCGCAACTGGTTGCATTTTGGGGGGTGTATTTAAATTTTCAGATTTTACGAGCGCACAAGGAAGGGATTTTTTTCCTGCGTAAACGTACTTTAGTACGTGCGTATAAGGAAAAAAATTTCTGACGCAGTGCGCGCGTAAAAGATAAATTTTGGATACAAGGCGCAAAACTCACCCCACACCTAAAACACCATATACCCAAACTCCCCCACAGCATGGATTGCCGCGCTTCGCTCGCACTGACAAAGACGAAGGGTAAAGTTAAACAAAAGCCCCCCCACAAACAAAACCCACAAAAAAGCGCGCTAACCTTCAAGGCTAGCGCGCTCTCTATCTCTAAAAAAACACAGCTTACTCTTGCACTGCGCCTTCTTTTTCTACTACTTTTTCAGAGCCATCTTTATGCAACTGCTTGCCCTGATGAATATAATACTGCGCTACGGCGCCGCTATCGGCCTGAGGAATTTGCAAGCCCACGCGCTTTTCGTGATTAATTAAAATGGGGCCCACAAGGTTCAAATTGGTCTCCTGCGGTTTGCCTTCAGGAATAGACACAGTCACCAGCACAGCCACTTCTTCCGCACCTTTAAGGCGTAAAAGCTTTTGCTCTGCATCGCCCACTTTTACCTTATAATCTTCCATAAAGGTATAAGGGTCTGCCACCAAAAGCCCCACAGTAGCATTATCCATGCTCTGCAAAACCAAAAAAGGCGCCTCTGGGCGAATTTGTAAAAGAATAAATTCGTGCAAACCTTCAAATCCTGCTAGGCCACGCGGAAAATAGATAACTTTATCTGTGTCCACAATGCGCGCACCAAGACGGGTTTGAATTTCTACTTCGTTGTTTCTTGCCATAAGCTTGTCACCAATAAAAGGTCTTCGGTACGGGTTTCTAGGGCGAGGCGATTTTCTTCCATAACACGCAAGTACACTTCTTCTCTGTACACAGTCATATCATCGGGCACATCAATACCCAGCTTGACTTGCTTTCCTTGCAAGCTCAAGACTTTAATGCGTATATTTTCCCCTATATAAATACTTTCATTGGGGCGACGTGTAAGTATCAGCATACTACCAGCTTTTTTTATGGCCTAGGTTACGAAATTAAAGGTACTTTGTTAAATTAGTTTGCATAATCATGGATGCGGACTTAAGCACTGTGGAGTACGCCAGTTCATCCTTGGCAAGCTGATTTAACAGCTCGGTTAAATCCACATCTTCTGTATAGCTTAACATGGACTCTTGGTCTAGCTTTTCTGAGGCAAGCATAGAATCAGCCAAATCCAAACGATTGGAAAGTCCGCCTACACGAGCTTCATGGGTAAGCATGCCTTCCAGAGCCTTGGTAATGGTCACTAATGATTCACCAATACCGTCTTGCTCATTGTTTTGGCAAAAACCTATAAGCTGCCCCACGGCTTCAAAAATATTATCCCCTTCCACCACTTGGCCTTCATACATGCCGCCAAAAATATCCTTACCCACTTGGTTTACGGGAACATAGGTATTTTCCATCACTTCATAACTTAAAGAAGCGCGGTCGGGGTGTACGGTCATTTGTGTGTTAGCAGGCAATACCGTAGTACCGCCATCAGAGGCTGTAAGCTCTAAAAAGCCGCCGGGAATGGTTAAAGTAGCCGAGCCCGTAGCAGGATTAGGCACTTGTGCCACACCGGCAATCCATGTGGTGCCGCCATCATTGCTATAAGAGTACTTTACATCAGTACCAGGGGCGGCAAGATCTGCCTCTGCATCAAGGCGCACCACAGTATTTTGCGAAAAAATACCTTGCGCGTTAAGCATCACATCATCCAGCCCTTGGGTAAGCATATCCACACGGCGTGGCTGCATATCAATGGTCATTTCATCGGCTATGGGGCCAGTAGGGCTATTTTCTGTATTAATTTCGATAAAGCCTGCTTCGCCATCGGCATTTTCAAAAGGCAATTGTATGGATTTAGTAGCAGGATTAGGCACGGTAGCGGTTTTTGTTTCCCAGGTGGTGCCACCATCTACACTATAGGTATAGTCAAAACTCACACCGGGAGCGTTTAAATCGGTGCCGGCAGGTATCTTCATCAAAACATTTTCTTCAATATTGGCATGAATTTCTGTGGTCATACCGGAAAGGCCATTTTGCACGGCGCCATAAGCACTGGCATCATTATCATCACCATTATATATAGCGGTGGGGTACAGCATTAAAAAGGTGCCGTCCTTGCTGTCTACATTTTCGGTGCTTGGATCTGCCACGGCGGTTATTTGCGTATCAGCGCGCATATTTACTTCTACGCCGTCGATCTTAATTTGTGTTTCACCGGCTGCAAGAACGCCTTCTTCCCAAGTAAGGCCACCGTCTTTTGTCCACTGATAACGCAAATCTGTGGAAGGGTTGGCAGGATCTGTACTTGCCACTGCGCCGGAATCTAAAAAGCGAATGGACATGGAAGAATCTGCCTTACCGGTTACCGAAGTACCGGTGGTGTCAAAATTCTCATCATAGGTTTGCACGCCAAGGCCTTGTTCATAGGCATTTTCTGTATAATTGTGCCCACCAAAAATAGAATTACCTTCATATTCCATATTGGAAAGGTTAAGCAATTGGCCAAAAAGCTGTTCCAATTGAATGGAAACTTGCTCTCTATTTTCTTCGGTAAGGGTACCTGTGGCGGCTTGCTCGGCCAATACCTTAATATCAGCTAAGGTAGTACTTACGCTTTGTAAGGTGGCATCGGTTAAGTTTAACCATGCTCTGGCTGTATCGGTATTGGTTTGATACTGCTCGGTGGATTGAATTTCCGCACGCGTATTTAGCACCAAAGCCGCACCGGCAGGATCATCAGAAGGCTTATTGATTTTCTTCTGCGTGCCGCCTTGGATATTGGTGTCCATATAATTATTCAAACTGGTCTGCATGTGACCTAAGTTTGTATTATAAATCATACTGGTACTAATACGCATAAAGCCCCCTTACTGCTTAAGTCCAAGCAAGGTTTCCAGCATTTGGTCTGCTGTGGTAATAAGCTTGGCCGCTGCCGTATAGGCATGTTGATACTTAATTAAATTTGCCATTTCTTCGTCAAGGTTAACGCCAGATACAGCTTGCTGTTGATTGCTCAAATCCGTAGCCAAGGCTTCATTATATTCGGCATTGGTTTGCGCTGTACGCGTATCGGCACCCACACGAGAAACTAAAGTTGAATAAGACTCCACAATGCTTTGCTGACCAGAAGTACGCCAAGGGGTGCTTACGTCCACTTTTTTTGTAAGTAATTCGGCAACATCATTAGCAATGGCATTATCTGCGTCATTTAATTCGTCAGAGCCGTTCACATAACCTGTATTTACGCGGGTTAAATTGGTAGCTACAGCTTCATTAACGGCGATATCCTTGGCATTACTACCCTTAAAGAAGGTATTGATACCAAGACCAGCCATAAGGCCGGTGGTGTCTTGACCAACTGCAATATCTTGGCCTGGAACGCCGCTCTTTAAGGTAAGCTTGCCATCATGAATTTCTGCTGTTATCTCGCCGCCAAAATCAGCATTGATCTTATCGCGCACATCTTCAAGGCTTTCGGTTGCAGGGTCAAAGCTTAAGGTAAATTCTTCTAAATGGGCATTACTGGTGGCATCATAGGTATGAAAAGTAATGCTACCGGCGGCAAGGCGATCGTAATAATGCATACCGCTTTGGGCTGTACCTAGGGGCACATCAGCATGTTCCACTCTTTCGCTACCGTTAAATTCGTTGGTAAAATCTAAGCCTTCACCTTGGCTGTGCAAGCGGTTAACTTCCCAAATAAGGGCTTCAGCCACAGCATTCATTTCATCTTCATAACGACCAATATGGTCATCGCGTACGGCATAATGTGCCGTAATGGAGCCGCCGCCAAGACGTTGTTCATTGGTGGTGCCATCAAAATAGGTTTGCGGAGTCATGTTCAAGGGGCCGCGTGTGGCCTCAATCCAGTAAATACCACTCTTTGGCATGGCGCCAAAACGGTCACCGGCGGTAAAATTATCCAGCTCTGAGAAAGAGATAGTTAAATCATGCACCTTAACAGGATCCACCGCGCCGTCACCATTAACATCTGTCACTTCAAAAACTTGTTGTGTACCATCGGCATTTTTGAGCCATGTTTGGCCGCCATCTAAGGATACACGGTAGGTGGGATTGTTAGGATCTCCAATAGTAGTCCCAGCGGTACCGCCGGTGAGCATCTCCACAGTGTATTCAAAAGAATCAGTACCTTCAAAAAGCATTTCGCCTTCGTAAGGAGAGTTGGGCAGTAAATCATTTTCTGCTCGTGGAGGCAAAATTTGAAATTCAGAAGTTTCATTCCCTTGCACCAAGGGATAGCCCGTACCAGCGCGCACCACAAACTCACCATCATGGGTATATTCAGTACTAATATCAACATATGTGGCCAGCTCGCGGACGGCTGTGTCGCGCTTGTCCAGTAAGTCGTTAGGATTGCTGGTGCCGGGAATGGTGGTGGCGGTAATTTGCTTATTTAAGTCTGCAATAGACTGCAAAAGCTCATTGACGCGCTCCACATCCACATTGATATTTAAATCCATTTGATCGCGAATTTGGTCAAGGTCTTCCATGGTTTCATTCATGATCATGCCAAGATTTTGCGACAAAGTAATAAGATTTTGGCGGGTGGCATCATCGTCTGGGCGAGCGGATAAGTCGCTCCAAGCACCAAAGAAGGCCGACAAAGCATCGTTAATACCGGTACGATTGGCTTCGTTAAAAATACTTTCTACAGAAGATAAGGTTTGCTCTTGTTGTGCCCAGCGAGCCGCTTGGGAAGATTTATCCAAAAAGGATACTTCCACAAATTGGTCAAAATAGCGCAATACTTGAACGGCATCCACGCCCTGCCCCAAGGCACCGGGATTGTACGATAAGGAAAAAGCATCCTCAAGCTGTACATACTGACGGGAATAGCCGGGGGTATCTACGTTGGCAATGTTATTACCCGTAGTGGCAATGGTGGCCTGCTGGGCATTAATAGCCGACTTACCAATATTAAATAATGCGCCAATACTCATTAGAGCCTCCCGGAGATGAGAGCCGCTTGCGGTCTTTGTTTACCCATATAACCACGACGACCATAGGTCATGGTGTGCTTGGGGGTAAGTTGTGAGTGCAAACGCTGCATAACACGCTGACTTTGATCTAAAAGTGCTAAAGAAAGCTGTGCGTTGCGCGAAGCCATACGGGCTGCCTTTTGCTCATGGGCGTCCATATCTTTGAAAAGCGCCATAAGGTTTTCGCCTTGATCTTCGGGCAAAAGGGTTACATACACCTTCAGCTTACCGCCATCGAGCATTTGTTGCACACCCATTTTTTCCACGGCCAATTGACGAATAAGCTCGTGAATGGACATTTCAAGGGAAACCACTGCAGGTGTATCGTGCTTACGCAAAAGGGCATATTCTTCTTCTAGCAATTCCACCAAAAGGCGCATGGCTTGCTTTTGTCTTTGTAATGCTTCGTATATGCGATGGTACATAGTGGCTTCCTTCGTAAAATTTATGGCACTGCCTTGCGGCGTGTAGGGAAATTTCTACCCTACTTCCTCTGCGTATTGCTTTATTGCAAAAATAGTGCCTAAATTTTTACCGCCTTTAGCTTTGCTCTTTATTCAGCGTAGGTGCAGTGGGCGGCACTGTATAAGGATGCGTAGGCGCCGACGGCCCTTGTGCTGTTTGCCCCTGTGCAGCTTGTACTGGCGCCAAGGTTAAAGAGCTTGCCATATTTGTGGCCTGACTCACCTGCTGCGAGGCCACAGTTTCTTGCGCTTTACGCAAAGCTTCCTGCACGGCATGACTGGCTTGCTGCTGGGCAGAAGCTTGCTGCCATGGCTGCGCTGTTAGGTTGCTTTGCGCAGCATTGTTAGCGGCGGCCTTGGCCATCAATTCTTTCATATGACTCTCGGCGTCACCAGAGCGCTGCCCCTTGGGAATATTAGTAGTATAGGTCACCTTAGATACGGTAGGCATCGGTAAAACGCCATTTTGCGGCGGCGGTGAACCTACTATTTGCTGAACCTGCGCAGCGCGTTCGGGCCCTGTTAAAGAGCTAGACTGCACCGAACCACCCTGCCCCCCTTGCTTTGACTGCAAGCCGGCTAAAAATTGCTGCACCGCTGTGGTATTTTGCTGCGCATTGGGCACTGTACTGCCTATACTATTCGCGCCATTGGCACCATTTGCGCCGTTGACATCATGAGGTACGCTTTCATACAAAGCCGCGAATTTTTGTTCTGGCTTTTCACTGGCTACCTTGGAGGCATCTTGGGCATTTAAGCTGCTTTCTTGTTCCGTTAAGGCCATGGCCGGTGCAGCTCCCACGGCAGTATTGGGAAGCATGGGCGCTGCTTGAATTTCAAAGCCCTTGCCATCACGGTTGGCTCCGGCTGTGGTCTTGCTCACATTAAAAAGATTTTCCGAAAGCTGCTCATACATCATATCGGCAAGGCCAATACCGCCGCCCTCAGCCATCTTTTTGGAAAACTCTTGGTCATACATACTTTGCCAAAATTTTTCCTCACGGCCCACCAAGGGGTTTTCTTGAGGCAGGGTAGCGCGCATTTGTTGCCACATCTTTTGAATAAAGATGGACTCAAAACTCTCGCACGTTTCGCGCAATTTGGCAGCTTTTTCCGCCTCGCTGAGCTTGGTTTGTCCAAGACCCTTTATTTCATTCTGCGCCATTTCCATTTTTTGCGTTTGGATTTGCGTGGCAGAATGCGCCGGATTTTGCATCATATTAATGGGAGTACTCATATTATAAAACCTCCAATTGCGCATGCAAAGCACCGGATACTTGCATGGTACGCAAGATGGAAATAAGGTCGCGCGGCGTTGCGCCAATGGCATTAAGCCCGTCTACCAATTCTTGTAAAGTGGCACCTTCCACCATGAGCAAGCGTCGATTTTCTTCGCGCACATTCACTTCTGATTCAGGGGTCACCACCGTTTGCCCTTGCGAAAAAGCGCCGGGCTGCGATACTTGTTCCGACTCTTGCACGGTAATTTGTAAATTGCCGTGAGCCACGGCCGTTTGCGAAATGCGCACATTACGCCCTAAAACCACCGTACCTGTCTTTTCGTCCACCACAACTTTGGCCGGCGCATCGGGCGAAACTTCAATATTTTCTAAAGAGGCCATAAGGGGCACTAAATTATTGGTGTACTGCGGGGGCACTTGCACTTGCACCGTGGCAGCGTCCATGGCCTTGGAAAAAGGCCCGCCCATGGCTTCGTTCACACGCTCAGAAATATTTTGACTGGTGCTAAAGTCCGGCGTGCGCAAATTGAGGGTAAGCTTGCTTTGATCATTAAATTGAAAAGGTATGCCACGTTCCACAGTGGCTCCGCCAGGAATCATCCCCACCGTGGTGATATTTTTTTGCGTTCTGGCAGCGGCACCTTCGGCGGTGAAACCACCCACCGTTAAAGAACCTTGCGCCAAAGCATAGACCTTACCATCCACACCCTTAAGGGTTGTTTGCAAAAGTACACCGCCAAGCAAGGAAGTGGCATCGCCCACAGAAGAAAGCGTTACGTCCAAACGCGTACCCGGCTTGGAAGACACAGGCATACGCGCCGTTACCATTACCGACGCCACGTTTTTGACCTTTACGTCTTCGGCATCCACCCCAATACCCATCTTATCCATCATATTGGCAATGGAGGCAGTGGTGAAAGTTGAGCCTGTTTTATCCCCTGTACCAGCAAGGCCAACCACAAGACCATAACCTATGAGCTGGTTATCGCGCTGACCAGAGAAGTTAGCGATATCTTTGATTCTTACTGCCTCAGCAGGCAAAGCAGAGCAGAACAAAAAAGCAGCCAAAAGCAGATATAAAAAAGCCTGTGAGGGCCTATATTTTGTAATAAAAGTAGAGGTCAAAATCATGACATATTCTCCTTTAGGGTGGTTCCCTGCGGGATTAGTTGCACAAAGTGTTCCAGACAGCCTGTTGAAAAAATAGCGCCTACTGCGTCAGGCTTGTTTTTTGCTTTGGTCGAGTATGTTTTATACACTCCCGCCGCAAAAAACTACGCCTTCCTTGTATCCACTACTTTTTGAACAGCCTGTTTTGAATAAATATTTAAAAAATTTTCCTGCTTCGCTTGCCTCGCATCTAACACTTTTCCGACAGCCTGTCGTATATGTTGTCTTCCTCTCCAGAAATTTCGTGGAAAAGTGTTACTATTAGGAATAGCTCTCAGTAAAAAAAATCCTGCAAAAATGTACCTTTTCTATTTTAGGTACAGGAAATTGTACTTTTTAGAAAAATTTACACGTACTATTTTGCAAAAATAATTTATTATTTTCTATAGTTATAAAAAATAGCAATTTACTTGTTTTTGGTACGCTTATTGCTTCTACAATTATACCTTCCTTCCTTTTGCTTAAAGCCTCCTCTTAAGCGAGCGACCCGCACGGTGTGGGTCGCTTTTTTGTGTCTTTATAAGAACAAAAGTAAAAAATTTTATTATCTTGACATAAAGAGCCCTCCTCTAGCATCATGGGCGTATGACTTTTTCATCCCTCTATTCAAAAAAATTTCTTCGCACAACGCTTGTCCCTGCCATCATTATATTGAGCGCGCTCTTTTGGTGGGGCTTACATATGGAAGATGGCACCTATCACTGGCAATGGAAAAGAGCTTGCAATTATATTTTGCGTTATCGTGGCGGAGAGTGGATTATAGGCCCCTTATTGGAGGGCTTGTGGGTAAGTCTTAAAATTGTGGGCGCTTCTTTTGTATTGGCGCTCTTTTTAGGTCTTGGCACCGCCCTTTTGCGCTATATCCCTTCGCGCGTGGGACAGACCTTAGCCGCCGCCTATGTGGGGCTTGTGCGTAATACCCCCTTACTTATTCAACTTTTTGTCATGTATTTTGTATTGGCACCTGTTTTTCAATTAAGTCCCTTTTGGGCAGCGGCGTGGACATTGGCCGCTTTTGAAGGCGCCTATATGGCAGAAATTTTTCGCGCCGGCATAGAGGCTTTACCTAAAAGTCAGTGGGATGCAGCCTATTCTTTAGGTTTTAACGCCAGGCAAATATTCACTCATGTGCTTTTACCTCAGGCCTTACGCCGCATACTGCCCCCACTCACAGGGCAAAGCGTCTCCTTGGTCAAGGATTCTGCCTTGGTTTCGGCCATCGCCATACCGGATTTAACCATGCAGGCTCAAATAGTCATTGCCGATACCTTTTTATCCTTAGAACTTTGGATACTCGTGGCCGTTATGTATGTTATGATTTCCCTTTTGCTCACGCTACCGGCTAAAATTCTCGAAAAACAGTATAGCTGGCAATGGTTATAGAAAAAAAACGTTCCCTCTGTTTACCCTCTAAAGTTTTCCCATATTATGCCGATGTGTCTTCTTGAGGGACTACCATGCACGAGAATACATTACATACACGCATAATGCTGCAGCAATATGAGTTGCAGCTTCTTACGGCAAGACGCCTTGCGCGCCATCGCCATAAGCAATATGCTGGTAATAGTGCAGCGGCAGCCAAACGTGTAGACCCTAAAGAAGCACGGAAATTGGTTGTTCAACGCGTGGCGCGTGAACTTTACGAGACACTTTTATCCACTGGCACAGAAAATCCTATGGTAGATACCATAGTGAAAAGATTAAGCTTTGCTTTGGGAGTTAAGGTACTTTTACAATACCCCACCCCTTCCCCCTTGCAGGAAGAGCATTTGCGTCTTTTACGAGTCCCTGAAGAAGACCCAGATGCACCGGTACCCCTTAGCGATGAAGAAAATGTGAAGGCCTTGCACCTTCTTTGGGCCATTGTTTTAAAAACCGTAGAAGAAAGCACCATATAACGGCATGGATTTTGCAATTTAATTCCATGTAATTTTACATAGGCACAAATTGCACTTTGCTAAGCCTAAGGGGAGGATTTATGCAGATTTCTTCGCAAAATAATGCATTAAACGTTTATCAAAAGCATACAGACAAGAGCGCACAAAGCCAGACTGATATGGCAACACAAAATAATCAGTCCAAAGCTAGTGGCGCACCTAAGCCCGCACAGCATGATAGCGTGAATTTTTCTAATGATGCAAAATTATTAGCAGAAGCTACGCGTGCAGCTTCCACCGATGATGGCAGCCGCGCTGAAATGGTGGCTCGTCTACGCTCGGAAGTACAAAATGGAACCTATGTTCCCAATGAGCGTGGCATTGCTGAAGGTATTTTGCGCGAAGATAGCGCTCTTTTTGCCATGTAGTGAGTTTTTGCCCCAGTATCCTTAGTATTGCGGGGAAAAATGGTCAAAACCATACCCATGAGCCATGGGTACGCTATTGAGCTCTAAAAGGCCATTATCTGTTACAATGCCAATACTATGCAAATAGGGTATGGCTGCGTGCAATATGGGTAAAAGCTTGGGCACGCAGGCGCCTAGCAAAGCATAATCTTCTCCACCAATCCAGGCTTCATGCACAGCATTTCTTTTGTTCTGCTTGGCATGCAGCACCACTTCTTCGTGTAAAAGACTTTTTGGTAAGACCAATTGAGCCCCCAAGGCACTGTGCTTATCCATACCCAAAAGGCGCGGCACATCGCGAGCCAAGCCATCAGAAACATCCATCAGCACCGGCGGGCGCATATGCAGGCTAGAGCGCGATAAAATAAGGCCGGCATCCACTAAAGGTCTTGGTTCCAAAAGTGCCGCCGTAGCATGAGGCCATTCTTTCTTTGCGGTAAGGCCATTTTTTTCTAATTCTTCAAGGCCAATACGTGCAAGTCCCACATGTCCAATCAAGAATATACTATCCCCAGGCATGGCGCCGCCTCGCGTTAAATATTTCCCTGTATTTTCTGTGGGAAGATACTCTGCCGCCGGTGTATATTCACCCTGAGCATTGATATAATTTTGCCCCAATTGCTTGGAATTGATACCTTCACCCCAAATGGTAATACTCACAACAATTTTATCAGCGCGAGAAATATCACCGCCGCTAAGCCCCATTCCATAGCGCTTGGCCATGGTGGACATGCCGGAAAAAAAGCCTCTGAGCCAATCCATGGAGGTGTGTTCAGGTATTGCCAAGGCCAGGCTAAAACTCATGGGGCGCACACCCATGGCGGCTAAGTCGCTAATATTTACGGCAAGGGCCTTATGACCCACTTCTTGCGGCGTAAAATACGCTTTTCTAAAGTGAACATCTTCGATGAAAAGATCTGTACTGACACAAAGGCCGCTTTGATTACGCAATACGGCGCAATCATCGCCACGCCCTAATAATAAGGAAGGATGCTGCTCGGGAAAAAATTCCGATATAAGTTCCAATATATTGGCTTCAGATAGATTTTTCATACTGTCCTCTTTACTCTGGGGTCAAAAAATCCTTTAAAATGGTTTTAACACCAAAACCGGAAAAATTCACCTGATATTTATCGGGCGCCACAAATTTTATCATTTTTCCGCGTCCAAAAATCTTATGATGACAATACCCTAAAGGCATGGATCCCTCTGAGGTAGACGATGCACTGGGCAAGGTTTCTCCCCCTTGCTTGGGCAAAGAAAAGCCTTCTTTGGGCGGTAAAAGCTGAATAGGTCTGCGCTGTTGGCCTTGACCATGATCAAAGTCAAAGGAACCACGCTGCCCTCTTTGATGCAAAGCGCCGCCATAACTTTCATACCATTGCTCGCACAATTCCTTTTCTCGTGAGCTTGTAAGCTCGCGCATAAAAGGACTGGGATTGGTATGCACAGGGCCGCTGCCCTTCATATATAATGTGGAAGGTGCGTACAATTCCAAGCACTGTCTGGCTCTGGTACAAGCCACATACATAAGCCTGCGCTCTTCTTCAAAGCTTTCCAAATCGGCGCTGGCATGGCGCGAAGGGAAGCGATCTTCCACCAAATCCATAATAAGCACAGCATTCCATTCTAAGCCCTTGGCCGAGTGAATGGTGGAAAGGCTGATGCAATGTTCTGCCTCTTCACGTTCTTCGGCAGATTCCAGCACCAAGTCTGCAATAAATAAATCCAAATCCGTATAGCCTTGCGCCATATGCTGAATTTCTTCTAGGCCCTGCAAACGGCGCGGATAATCATCGGGGTAGTGCACTTCAAGGCGCGGTTGATACAATTTAATGAGCTCTGTCATATGCGCATGGGGATTTTGAGGGCGCGAACGCAAATGGTCTAACATGCGTATATCTTCATAAAAATCGTGGTATTTGGCAAAGGCCTTTTCTGTGGCCTTGGCATCACCACCACTGGCCACAGCATACAGTTTTTGCATGGTTTTTTTGCCAATACCCTTATGCAGTACAGCCACACGCTCAAAGGCCGAAAGGTCGAAGGGATTTAAAATAAGCCGCGCATAGGCCAAAATATCTTTAATATGCGAAGCTTCCGAAAAACGAATGCCGCCGTATTTACGAAAAGGAATACTAGCCCTTTGTAAAGCTGCTTCCACAGCATAGGAATGAAAGCCGGCTCTAAAAAGAATGGCGATTTCATGGGGCATTTGTTCTTGCAAAAGCTCTTTAACCCGCTTTACCAAAAGATCGGCCTGACTTCTATCACTGGCCGGCTGAATATGACGCACGGCCATGCCGCCTTGGCGCGAAGTAAAAAGCGTTTTATCATACGATTGTGTGGCATTTTTTAATAAAGTATTGGCCACATCCAAAATAGGCTGCGTAGAGCGATAATTTTCTTCAAGGCGCACAAGGGTGGTGTCAGGAAAATTCTCTGGAAAATCTAGGATATTACGCACATTGGCGCCACGAAAAGCATAGATGGATTGTGCATCGTCACCCACAGCCATAACATTGCCGGAACCGCCAAATTCTTTAGCGCCCAAAAGGCGCACAATACGCGCTTGCACAAGGTTGGTATCTTGATATTCATCCACCATAATATATTGATAGCGCTGGCGTAATTTTTGAATTTCCGGCCTTTTACCAAGCACGCTTTCTTGCAATAAATGCTCTAATTCAAAAAGTAAATCATCATAATCTAATAAACCGTGCTGGCGACGAAAATTAGTATAGGCCGTATCAATTTTACAAATATCTTCACAATGAGGCAATAAATGCTGCGATTCACGGCGCAGTACTTCTTCAATGCTCATTTCTTTATTGCGCGCCTTACTTAAAATGCCCACCACCGTTTGGCTTTTGGGAAAGGATCTATCCCCCTTACCCACGCCCAATTCTTCTTTGCAATGGGCAATGGCCGCGGCTATGTCTGCGCCATCCATGATGGAAAAATGACGCCCTTCCAGCCATGTGGGACGATATTGACGTAAAACACCGTAGGCAAAGGCGTGGAAAGTACCGCCTTGCACACCGCCAAGACCTTGCTCCAAGAGCAGGGAAGCTCTATGCAGCATTTCTTGGGCGGCCTTACGCGTAAAGGTAAGCAACAGCATAGACGTAGGCGCAATGCCTTGCTCATACAGCCATGCCAAACGGTACACAATGGTACGTGTTTTACCCGAACCTGCGCCAGCAATAACCAAAACAGCCCCATCAGCGGCAGTGGCAGCTTGGTATTGTGCGCTATTTAAACTTTGTTCATAATCAATCATATGTGCTATTGTACAGGCTAGTATTGACATAGGCAAGGGGCTAGTTTAGTATGAATGTAGGGTTATGTATATTTTTGTGCCAAAAGACACATAAAAGACACAATCTTAATACTTAGCAAGGAGTGACTTCTATGTCGCAAGCGCCAGATACCTTTACAAAAAGCGTTGAAAAAGTATTAGAAGTGGTCATGTTTGAAAATTGGCTGCGTTTTTATTTTATCAGTGAAGAAGAAAATAATGATTCATTATTTATTCATATACCTGAGCAAGGTGCCCAACGTATAAAAGAATTATACCCCCATTTGTCTTTATTGGCCGAAGGGGTAAATAATAAAGAAATCACTTTCGACTCCTCACGCTCCGCTGTTTGTGAGCATGTAATAGCTGAAGTGGATGGGAAAACCATACCCAAAGAAATGTCCACCACAGTTTTTGACAGTGTAACTTTTCAAGTAGAATTACAGCTCTTTAACACTTGGGTCAGCGCCCATGAAGAGCAATTGGACGAAGGCTTTTTAGAATTTGGTGCCTGGCGTAATTTCTTTTCCCAATGGCGCCAAACAGACGGCGTGAAAGAAATTGCCCTCAAAATGATGAGCGCTGCCACCACAAAGCCAGACGAAAAAAGCTGTAATACAGTGCATTAAGAATAGCATACATATAAAGGCTTCTTGGTAAATATCTCAAGAAGCCTTTATTTTTGCCAATACTGCATACATCTCACCCTTCTTTGTGCCCCTTTTCACTTTACCGCTAAAAACCTTTTTACATTTGCCCCTCTTTTCCGTAAAATATTTTTTTAAATTTATCTTATAGGAAAGAATATGTCTGAAAATCTTTGTCCTTGCGGCTCACAACAAGACTATGATTTGTGTTGTAAGCCTTATCATGATGGCGCAGCGCTGCCTTCTGCCGAAGCCTTAGTACGCGCGCGTTTTTCTGCTTTTAGCAAGCATTTGTACTCTTTTATCGTAGAAACTACCCACCCAATCTATAGAGATGAAGTAGAAGATAGTAATATTGCCGATAATATGCAGGGCATTATTTGGCATCAGCTGCATATTAAAGAATGTGGTCAAGAAACTGCCAGCGAAGGCGAGGGCACTTTTGATACGGTTACTTTTTCCGCCGTGTATGAAATAGCCGGCAATGTGTATAGCCTTTCCGAAAAAAGCTATTTTAAGCAAGAAGAAGATAAGCTGTATTATTTAGAAGGTATATCACACCGTCCCGAAGGTTTTCGCCGTGCAGAACCCAAGGTGGGTCGTAATGATCCTTGCCCTTGCGGTAGTGGTAAAAAATTTAAAAAATGCTGTGCATAAAGGTTTAATGGCTCATGGCTCGCCCCGATATATTGCGTCAAATTAGACGTTTCTGCCTTGATTGTCAGGGAAATTCCTCCCCTGAAATTCAGCGCTGCCGTGACACACAATGCCATTTATGGCCTTTACGTTCAGGAAAAGCAGAAAATCTCCATGAAATTGTCACAGAACAAAGCCTTGACAGCACGGAAGCAACTGCTACTACTAATAATGCTCTATTACAAAGAAAAGCCTTGCGCGTGGTTCGGATTCATTGTCTGTCCTGCGCAGGGCATCGCACCGATGTAAGAGTATGTACGGCAAAGGAACAATGTCCCTTATGGTCATTACGTTTTGGCGTGTATCCTGCCACGTATAAAAGGATAAAAGCACGCCTAGCGCGAGGTAAACGATTAAGTTTGTTTGAAGGATAAGTTTATGCAAAGTCACAGTTTGAATTGGTCTCATGCCTATACGGGTCGTCTTTCCAAAGCCATGCTGGCTAAATATGAATCTACAGCTGCTTTTTCCCAGCGACTTGAAAAAGAACTGCATAAACTTCCCTTCCTTACCTTGAGTTATAGAGAACAATTGGAAGAAGATATGGCGCGCATGGTGCCCCATTGTCTGCAATATGAGCATATGCTTTTGCTGGGCATTGGTGGTTCTGCCTTGGGCGCTCGTGCCTTACAAAAAGCTTTTGCCCCAGGGCAAGATGGCCCCGTACACGAGGGACGTTCTTTATGGATTGCCGATAATGTGTGCGCCACCACCTTTGAGCATTGGCTAGAAAGATTACCTGCCGAAAAAACTGTAGTTGTAGCCATTAGCAAATCCGGCGGCACCATTGAAACTATTTCGCAATATTTCTTAACTTGCGCTTGGCTTAAAGAGCATTTAGGCGATGCGTGGACAGATCATATGGTGCTTAT
Source organism: uncultured Desulfovibrionaceae bacterium (assembly GCA_964367875.1). Taxonomy (GTDB): domain Bacteria; phylum Desulfobacterota; class Desulfovibrionia; order Desulfovibrionales; family Desulfovibrionaceae; genus CAYJAD01. Next base: position 2,924 of record CAYJAL010000030.1, on the reverse strand, counting down.
CACCGATGCTGAAATGGGCTTTTTGCGCCAAGAAGTCAAAACCCACGGCATGCACTCCATGGAAGTACCTAACTTTTTAGGGGGGCGTTATTCTGCCCTTTCCGCAGTGGGTCTTTTGCCTGCGGCCTTTATGGGTATTGATTGGAAAGCCCTTTTAGACGGCGCTGCCATGGTGGCCAAGCCTTTATTGGATAATCCCCATGCCATAAGTGATCATGCCGCCTATTCCTTGGCCACTTGGTGCATGGGTCTTGATACTACCAATTATAATGAACTTATTTTCTTCTCTTATATTCCCACTTGGGCCACCTTTGGGCCATGGTTTGTGCAATTATGGGCTGAAAGCTTAGGAAAAGAAGGCAAAGGCAGCATGCCCATTGCCGCCACCGGCGTTACCGACCAACACTCTGCCCAGCAAATGTTTTTGGATGGGCCACGCAATAAGGCTTGTATTTTCTTAAGCAGCGAAAATTTACCCCTAGGTCGTACCTTTGGAAAAGATTTACCCGCTCAATGGAAATGGCTGGAAGGGCAACATTTTGGTGAACTTTTGCAAGCCGAAGGCCTGGGCACGCGCATGGCTTTAACCAAACATAACTTACCCTTAGTGCAAATTAATATGCACGAAACCGATGCCGCCGCCGCCGGTTCCCTTATGATGTTATTAGAAATCACCACGCTTTTCACAGGCTGGCTTATGGATATTAACCCCTTAGACCAACCCGCTGTAGAAATGGGCAAACGCTACGCCAATGCTCGCCTAGGCGCCCCTAACCATGAAGAAGAAAAAGCTGCTTTAGATGCCTTTGTTAATGGTAAAGAAGAGAGGCAATATTTTTAATGACACATAAAAACGATTTGTCACCAAAAAATTCTGCTAGTAATGAAGTACAAGATTTACCTCTTTCTTATGCCAGAACCCTTTCATGGTTATCCTTTATTTTAATTTTAACCATGTCGCTTTTATTGTCGGTTTTTATAGCCAACAGTGCCCGCGATACCTTGCTCACCAAGCAAGAAGAATTTGCCAATCTTTTGGGGACAAATCTTAACCACCAGATATACCAGCGCTTTGCTGTACCAACAGTGCTGGCCTATGGGCGTATTTCCTTAAAAAATCCTGTGCAATACGAAAGATTAGACACCATTGTACGTTCTGTTATGCACGGTCTTAAAATAGAACGCTTTCGCATTTATGATTTTGGAAAAGTCATATCTTATTCCACTGATAATGAAGATCTCGGCCGCTCCGGTCTTGCCCCTGAATCTGTGGGAGAAATATTAAAAGGCAACCCTGCAAAATCTGAGCTTATCTCTTCCATCCCCCTTTGGGAAGCCCCTTTGCATCTTCCTTTAGAGCCTGGCTCTTTTATTTTACGCACAGTTTTTCCTCTCACAGGGCAAATTCGTGATACGGAAGGAAAAGTAACACAGCACGTTATGGGTGTTTTAGAATTAAGCCAAGATATTACCGCAGACTATAGCGCCGTAATAGCTTTTCAGGGTCTTATTGTGGTCACGTGTCTTTTTTCTTCGGTTATCTTATTCGTGCTACTTATCATGCTTATTCGGCGTACAGAAAAAGCCTTAGCTTATCGCGTTGCCGCCAATAAGGCCTTAGAAGATGAATTACATAGTAAGGAAAAACTCGTCAGCATGGGACGCGTCATTGCCAGTATAGCCCATGAAATACGTAATCCTTTAGGCATAATACGTTCCAGCGCTGAATTTTTATTAAAGCGCCAAAAAGAAAGCGATACTTCTTCACAGCGTATTTTAGGCGCTATTTACGATGAATCGTGCCGTTTAAGCCAAACTATCAATGATTTTTTAGATTATGCCAGACCAAGACAGCCTTCTGAAAACCTTGTGGATGTGCACCGAGTATTAGACGAAGTCATGGCCTTTTTAGAAAGTGAATTTGGCCGCCATCAAGTGAGCGTTGAATTTTCCCTCGATGAAGATTTATACATAACAGGCGATAAAGATTTACTTTACCGAGCATTTTATAATATCCTTGTAAATGCACAGCAAGCCATGGACGGCCCCGGTATTATCCATGTGGAAGGAAAAAAATACCAAGAACATATTACCTTAAATTTCACCGATACCGGCCCCGGTTTTCCACCGGAAAGTATAGACAATATGTTTGATCCCTTTTTTACCACCAAGGATAATGGCACAGGCCTTGGCTTAGCCATTGTAAAAAGTATTATTACCAGTCATCAGGGTGAAATTTATTTACTAAATACTGATGAAGGGCATGCGAACATTCGCATTGAATTTGAATCCGCCCCCACAGATACCCATAAAGGATAATTCCATGAACGATAAAGCGCATATACTCATCATTGACGACGAAAAAAATTATCTGCTCATTTTAGAAACCATGCTTTTAGATGCAGGCTATAATGTAACAGCCATCAATGACCCGGAAACTGCCCTCACATTTCTTGAAGAATCCGAAGTGGATGTGGTTATCACCGATATGAAAATGCCACGCCTTACCGGTCGTGATGTTTTAGAGCGCGTCAAAAAAAATTGGCCGCATATTCCTGTGCTTATCATGACCGCCTTTGGCAGCATTGAAAGTGCCGTAGAAGTTATGAAATACGGCGCCTTTGACTATATCACCAAGCCCTTTGCCAATGACGAGCTTTTACTCTCGCTACACAATGCTGTGGATTTAGCCACCACCCATCGTCAATACAGGCTTTTACAAGAAGCCATGGAAATTCGTTATGGCACCCATCAAATTATTGGGCGAAGCCGCGCTATTAAAGATGTCTTCACCATGATTGACAGAGCCTCTCCCAGCCGCTCCACAGTGCTTATAAGCGGTGAATCAGGCACAGGTAAGGAATTGGTAGCCAGAGCCATTCACGTAACCTCTCCGCGCAAAGAAGGGCCCTTTATTTCTGTAA
>CAYJAL010000029.1:0-19735 GCA_964367875.1 uncultured Desulfovibrionaceae bacterium | reverse complement strand
TAGGCCGCCGCCAAATTTTTCAAAAACTCCTGCTGCTTTAGCGCGGGAGTTTTTTTGTTTTGGGATGTGTAGCCTACTTTCCCACCTCTATTTCTTTTTTTCCGTCAGTCCATTGTAGAGCGCTGCTTAAGCCTAAGCCATATTTCTTACACTGACCCACATTCAAAGTCATTGCGAGCGAAGCGCGGCAATCCATGCTGTGTGAGGAGTAATGCGTAACGCGCTTTGGGGATGGGACTTTTTATAAAAAGCTCCCTCCCCAAGTGAAGATTATGTTTTACAAATAGAATTGCGTGTAAGAAAAAAGGCTTGCTAAAGCAATTAGATAAGAGGGATTACCTTGAAGGTTTCAATAATGGATTCTTGCGCAATAGTTGGTAATTTTTCTGTCATCACAGTTACATGGGGCTGCTGTAGATGCTGTATCCATGCCATCTGGTTTTCCCAAATTTCAAAGCCCATTAACTGCTCTGGTGTATTTTGCTCCATGTGTAGGGCAGTGTATAGACAGCCTTTTTCTTCCTTATTATGCGTAATACATGTTGTGACGTCTTGGCGTGCTTGATGCTCCATGCCTTGTTGCGCGTGTATTTTGCCAAAGGCAATAATACTATTTTCATAATTCTTTATATGCACATATTTACACACCCCCAAGGTATCTAGGAAGGGGGTATACAAAGTAAACTGTATGTCAGAGAAAAACTGTTTGGACTCTCTGTAAAATTCGCTCACATTGGCTGAGTGAAGGTGTTCGTGCCACGTTTTCTTGCTTTCCCAAATTTCATAGGCCATGAATTGGTGCGGATTTTTAGTACTTTTGCTTAAAATAGAAAGAGCGCAACCTTCCTCTGTAGTGTTATTCTTTAGAAATTCCAGCAATTTAACTTGTGCTATGTCAGCTTGTTTATCCAAAGCCATAGCATGACCTATTAAAACGACTTTTTCTGACAGCATAAGCACTCCTTAAAAATCTGCGAATATGAAAAGTAATGTAGGCAACTGTCGTTAGGAAGTCAATATCATTTAAATTTATTCTTTTTGTAACAAGCTTTCGTGGCTTTTCTTTGCTATTTTGTAAAGACCTTGCTCTCAAAGCTTCTTTGCGCTAGATTTGCCATATGCAAATACACAAAACATCAGATCTTGCCCCCAAGGTAAAGCCTAGTCCTTTTAATCCGCGTGATACTCGCCCCATAGTTTTTTTTGTGGGGCGTGCTGGTGGGCGCCTTATGGATAATGTGAAATACATGTATCTGGAGGCAGCCACCCATGATTATGGCTTTGCGCCCTGCTTTCTGACTACCTTTCGCGATGAGTTTGATAGATTAAGCGGCCATGCCTTGCCTGCTCTTATGGTGCAACATTGCACCCAAGAGCTTTTGGAAAAGGCACGCTTTGCTGTGCTGGATGACTTTACCGATAAAAGCGGCCCTGCGGTGCAATCGGCGCTTTTTTCTATACCTAAATTGCAATTGTGGCATGGTATCCCCTTAAAGAAAATTGGTTTTCCTGAAATCGAGTCTCCTATTAATATGAATGCTGCTAAGCGTTTGCATTTGACCATGCAATACTCCGGCTATGCTTGCGTAGCCAGCACTTCCCCTTGGGCTAGTGAAGAGCTTTTTTCTAAAGTATTTAAGGCTGATGATGTGCAGAATTTGGGCTATCCGCGCAATGATGTGCTTTTGCGCCCTTTGCAGCCACTGGACATGATTCATACGGATCGAGATTTATTTACACAGGTAAAAGCCCATAAGCGTCAAGGCGGTAAGGTGGCTGTATATATGCCCACTTTTCGCGATACAGGCGGAGATTTCTTACAAGATGGTGCGCTGGATTTACGTATACTTTCTTCCCTTTGTGTAAAGCATAATATTCTTTTTATAGCGAAATTTCACCCCTATGTGGCGGCAGAGGCCTTTAAGGAATTACCGGGCTTTGTTTTGTGCCAAAGCTCTGTGGATATGTATCCTCTTTTGCCCTTGGCTGATGCCCTGGTGACGGATTATTCTTCCGTATATTTTGACTGGTTGCTCTTGCAAAAGCCCACCTTGTTTTTTGCCTATGATAAGGAAAAATATATTTCTCGCGATCGTGAATTGTTTTTCCCTTATGAAAGCATGACGCCGGGGCCGGTGAGTGACACGGGCGCACAATTTTTAGATGACTTTTTGCAAGCACTGGTCTATGCAAAGGATGACTTTGCTTTGCAGCGTAAGGTGCTGGCGGAGCAATTATTCAGCGAGCAAAATGCCGGCGCTTCGGCTAGATGGTGCCGCTATATACAACAATCACTCTTTCAAAAAGAAAAGTAGAGGAAGTAGCATGGAAAAATCAAAAGTGTATTTCACCGATATGCGATGTAAAGTGGGCACCAGCTTACAAATGAAGCTGGAAAAACTCATTCGCAAAGCTGGTATTACCACCCTTCCCTTGGATGGTAAATTTGTGGCTATTAAGATTCACTTTGGTGAACCCGGCAATTTATCTTTTTTGCGCCCGAACTTTTCCAAGACAGTGGTGGATGTGCTCTTGGGTGAAAATGCCAAGCCTTTTTTAACTGACTGTAATACTTTATATGTAGGCCGTCGTAAGGATGCTTTGGAGCATATTTCTGCAGCGTATGAAAATGGTTATACGCCTTTTTCCACAGGCTGCCATGTGATTATTGCCGATGGTCTTAAGGGCACGGACGATGTGACTATTCCCTTAGAAGGTACCAGTTATTGCAAAGAGGCTTATATTGGCCGCGCCGTGATGGATGCAGATGTTTTTATTTCGCTCAGCCACTTCAAAGGCCATGAAATGACAGGCTTTGGCGGCGCCATTAAAAATATTGGCATGGGCTGTGGTAGTCGCGCCGGTAAGATGCACATGCACAGCGATGGCACCCCTTCCATCAATGTGGAAAAATGTCGCAAGTGCGGTGTGTGTATAAATTTCTGTGCTCATAACGGCATTTCTTATAATGAAGATAAAATTGCCGTGATTAATGCGGATAATTGTTTGGGGTGTGGTCGCTGTATTGGCGCGTGTAACTTTGACGCCATTTGCGCCCCCTTTGACGCCAATAGCGATACCTTAAATGGCCGCATGGCAGAATATACTTTGGCTGTGCTGAAGGATAGACCGCATTTCCACATTAGCATTGTAAACCAAGTTTCCCCTTATTGCGATTGTCATAGTGAAAATGACGCCGCTGTGGTGCCGGATATTGGTATGTTTGCTTCCTTCGACCCTGTGGCCTTAGATAAGGCCTGTATTGACGCCGTAAATGCTGCCCCTGCCATTGGCACGGCTGCCGCTTGTGATGGCGGTTGCAATCATGGGCATATTGGGGATCACTTTAAGGCCATTCACCCCACCACCAACTGGCGTTCACAGCTTAGCCACTCAGAAAAGATTGGCCTTGGCAATAGCGATTATGAGCTTATTACCATAAAATAACGCTTGAAGCTGCATTCTATAAAAGCCTCGTTGTTCATGCTGGTCATTGGTGCAAGTCATGAGTGGCGAGGCTTTTTTAATTTTCCTAAGGGGCTGAACATTTGACGCCGCCTCTCACATGGGCTATTGCAAAGCCATGCCCCCACAACAAATCCATTTTCTTCCTCAAGAGCCTACAGCGCTCTTTCCCATAGGTATAGACGAGGCCGGTCGTGGCTGCTTGGCTGGCCCCGTGGTGGCCGCTGCAGTGCTTTTACCGCAAGACTGTAGCATTGAAGGTTTGGATGATTCCAAAAAACTCAGTGCCCTACGGCGCGAGAAATTAGCCCAAGAAATTTTCCTCCATGCCCATGTGGGGCTGGGTTTGGTGTGGCAAAGGGATATTGACCGCATAAATATATTGCAAGCCACTTTTCATGCCATGAGCCGTGCTGTGCGCTCATTGCTAGGGCGGCATACGCACATACAAGCACCGCATTTGCATATTGATGGCAATAAAACCATACCGCCGGCCGTGCTGCAGCAATATGGCTTGGCAGTGAGTCAAGAGTATCTCATAGGCGGAGATGGGCTTATGCCCAGTATTGGCGCTGCTTCCATAGTGGCTAAAACCCACCGTGACCGCCTTTTAGGGTTTTTGCATAAGCGCTACCCATTATATAACTTTGCCGGCCATAAGGGCTATGGCACCAAGGAGCATGTGGCCGCCATTGAAGCCCATGGCCCTTGCCCTTTGCATCGTATGACTTTTGCGCCCTTATCTTCCCTTTCTGCGTCCTCAAAAGAAAAGGTCTCGCCCATTGTTTCCTCGCAAGGCAGCCTTTTATGAGTTGGTGGCAAAGATTTTTCTCCACAAGTTCCGGTTGTTCCAGCTCTGTGCCCTTGAGCAAGCATGAAGTGGGGCGCATGGGAGAAGATGCGGCGGCGCAACATTTAAAGAAATGCGGCATGCGCATTGTGCATCGTAATTGGCGCGCAGGCTCTTTGGAGCTGGATTTAGTATGTGAAGATGCGCAGGGTATTATTTTTGTGGAAGTAAAAACGCGCAAAAATACAGGCATGACCACACCGGAAGAGGGCATACAGTATAAGAAAAAAGCCTCCTTTATAAAGGCGGCTCAGGCATGGCTCATGGCGCATGAAAGCACCGGCGCCTATGAAAAGCCTTGCCGTTTCGCCGTGGTGGCTGTGCTGTATGATGTAGATACAAATCAAGATTATAACTTTAAGGTAGTAGTATATGACCATGCCTTCGACCTCTCATGAATATAGCATAGATGCCGCCGCCCCAGTACAGCTTTGGGTGGTGGCCACGCCGCTGGGCAATACGGGAGATTTATCGCCCAGAGCCAAAGAAATTTTGCAAAGCGTGGATATTGTCTTGGCAGAAGACACACGCCGCGCAGGCTTGCTCTTTCAGCGCTGTCTTATTAAGGCAAAGCAATTTATGAGTCTGCATGACCATAATGAAGAAGAGCGTTGTAAGGAGCTGCTTTTGCTCTTTGCCCAAGGAAAAACCTTTGCCCTGATTTCCGATGCCGGTACGCCGCTTATGGCAGATCCGGGCTTTCGCTTGGTGCGCCTATGCCGCCAAGAAGGCATAAAGGTGTCCATGGCACCGGGGCCTTCGGCTCCTGTTGCCGCGCTTATGGGCGCAGGCATTGCGCCGCAGCCCTATACTTTTTTTGGTTTTTTACCTCGTGATGCAGCGCAAAAAGAAAAAACGCTGGCGCCCTTTATAGCCTTGCCCAGCACTTTAGTCTTTTTTGAACGTAAAGATCGTTTACAAGGCACCTTAGCCTTGGCTTTATCCTTGCTGGGGCCACGAGAGCTGTGCATTGCCCGCGAGCTTACCAAGACCCATGAAGAATTTATTATCACGCGCTTAGAGGAATATGAGAAAATTTCTCAGGACTTAAAAGGCGAAATCACCGTTATTATAGGGCCTCCGGAAGAAGCAGGGCGCAGTAGTGAAGCAGAGGTTATGGCCCTTGTGGCAGAAGAAATGGCCAAAGGCGGAAAATTGCGCGAAGTAAGCCGTAGGGTGCAAGCTCGCGTGCGTGGCTGGACAAGCAAAGAAATTTATCTTTTGCCGCAAAAATAGCGTATGGGGCAGAGTAGCTTGTTGAAAAAGCCGACATTTTACTATGCTATCATAAATACGCTGCTTGTATAGTTTTTTACAGGCTGTTCAAAAAGTGTAAAATGCGAGGAAGACGAAGTGTTTTTGCGGAGGGCGCGCGCCTAGACGCACGATATCCGTAAGGCTCGTTCCTCTCCTAACGGCTACAAGCCCTTTGGGTCGGATCAAGACATACGTAACTGGAGCAAAAAACAAGTTTGACGAAACAATATGCACTTTTTTAACGGCCTGGTAGTACCCTTGCCAAAAAGGATAATATAGGGCATGGTGCTGAAAATAAAAAATATACCTAGTAAGGTTACTTATATATAAAAATGTCAGATACAGCACATATTTCTTTCTCAGCCCAAGGGGGCAAGCTACTGGTGTCTTTTTCCGGCACATGGAATATTACGCATTCCTTGCCAGATGTGACTCCCTTACTGGCCGCCATACAAGAGCCGCAAATACGGCAAGTGCTTTTACAAGAAGAAGACTTGCTGCTTTGGGATAGTTCTTTATTGGCCATGGCGGTGCGTTTGGCAAACTTTACCAAAGCACAGCGTAAAGCCTTAGATACAAGTGCATTACCTGAAGGCTTGCAAGAGCTTTTAGACATGGCTTTTCGTGTTCCCCAACATGAAGAAACTATCCCCTCGGCCAAGGCGCGTTCTTTTAAAGAGCGCTTGGAGCAAAAAGCCGATGCCTTGCAGCAAAGTGTCAGTAACTTCTTTGAATTTTTTGGTGAAATTTCCCTTGGTATAGGCCGAGTCTTTCGCGGTAAAGCCGATATTCGCAGTAAGGATGTGTGGGCAGCCATTGAAGAATGCGGCGCCAAATCCTTACCCATTGTATCCATCACTTCCCTACTTTTTGGCCTTATATTGGCCTTTGTGGGTGCCATTCAGCTAACGCAATTTGGGGCACAGCGCTTTGTGGCGCCCTTGGTGGGCATTGGTATGTTGCGCGTTATGGGCGCCGTAATGGTGGGCATTGTCATGAGTGGTCGCATTGGCGCGGCCTATGCGGCGCTTATTGGCACCATGCAGGTCAATGAAGAAGTGGACGCCTTGCAAACTTTTGGCTTTTCCGCCGTGGATTTTCTCGTATTACCGCGTATTTTTGCCATGGTGTGTATGGCGCCCTTGCTTACCCTCTATGCCGACCTTATGGGCATGCTGGGTGGTTTTATGGTGGGTGTGCTTATGCTTAACCTTAGCCCGCAAGAATATGTTTCGGCCACCTTGGCCTATGTGCCCATAAAACATCTTTTCATTGGCCTTATGTACGGCACTGTTTTTGGTGCCATTGTGGCCATTGCAGGCTGCTATCAAGGTATACGCTGCGGACGCTCGGCCGAAGCGGTGGGACAAGCCACCACGGCGGCGGTGGTTAATTCTATAGTGGGCATTATTGTGGCTACGGCTATTATTACCATTATTTGCAATAGGTTGCTCATATGAATACCGCGGCAAAACATATGCTCAGTGCAGAAAATCTCCGCGTAGGCTATGGCCAGCGCGTGCTCATGGATAAGGTGAATTTCACGGTACATGAAGGGGAAATTTTCATCATTATGGGCGGTAGTGGCTGCGGTAAAAGTACGCTTTTGCGTGTGCTTATGGGGCTTAAAGCGCCCATGCGCGGCAAGGTTAGCTATGACGGCTTGCCCTTTTGGCCTGGGGAAGAAGAGCTACGCCAAAATATTATGCGTTGCGCCGGTGTTCTTTACCAAGGCGGCGCTTTATGGAGCTCCATGACCTTGGCAGAAAATGTCTCCTTGCCGCTGGAGCAATATACAAGCCTAAGCCCTGCGGAAATTCGCGAGCAGGCAGAACTTAAATTAGCGCTGGCTGGCCTAGCAGGTTTTGGTGATTACTATCCGTCAGAAATTAGTGGTGGTATGCGCAAGCGCGCCGGCCTTGCCCGTGCTTTGGCGCTGGATCCGGACATTATTTTCTTGGATGAACCTTCGGCCGGCCTTGACCCCGTGAGCGCGCGTATGCTGGACGATTTGATACTGGAATTACGCGCAACCTTAAAGAAGACCTTTGTGGTGGTCACTCATGAATTGGCATCGCTTTTTGCCATTGCTGATACGGCGCTGTATTTAGACGCCGGCACGCAATCCGTGGCTGCCTTGGGTAAACCACATGAACTTTTGCACAATCCGCAAACGCCGGAAGTGGTGCTCAATTTTCTTACGCGTGGTGAGTCTACACAAAAGGCTCACAAAGGATAATATATGGGTAGAAAAAATAGCAAAGCCTCAGTGGGCGCCTTTGTTTTGGGCGGCATAGCCTTTTTATTGGTGTGCATTATGACCCTTGGGGGCAAAAACTTTTTTAGCGATGATATTGAATATGTGCTGTACTTTGAAGGCTCGGTGAACGGACTTTCTTTGGGGGCGCCGGTGGTCTTTCGCGGTGTGCCGCTGGGTACGGTGACACAAATTCGCTTGGTGGCCAATCCGCGTGACGAAGAAATTACCATTCCTGTGCACGTAAGCCTCAATGCTAATAGCATTGCCTTTGATTCGGTAACAGGTTCTGTATCGGAGACAGCGCGTACGGTGCTTATGCAGCGTATGATTCAACGTGGCTTGCGTGCGCGTTTGCATATGCGCAGTTTGGTTACAGGGCAATATGATGTGGAGCTAGATTTTTTCCCTGATATGCCGGCGCGTTATCATTCTTCTGATCACTCGCATGAAATACCTACCATACCTTCTACTTTAGATGAATTTGAGCGTACCTTAACGAGCCTACCTTTGGAAGATATGTCACGCTCCTTAAGCGCTGCGCTGGATGGCTTTGCCACCTTAAGTACTTCGGAAGATTTGCATAAATCCATAGCTGCCTTACGTATAACTATGGAAAATATGGCAGAACTTACTTCCGGTGCGTCCTCTTTGCGCGATGACTTGCAACGTACCATCAATGCCCTTGGCGATACCAGCGTGACCCTTGATCAGCAATTGCCCGAAGCCATGGCCGCCGTGCAATTGGCCTTAAATTCCTTTGCCGCCGTGGCGCAGCAATTGGAACAAACGGTGATTTCTGCCAATAAAATTGTTTCCCCCAATTCCAAAACTTTGCAAGAAGTGCATAATGCCTTGGATGAATTTTCACGCACTGCCCGCGCTTTTCGTGAATTGGCTAAACTTTTAGAACAAAAACCCGAAGCTTTAATCATGGGAAAAGGAAGTAAATAATGTTTACACAAAGTATCACTCCTATCTTGCGTCATCTTGGCGCTGTAGTAAGCCTTATGTTGACCCTTACTTTATTAAGCGCTTGTGGTGGCAGCCCGCCCACAACCTTTTATATGCTGGAAAGCAATATTCTTTCCCCTGTGCAAGAATTGGCCGAAAGCAATACCAAAAAAATGCCCAAGGTTGTTTTGCAAGAAGTGGTCATTCCTGCGTATTTGGATAGAACAAGCATTATCACACGCCAGGCCAATGCCGTTACTGTGCAGATTTCTGAATTTGACTCTTGGAGCGAAGATTTAGCCGACGGTATTGATAGAGTGCTATCTGATACCTTGATGCCGGCTTTGCTCAAAGAAAATGTTATGCTGCTTTCCATCGATGATGACGATGCTGACGCGCGTAAAATATTTATTTTTGTGCATCGCTTTGAAGGCGCCTTGCAGGGGCAAGTTATTTTAGATGCGCGCTGGACAGTGCATAGTTATGATAATAGGGAATTGGTCAGCGGCGCCTTTGTGGAGAGCTTGCCTGCCGGTGATACCTATGCTTCCATGGTCAAGGCGCAAAGTGCTTTATTGGTGCAATTGGGGCAAAGTATGACCGCTCCCATGGCCAAGGCTTTGCACAAGAAGAGATAGCCCTTCCCTTGACAGATGTCTATGAAGGTATACTATAACAGCACTTGCATGTTTTAACTTTGGAGATTTTATGACAGCCTTAGAAACAATGACTCCTTCTGTAGATAAACACAGAGTCTTAATTGTGGACGATGCTCCGGAAAATATTCGTATTCTTGGCGAGCTGTTACGTGATAAATATACCATTATGTTTGCCCGCGGCGGTAAGGATGCTTTGCGCCTTGCCGAAAGCAGTCAACAGCCCGATATTATTTTATTAGACGTTATCATGCCCGGCATGGACGGCTATGAAGTGTGTGAGCGTTTAAAGAAAAACCCCAAAACACATGATATTCCTGTCCTTTTTATTACGGCACAAAGTAATGAAAAGGAAGAATCCCATGGCCTTTCCCTAGGCGGTGTGGACTATATATCCAAGCCTTTTCGCGCCTCCTTGGTGCAGTCACGCGTGGATAATCAGCTAGAACTGAAAAAACACCGTGACCAATTGGATCATATGGTACAAGAGCGTACCAAGGAATTACGCTTAACCCAAGAAGCTACCATTGAAAGTATGGCTAGCCTTGCTGAATGGCGTGACCCCGAAACGGGCTTACACATTAAACGTACGCAAAAATTTGTGAAAGTGCTGGCCGATTATATGGCGCAGCAAGAAAAATATGCGGCGGATTTAGATGAAAAAACCCGTGAATTACTCTACCTTTCCGCGCCGTTACACGATGTGGGCAAGGTGTGTATTCCCGATGCTATTTTACATAAGCCCGGTCGCCTTACCGAAGAAGAATTTGAAATGATGAAAGAGCATACCACGCGTGGTAAGGCTGTGCTTTCTTCTCAAGATACTAAGCTTGGATCCAATTCCTTCTTAACCATTGCGCGTCTTGTGGCTTATTGCCACCATGAGCGCTGGGATGGTAAGGGCTACCCCCAAGGCCTTGCCGGAGAAGATATCCCCTTATGCGCTCGCCTTATGAGCGTGGCGGACGTGTACGACGCCTTAACCAGCCGCCGTGTTTATAAGCCTGCCATGCCCCATGAAAAGGCGAAATCCATTATTATGGAAGGCTATGGTACGCAATTTGAGCCTGGCGTGTGCGATGCTTTCGTTGCTCTGGAAGAAGAATTTAAAGCCATTGCTGCCAAATATGCCGATAGCGACATGGAAGAGCAAGAAGCCTAAGAGCTTTTAGAATATGTATGACTCAAAGCACGCCTTACTTCTGGGCGTGCTTTTTTTGTGGGGGAAAGTTTCTGGAATTTTTTTATGGACGTCATTGAGAACATACAAAACAAAAAAGCCTGTAAGTTTTCACCTACAGGCTTTTTTGAGTGGAGCTCTTGACCGGGATTGAACCGGTGACCTCATCCTTACCAAGGATGCACTCTACCGACTGAGCTACAAGAGCACTCAACGAAGATGTTTCTAAGCAAAGTTCACGTTTTCGTCAAGTAAAAAATTTATATTTGTCAAAAAAACCTTCATTGCTTGTGTTCTAAGCTTGGTGTATGCTGAAAAAAAACGTGATTTAAAATTTAAAGTAATAAGTATTCAGCAAGGATATGTCTGTATGGATACAAAAAGAAGCTTAGCCATAGTATTTTGTGTACTGGGCGTATTTTTCTTGGCAGGGTGCGGGCCTAAAAGCGTAGGGGATGATATTTCTGTATCATCCTCAAGCTCTCTATCTGCAGCCTATGATTCGGCGCAGGCTCGCTATCCACAAGGGGGTGCCCATGGAGGGCGTTCGGTGGACAAAGCTTTATATTTTTTGAACACGCCGGCCTATATGCAAGCGCGTCAGCGGCAATTGGAAAATTTTTTGCGCCAAAGTTACACGAAAGATGCTCCTAACGATTACACCAACCTTCAGCCAAGGCAAGTGAGCCCCTTTAGGGAGTAGTATGGATCCTCTTACCCATGCCGCCAGCGGCGCCTTGCTGGCCTATGCCATTCCTAAGCATAAACGTCCTGCCACGCCATTTTTTGTGGTGTTGGGAGCGCTTATGGCAGCTTCACCGGATATAGATGTTGTTTTTGCCACCACGCCTATAAATTACCTACTCTTACACAGGGGCATAACGCATTCACTTTTTGCTGTGCCTTTCTTGGCATTGCTTTTTACCTTTATGGCGTATCCCTTGTGGCGTAAAAAAAGCGCGCCTGTAGAAGATGCCTCCGGCGAAACAGGGTGGAATTTTACCAAGCACTTTGCCTTTGCTTGTATTTGCCTATTGCTACATATGTGGCTGGATGTGGTGACCACCTACGGAACCATGATATTTTTGCCATTTTCTGAGTATAGGGTGAGGTTAAACGGCGTGTTCATTGTGGATATATTGCTTACCCTGCCTTTATTGCTTGCCGTGTGGCATGGGGCTTCGTATCGCCCTTATGCCATTATGGCTTTGATATGGCTGTGTATATATCCCGGTTCGTGCGTCGCTTTGCGTTATTACCATGAGTCGCGTTTGCAGCTTGCCTTTACCCAAGAAACTGCTGTACAAGAGCACGGTCGTTTGCAAAATATTATGGTTTTCCCCGATGCTTTTGCACCACTGCGTTGGCGTGTGGTCTATGCCACAGATAAGCCCTATGCAGGGGCAAGGGTGACGGCACATACATGGGCGCAAGAAAAGAGCCGTGCGGGCTATTCTTTTCCCACTAGTGAGGCCACAGTGTATCAGCGCGGCTTTTATGTGTGGGGAGAGTGGACAACGCCCCTTATGGCCTATGCGGCTTTGCATAAAGAATTAGCGCATTCTTTATATGAGCAAAGCCGTAGGGGACGCGCCTTTTTGGATTTTTTAGTTATGCCCGTGATGGAGCGTAAAGCCATGACACAGCAGGATACAGAACAGGGTGCAGAACAGTGGGGCATATATGACTTGCGTTTTTCCACCTTGGTAAAAGCTATTCATGAGCTTGTGTCCATGCGTAATGATGGCGCCCCTACTTTTTTATTGGAAGCTAAGGGCAGTCCGCAGCAAGCGGGGCAAGCAAAACAATCTGGGCAAGAGGTACGTTTATTCTTACCCGGAGCAGGGCTGGATTCGGGCTGGCAAAAGCCTGACGCACCGCGAGAAAGTTCATGGTGGGAAAGACTGCTAGGAATACCGTATTAACAGGCCGTTGAAAAAATGCAAATAGTGTCGTCAAACTCGTTTTTTGCACCAGTTACGTGTTTTTTGATCCGACCCAAAGGGCTTGTAGCCGTTAGGTGAGGAACGAGCCTTACGGATATCGTGCGCCTAGGCGCGCGCATTCCGCAAAAAACGTCGTTTTCCTCACTCTTTACATTTTTTGAACAGCCTGTAGTAGCTTCATGAAAACAGATGAGCCTTAAGCATTTGTTGAAATATAGATTTTTTAACAAAGTGTAAAAAATATAAACTCGCTCTATAAAGGAAAAAGTATGTCAAAAGAATTTTCGCATATGAGTTCAGATGGTTCCATTACCATGGTGGATGTGCGTCATAAAGAAAATACCCAGCGCGTGGCCATTGTGCGCGGCTTTGTGCATTTGTCTGCGCAAACATTAGATTTATTAAAGCAAAAAGCCTTGCCCAAGGGAGATGTGCTTACCACAGCCAAGGTGGCCGGCATCATGGCGGCCAAGCGTACCGCAGAGCTTATCCCTTTGTGCCATCCTTTATCTTTATCCTATGTGGATGTGCGTTTTGTATTGCGCCAAACCCATGAAGTAAATGGCTTGGAATTGGAATGCGAAGCGCGAACCTCCGGCCCCACAGGAGTGGAAATGGAAGCCCTTATAGGGGCGCAAGTGGCGGCAGCTACCATTTATGATATGTGCAAGGCTGTGCAAAAGGATGTGGTTATTGATGCCATGCATCTGGTGTATAAAAGCGGCGGCAAAAGTGGCGTATATTGCGCAGCAGATTATGCTCAAAAGCCCTTAAGTACCACGGTACAAGCCTAATGCAGCTACCTTATATTGACCCTGTGGCCATAAGCATAGGCTCTTTGGAGCTGCGCTGGTATGGCATTATGTATATGCTGGCCTTTGCCACGGCATGGGGGCTTGGGCGTTATCGCGCCTCACGTGCTCATAGCGGCTGGACAGGGCAGCAATTTGACGATGCCTTAACCTATGGCATGTTTGGGGTTCTCTTAGGCGGACGTTTAGGTTTTGTGCTTTTTTATGACTTGCCGCGTTATGTGAGTGAGCCTGCCGAAATTTTGCGTATTTGGCATGGGGGTATGTCCTTTCATGGCGGTCTTTTAGGGGTTCTCTTTGCTTTATACTTATATGCACGCAATAATGGGCGCACCTTTTGGGAAGTCATGGACTTTGTGGCGCCCTTGGTGGCTCCGGGGCTTTTCTTTGGGCGCATAGGGAATTTTATCAATGGAGAGCTGTGGGGCAAGGTGACCGACAGCGCATGGGGAGTTATTTTTCCTCATGCAGGGCCTTTACCGCGCCATCCTTCGCAATTGTACGAAGCTTTTTTTGAAGGCTTGGTGCTCTTTGCCTTGGTATGGGCATTTTCTGCGCAAAAACGCTCCACAGGCGCCGTAGCAGGACTTTTTGCTCTAGGCTATGGTATGGCGCGTTTTGGGGTGGAATTTGTGCGCACTCCCGATGCTCACTTGGGATATTTGGCTTTTGGGTGGCTTACCATGGGGCAAGTGCTCTCCATGCCACTTATTCTTATAGGCCTATGGCTGCTCTTTGTGTATAAAGAAAAGCCGCGTCCTGTTGCTAAGCCTGCATCTGTTAAAAAAAGAGGGCGCAAAGGCTAGGTGCTGGAGAGATAATGCAGCGCTTTTAGTTTTCATGGTAGAATACGGGCGTAATTATCTTGACAACTTGGGCTTTTCTTGTGTATGTAGTTGTGTGCGATAAAAATCAGCACGCGGAGGTACTATGGCCAAAGAAGGTGCCATTGAAGTTGATGGTGTGGTGCAGGAAGCCCTGCCCAATGCCATGTTTAAAGTAGAGTTGGAAAATGGGCATGAAGTTCTTGCGCATATTTCCGGTAAGATGCGTAAGTTTTATATCCGTATTTTGCCAGGCGATAAGGTAAAGGTAGAGCTTTCTCCCTATGACCTTACTCGCGGGCGCATTACGTACCGTATGAAATAATTTTTTGCATACCCTTTGGCTTGCCAAGGGGAGCTGCGAAGAAGTGTTCTATGGCTTTGATAGGTCATAGAGCACTTTTTTTGTGCCCTTTGCCCAATGTCTTTGCCAGCATGCATTGTACATATTATAAAAAAACCGCCTAAAATCATTAAAATCTTAGACGGTTTTGTAGACTATAGAGCTTTTTTTTACTTTTTCATACTTTGCAAAATATTGCGTAAATGCGCCGCCTGCGAAGATACTTCGCGCACTATTTGCGCCGTATCTTCCATAGAGTTAGCCAGGTTTTGAGCCAAGGCATTGGAATCGGACACCGTTCGGCTAATGGCACTGGTGGTGGCCGCTTGCTGTTCAGAAGCGGTGGCTATGGCTGAAATCTCCGTGGCGGCGGTTCTGCTAAGGTGCACTATGTCGGATAAGGTTTCGCCGGCTTTATGCACTTCAGCCGTGGCTTTGGTCACGGCGCCGGAAGTGGTTTCCATGGTTTTGCCACTTTCTGCTGTGCGCTCCTGGATAACAAGTATGGCAGATTCCACTTCCTTGGTAGCGTCCATACTTTTTTCTGCCAGTTTACGTACTTCGTCAGCAACCACGGCAAAGCCTCGTCCTGCCTCACCGGCGCGAGCCGCTTCAATGGCGGCATTTAAAGCCAGTAAGTTGGTTTGGTCTGCAATATCACGAATGATATTTAAAATGGCTCCAATACCGTGAGCATGCTCAGACAATTTTTCCATGTCCACTTTAAGATTGTTGGATGCAGTTTGCACGCCTAAAATATCGTTCACAATGAGGCTCATAACGTCATGGCCTTCTTGAGCCTGGCTTTGCGTATCCGTAGCGCCAAGTGCCGCTTGCGATGCACCTCGTGCCACATCTTGAATAGTGCTTTCCATTTCCTCTATGGCACAAGTAACGTCAACCATATGGCTGGCTGTATTTCTGGCATTTTCCTCGGCGCTGGTGATGGAGGCAAAAAGCTGCTGTGCGGCGCCGTCTAAAGCCAGTACCACGTTTTCAATTTGCTCCACCAAGGCGCGGCGTACGTTTTCTGTATTCACTTCGGCTTCTTGGCGAATGCGCTCCTGCTCGCTAATATCCAGACCTACTTCCACATGGCCAATCTTTTGCCCTTTGCTGTCTAATAAATAACTTAAACGCATTTGCATCACCTTGCCGCTGGGCATAACATTTATGGCATCACCTTGCCCTTTTTCAAGGCGTGTAATACCACAATCGGGCGTATTGCAAAGGTTTCCGCCTCGAGTATGGCAAGGTAAGCCCAAAATATCTTCCAGCTTTTTGCCGGAGCCTTCAAGGCCTGAGCTGTTCACAAAAAGCCAATTTTTATCCATATCCGTTACAGAAACATTGATGGGCAAAGCATTGAGTACCGAGGTATACCAATGGGTTTGGTCTTTTAGCTTTTGTACCATGCCGGTGAGGCTTTGTGCCAAAAGGCCAAATTCATCTTGGCTTTGAATATGCAGGGAAGCATCTTGCTCGTTAT
Source organism: uncultured Desulfovibrionaceae bacterium (assembly GCA_964367875.1). Taxonomy (GTDB): domain Bacteria; phylum Desulfobacterota; class Desulfovibrionia; order Desulfovibrionales; family Desulfovibrionaceae; genus CAYJAD01. The sequence goes on along the minus strand of CAYJAL010000029.1, from coordinate 3,702 downwards.
TGCTCACTTTTACGGCATAGCGTGCAATTTTTTTAATGGGCGAGGTAAAGCGATAGGCCACAGCTATGGATAGTGCCAACATGAGCAGAAGGACTATACTTGCCCAGATAATAGTATAGGTGCGCGCATCGCTTTCTGCTTGCAATACTTGACTTACTGGCAGGCCAATAAACCACATACCTATGGCCTTTTGACCTATATCAAAAGCAGGCCAATAGGCTGCTAAATATTTTTGGCCTATGATGGTGCTTTCACCTAAGTAGAGTTTTTCTTGCTGTAATACTGTTCTTTCAATGAGGGGATTATTGAGCTTAGTGCCAATAATGCGCTGACCTTGAGCATCTTTAATGCTGGTCATAAGTCGAGTATCCCCTTTAAAAAAGGTGACTTGTACTTGCAGTAAACCATGTAACCAATCAAGGTATTTGGGGCTGGAAAGGGCATCTCCCATGGAAATGGTACCCACAATCTTTTGCTGAAGCTTTATGGGCTGGGATGCACGCATGGAGACAGCTTCTACCCCTTGCACCAAGGCAGAGGAGGCTTGCCCTTTAAGGGCTCTGGCCACACTTTCTTGCGCGGCAATACTGTCTTGTGCTTTGTCGCTATGCCCTCGAGCCAGTACAGTGCCTTGCGCATTGGTAATGGTAACAATACTCATGCCTGTTTGGCGCATGATTTCTTGGGATATTTTTTTGACGGTGTTGTTATCGCCGGAGGCTATGGCCTCTGCTAGGCCTGTATATTGCGCCCCCATGGCGGCAACATAGGTGTATTCTTGCTGTTTGGCTTTAGTGATGGCGGCAAAATTGCTTTGCGCCATACGAATAGAATCATTGAGGGTTTGTGTTAGGGTGTTAGAGTAGTAATAGGTTGCCGTAAAGTAGATAGTAGCGGAGCTTATAAGAAGAAGCGTTACTAAAATTCCCACAAACTTTTGCGTAACAGAAAGTTTCATAATACATATCCAAGAATAATGTTCTCTGGCCATGAAGAAAAATCTTCATTATCAATAACCACACAAGTTTTATACTTTAAATAAAATGTCGTTATGGCAATTTTTAAAGTATAATCTGCACTAGCATAGAGAGAGAAATAATCCAAGGAGTTTTTGTAAATAAAGTATTTAGCTATGTTTTGATGGTGTTATTTAGGCGAGGACATAGCGATATAGGCCAAGGCAGGCCATGGCCATGAGGGCGGCCACCACATCGTCAAGCATAACGCCAAAGCCTTCGCGCATCCAATATTCGGCGGCGTTTACAGGCCAAGGTTTTAAGATATCAAAGATACGAAAAAGAACAAAGGCCAGAAAAAGCTCTGTGGGGCTCACCTTGACAAAGGGGAGTAAAACCAGCCAAACGCCCACAAATTCATCGATAACAATTTGAGAGGGGTCTTTGCAGGCAAGGGTGCGCTCTATATGCGTGCTGGCAAAGGCGCCCACCATAAAGAGAAATATAAGCACAAAAAGTCGGCCCAAAAAAGGCATGGGTAAAAACCATATGGGCGCCAAAAGCGCTGCCACAAGGGAACCCCATGTGCCCGGAGCATGCGGGGCAAGGCCGGCCACGCCAACTCTGCCAATACCAAGACAAAGGGTGTCCACCAAGGTGGCACCCCATGCGCAATACTTCATAAAGTTAAGCCTTAATCTTGCAAGAAGGTGTATTTACCTACACCCAATAACTGCTTGTTGACGTCAAGGGCCTTTACGACATATTGATAGACACGGCTTTGGTTGGCAGGAGGGCAGGGGCCTGTGTAATATTTTGTTAAGGCACCCTCAGCAATAATCACTTCATCATCAATGAAGCTTGGCTCCCAAGTGCCACCGCCGTGGTTGCGATGATTATCGTCCACATCGCTGAGCGCCACTTCAAAAGAGGCTGTGCCTTGCGGAGGATTGGGAATTTCGATTTCCGGAGATATACGCGAGCAGCGATGCAAGTCGTGCATATCTACAGAAACTTCCATATTGCGCTCAATGGTATCCTGTGTGGTAGGTGCAGGGTTGCTACCGCACCCGGCCAAAAGAAGAACGCCCATAAAGGCGATAGGTAAAAAACGCATGCTATTCTCCTCAAACAAATATGTTTGAGCATAAGCTAGAGTTGTAAAAATGGCAATATGCCAAAAGTGACCATAAAAAGGAGTTAATATGTCCATTCTTTCAGAACGTGTGGCAGGGTATATGACAAATGCGTCGTGGATTAGACGCATGTTTGAAGCAGGCGCACAATTAAAAGCAGAATTTGGCGCCGATAATGTTTATGATTTTAGCTTGGGAAATCCCGACTTACCCCCTCCACCGGCTGTGGCACAAGGCTTGCGCAAGCTTGCCGATAAAGCTGCAGAACCTTTTTCTTTTGGCTATATGCCCAATGCCGGCTACCCTTGGGCACGCGAAATGCTGGCCAAAGAAGTTAGCAAAGAGCAGGGCATGGATATTAAAGCCGAGCATGTATTGCTCTCTTGTGGCGCTGCCGGCGGCCTCAATGCTTTTTTCCGCGCTGTGCTCAATGAAGGGGAAGAAGTGCTTTCCTTTGCGCCCTACTTTGTGGAATACGGTTTTTATGCGGCCAACCATGGCGCCAGCTTTGCCGCTGTGCCCACGCAAAAAGACACCTTTGCGCCGGATTTAGCCGCCCTTGAAGAAAAAATCAGCGAAAAAACCCGCGTACTCATAGTTAACTCCCCCAACAACCCCACCGGCGTTGTCTATACTAAGGAACAATTGCAAGGCGTTGTGGACGTGCTGAAAAAAGCCAGCGAAAAATTTGGTAAGCCCATTTGGCTTTTGGCTGACGAGCCCTATCGCTTCTTGGCCTTTGATGGCGTGGAAGTGCCTTCTTTATTGCCCATGTATGATTATGCTGTGGTGGTAAGCTCTTTTTCCAAAAATCTTTCCTTGCCCGGTGAGCGCCTTGGCTTTGTGGTTATTTCGCCCAATCTTGCCCAAGGGGCAGAGCTTATGGGCGCCCTTACCTTGACCAATCGTATTTTAGGTTATGTGAATCCTCCTGTGGTGGGGCAGCATATTATGGCCGAGGCCTTGGGCTCGCAAGTGGATGTGGGCATTTATAAGGCACGCCGTGACGCCATGGCTGAGGTGCTTAGTGAGGCCGGCTATGAATATCAATTGCCACAAGGGGCTTTTTACTTCTTCCCCAAGGCTCCCGGCGGCGACGATGTGGCTTTTTACCAGCGTTTATTTGAACAAAAAGTCTTGGCTGTGCCCGGTACCGGTTTTGGCTGCCCAGGGCATTTCCGCTTAACCTTCTGCGTGGGTGAAGAGGTTATACGTGCCTCTGCCCCCGCCTTTGCCAAGGCCATACAGGGCTAGGGCTTATATTATAGTAGGTGCGCATGGAGGGGATGACCTTCCATGCAAAAATATACGTCAATCTTGTTTACGAGTAATGACAGTTACGTTGTGTTAAAGACGTAAATTTTTAACTCGGCGAGAGGCTTGAGAAGTTTTTTTAGCAATGTGCGAGCGCTGGAGCGAAGCGAAATTGCTCAGCCGTTAAAAAAAACTATCGAACCTTATCTGCTCAAGTAAATGAAATTGACGTGGTAAAAAATACCTTAGCACAAGAGAAAGCTTGACGCCGCTTCTCTATTGGTGTAGAGGACTCATTCTAATTCTCGAAGGAGTTTGATAATGAAAAGAACATATCAACCAAGTAAAATTCGTAG
>CAYJAL010000028.1:0-19856 GCA_964367875.1 uncultured Desulfovibrionaceae bacterium | reverse complement strand
TGCCTATGTCAAGACCTACTATTAGCTCAGATTTACTCATATTTCCCCTCCAAAAAAACCATTGCCACTCTTATACATGTTTACTGACCCATACATTACCATCGGTGGCGCGAACTTCATGAACCTTTGACAGCTCATTACGTCTTGCCAAATCTCCTAATGCCAGAGAAAGGCGTTGTAGGTTCTTTTTCCAGCTATCCAAAGCCACCGAAAGCAAAATTTCTCTATCATCAAGGTAAAGCTCTATGCCCCTGCCAACACTTAGCCGCAAGGCAGATATGGCGCCAAACTCTACCGGTAAATATCCACTTTTTAAATCTTCCAAATATTCTTCAAGCTTAGCTAGGGCATCTTCTGCACCCGGCTCCACCTCTAAGGTGGGCAAAGCCATAAAATATTCCGTAGCCACAGGGGCAATAACCGTGCCCTTTGCATCGGCATAATACAGCACATTGGCCTTGCGTACCCAAAAAACCGGCATACGCTCTTGCACCGTTATCACAAAGGTATCGGGCAGCACCCTTTTTACCGAAACCGTTTCAACCCATGGGGTGGCAAGTAAGGTTTGCTCCATTTGGGCTATACTCACATCTAGCGAGTTATCCCCCATTTCTACCCCGGCAATATCGCGTATCATTTCGGCAGAAAGACGCTTATTTCCCATGACCTCTATTTTTTTAGTGGCAAAGTACGAGGAAGAGGTGGCCACATCATAAAGAAAAAGCGTTCCAAAACAGATACCTACCAAGAGCATAGCCCCAGCGCTCACACAAGCGCAAATAAGACCAAACTTTTTAAACTTAGGCACCTTTACAGCAAGACCTTGAGGCCATGCTCCAGAAATTTTTTGCGACAAAGACCGTGGCGCAGCAGGAGCTTTTTTATAGCTATTGCGCGCTGGCTTACGTGTCACAGCACTGCTTGAACGCGTGGTATACCCTTGAGTTTTTTTTAAGGACATACAATTTTAACCTCGGTTTCAAGCTCTAGGGCAAAACGCTCTTTCACTTTGTGTTTTGCTTCTTCTATAAGCTCAAATGCGGCAGCTGCACTGCCTTGCCCTTGGTTAATTAAAAAGTTGGCATGTAAGGCTGAAAAGGCCATCCCGCCCAAACTTTTTCCTTTTAATCCACACTGTTCTAACAACATCCCTGCAGCTTTATCGGGGGCTGGATTTTTGAAAACACAGCCTGCACTCCATGCCCGAATGGGTTGTCTAGACTTTTTCTTGAGAAAGTCAAGAAACATTCTCTTTTTAATGCCATTCATGTGCGATTGCGTCAAGATAAAAGTTGCTTCCATAATGAAAAACCAGGAATTTATTTCTTCCAAAGCGGCAATGGAAAACTTCCTATAGCCATAGCTAAAATCCTGAGCGCGCACTTCCAAAATTCCAGTGTGCGGCGAGTAAATTTTAATGGATTCTATAGCCGCGCATGTCTCATGACCAAAGGAACCTGCATTCATGGCAATGGCACCGCCCACAGAGCCGGGAATACCACATAAACCTTCTATTCCAGACAGGCCCATTTTTGCGCATACACCTAATAGACGCGGCAAACGCACTCCAGAACCCACAGTAATCCACACCTTACCGTCTTCTTCTTTTATAATGCGAGGCGGATTTTTAAACATGGGACGAAGCAAAGTAAGGCTTACATCTTCATCAGAGACCAAAAGATTACTTCCGGCTCCTAATACAAATATATTTCCGCCAAGCTCTGCAATTTTTTTTGTCAGTGCATTTTCATCTAGCTCATCAGACAAACGTATTTCCGCAATGGCTTTTCCGCCAAGGCGCAATGTTGTTCTTTCTGAAAGTTTTGGTTCATAGATTATTTGCACAATTTTTTTCCTTAATAGCCATTTATTACTTTTCTATTGCAAGGCAATTTTTTTGCCCCTAAATTTTATTTTTTACAGCATATTTCATTTTTTGGGGCACAGCCACACCATAAAGACCCATTTGGCTCTTTAATTGGCTAAATAGCGCGGCCCCACACGCGTGATGGTACCGGCGCCCAAGGTGATAAAAACATCGCCGGGCTTTAAGTAGGCTTCTGCTTGTGCAAGTAGCACATCAAAATCTTCACAAAAGGTCACATCCACATCGGTGACTTGGCGCACCCCATGAGCGAGGCTTTGTCCGCTTACCCCTGGTATGGGTTTTTCAGAAGCGGCGTACACTTCACTCAAAAAGAGCTTGTCAACCTCTTCGAAGGATTTGCAAAATTCTCCAAAAAAAGCCTGGGTGCGTGTAAAGCGATGGGGCTGAAAGGCCACCACCACACGACTTTGCGGATAAGCCTGCTTAGCTGTGGCCAAAGTTGCTGCAATTTCAATGGGATGATGACCATAATCATCAATAACCGTTACGCCATTTTTTTGGCCTTTATACTCAAAGCGGCGCCCCACACCATCAAAGCGGGCAAGACCTTTTTGGCAATCCTCTGCAGACAAGCCGGCCTCTAAAGCCACGCCAATGGCGGCCAGCGCATTGAGCACATTATGGCGGCCAGGCTGAGAAAGCTCCATAATTCCAAGGCTTTTTCCGCGCATAAATACTTCAAATTTACTGGTGAGGCCTTTTTCCAACCACTCGGCGCGTAAAATATTATCCTCACCAAAGCCATAGGTGAGCACAGGTCTTTTGACCCTTGGCAGCAAACGGCGAACGCCTTCATCATCACCGCACACAATATTGCGCCCATAAAAAGGCACTTTATTCATAAAGTTTACAAAGGCTGTGTCCACGGCTTCTAAATCGCCATAAAAATCCACATGATCTAAATCCACATTGGTTACCACGTTGATGATGGGGAAAAGACACAAAAAGGAACCGTCGGATTCATCGGCCTCGGCAATAAGGTAATCCCCTTGCCCCAAGCGCGCATTGGTACCATAAGCATTGAGTAAACCGCCTATGATTACCGTAGGATCCTTAGACGCAGCATCAAATATGGTGGCCGTAAGGGAAGTAGTGGTGGTTTTTCCATGAGTTCCCGCAATGGCAATACCTTGACGCAGGCGCATAAGTTCGGCCAGCATTTCAGCGCGCGGAATAATAGGAATATTCTTTTCCTTGGCGGCGAGAATTTCTGGGTTTTCCTCGCTGATGGCCGTGGAGCGCACAAGTACCTGCACATCGCCCACATTTTCCGCCTTGTGACCTTCATAAATTTCTGCCCCCAAACCGCGCAAACGCTGCACAGTGGGAGAATTGCTTTGGTCAGAACCGTACACATTATAGCCAAGATTCAGCAAAACTTCTGCTATACCACTCATGCCTGATCCGCCAATGCCAATCATATGAATGCCACGAATTTTTTGCATATGCTCGCCCATGATACTCCCTCCTTAGCCCAAAACAAGTTTTTGTAAATTGTTTACTATATCCTGCGCTGCATGGGGGCGACTCTGCTCTTTAGCGGCCTTGCCCATGCGCTGTAACTCTTCAGGATTATGTAGTAACTCCACAACAGTATCCATAATACCCTGCGCCTGCATATCTTTTTCTGCAAAGCTTTTTGCGGCGCCAAAATCTGTCAATACACGAGCATTCATACTCTGATGGTCGTGGGTGGCATGCGGATAAGGCACAAAAATGGCGCCTCGCCCTGCTGCTGCCAACTCCGCCACGGTGGAAGCTCCGGCGCGGCACAGCACCATATCGGCTTCGGCATACGCCTTGGCCATATCATGCACAAAAGCACTGAGCCCCTGCACATGCGCCCCCTGCTCCACATAGGCAGCGTGCACTCTTTCAAATTCTTTACTGCCTGTTTGATGGCGCACAGTGATGCCTTGATTTTGCAAAGCTTTAATATGCTGAATAAGCAAATCATTTAAAGCTTTTGCCCCTAACGATCCACCCAATACAAAAAGTTTTTTACCCGAAAAAGCATGAGCTTTTTGCCCCACAGCGGCCACTTCATCTCGCACAGGATTTCCTGTAAGCACCGTTTTTTCTTTAGCAAAACCCTGAAAGGCATCTGTATTTTCTTCTTGCGTCAGCGGCATGGACAAATACACCGCATCTACAAGCTTGCCCAAAATTTTATTACTCACACCCACAACGGCATTTTGTTCGTGTAATGCTGTGGGAATATGGCACAATTTTGCAGCCAGTAAGGGAGCAAAGGCCGCATAGCCGCCAAAGCCTATGACCACATCGGGCATGAAATCTTTGATTATGGTACGCGCTGCAAATAGAGCGCGTACCATGCTAGTGCCGGCGCCAAGCGCCTTAAAGCCGCGGCCAATAAAGCCACGTACAGCCAAACCTTTGAAGGCAATGCCGGCTTGTGTTACCAAATCTTTTTCCGGCCCATATTCTGAGCCTATAAAAAGTATCTTCACCGTGGGAAAACGCTTTTGTAATTCCTGCGCCACAGCCAATGCAGGGAATATATGCCCACCGGTGCCTCCAGTGGTCAGTACCACTCTTTGCATACAGCCCTACCCTGCTGCCTTTTCTGTTTTTTTACCGGAAAGTTTTTCCAGTACTGGCGCCAGTACTGGCGCTACTACTTTGTCCCAGCCTTCTTTAACATTAGGAAGTGCCGGCAAGTTAATGGCAAAATCACTTTTCTTATTGGCATCTTTTTGGGCAGCGCTTTTTTGCACCGGAGCTACCACTGGGCGCTCTGCTGTGCGAGAAAAATTCATAAGTAAGCCAAGGCAAAGCAAAGTGGCCACCAAACTAGAACCGCCATAAGAAAGCAAGGGCATGGGCACCCCCTTGGGCGGTGCGGCGCCCATAATAACGGCTAAATTCAACACCGCGCCCAAGGCCACAATGAGGGAAAGCCCAAAGGCTGTGAAGCGATCGCGTAAATCTTTTTGCCCAAGCACTATGCGTAAACAGCGCCAAAAGAATAATGCAAATAAAATCATGACCAAGGTAATACCCACAAAGCCCATTTCTTCACCCAGCACGGCCATGATAAAGTCGTTATGCGCTTCGGGTAAGTAGAACATTTTTTGCTTGCTAGCCCCTACGCCCACACCCCAAAAACCGCCGGAGCCTAAGGCATACAGAGATTGCACCAATTGATAACCTGTATCTTGCGCATCTTTAAAAGGATCCATAAAGGCTGTGAGTCTGCGCATACGATAGGGAGCAGACACCGCCAAATAGGCTGCGCCTGCAATGGTCACGGATACAGATATAAATAAATAAATAAAACGCGTACCGCCTGCTATGCACATGAAGAAAAGCAAAGCCGCCAAAACCACGGCGCTGCCGAAGTCCGGTTGTAACAGCAGTAAAAAGCACAAAGTACCTGTCACTAAGAAGGGAGGTAGCACGCCGCGGGTAAAGGTTTTAATATGATTTTGCTTACTGCTCATAAAATAAGCCAAATAAAACACGAGGGCTATCTTTACAAATTCCATAGGTTGCAAAGAAAATCCGCCAAATTGCAACCAACGTGAAGCGCCGTTAATGGTAGGCGCCAGCGGCGTTAAGGTAAGCGTTAATAAGCAAAAAGCTAAGAACAATGCAGGATATTGAAAAGCGTACAATGTTTTACGCGGCATAAGGGCTGCCACCCAAAACGCAGTACCACCCACACAAGCAAACATAAGCTGGCGTTTAAAAAAGAAATATTTATCGCCATTGATTCTTTCAGCCACAACGCCACTGGCGCTCAGCACCATGATAAGGCCAATGCCCAGTATCACAAGGGTTATGGCAAAAAACCACCAATCGAAGGCGCCGAAAGAAAGCGCCATATTTTTCTTGGCACTGGCCTTGGACAGCAAAGACGGCTTTGGCTGCGCCGCTGGCTTATGGCTTTTATTCTTGCCGCTGGGAGAGGTTTTACCCTGTAATTGCTCTAAAACTCTCATGAATCTAAAGCTCCCACGAGATTTTTAAAGTCTTCGCCACGCTGCATATAATTGGCATATAAATCATACGAAGCCGTCGCCGGTGCTAAAAGCACCACATCATGCGCCTCGGCCTTGGCCTTGGCATGTTTCACCGCTTCGGCCATGGTATGGCACCACAGCATAGGCAGGCTCTGCTCCCAAGCTTCACGAAAATACTTTTCACTGGCGCCAAAACCTATAACTTGCTTTACCTTGCCTTGCATAAGCGGCACTAAGGAGGCCAAATCACCGCCCTTAAACTTGCCACCGCACAGCAAAATGATATTGGTATCAAAGGCTTCTATGGCCACACGCATGGCATCCACCGTGGTGCATTTAGAATCATTGACATAAAGCACATCGGCTACAGTGCGCACTTGTTCCAATCTATGAGGCAAGGGCTCAAAGGCTGCCACGGCTTTTTGCGCTTGCTCAAGGCTTACGCCAAAAGCTTGCACTGCTTGCCAAGCCGCTTCAATATTCACCGCATTATGCTGCCCCAAAAGCTGACGCTGTGGAAAATTGTGCGCATCTTTTTCAAAAAAAACTGTTTTAGCTTGTACGGCATAGGATGCTACAAGGTCTTGCAAGCTTGCATGAAAGATGGCTATATCCTCAGCCTTTTGGCAGGCAAAAAGCTGCATTTTGGCATCGGTATATTCTTGCATATCTGCGTGATAATCCAAATGATTTTCTGTAATATTTAAAAGCATGGCCACATGGGGCGCAAAGGTGGTGCAGCCTTGCAATTGAAAGCTGGATACTTCCAAAACCACCACGGCGGCATGTAAGCCTGTTTTGATAACATCCAAAATATATTCGCTCAGTGGCGTACCAATATTGCCGCCCACAAAAATCATTTTCCCAGCTGCTTCCAGCATTTCCGCCGCCACGGATACGGTGGTGGTTTTGCCACTGCTGCCGGTAATGGCTAGCACAGGTTCGGTGGTAATATGGCGCCAAGCCAATTCCATTTCAGCTATAACTTCTGGGAGTTTTCCTGCGGCATCGGCTTGCAATAAAGGCGTAATGCCGGCAATGGGAATACCGGGGCTGGGAATAATATAATCCACACCCGCAAAATGCTCTGCCCCATGCTCGCCGCAAATAATATTTACCCCTTGCTTTTCCACTTCTGCACGAAAATCATCATGCACTTGCTGAGGATTTTTCTCGAGCAAGGTGGTATGCACGCCACGCGCTACTAAAAGACGCACCGCCGCCATGCCGGAGCGTCCGGCGCCTATGACAACAGCCTTTTGTCCTGCCTGCACAGCTTGTGTTGAAAACATATCATTTTGCATAAAGCCAACCCCAATTAACGAAGCTTAAGTACCGAAAGAGCCACAAAACCTAAAAGCACCGATGTTATCCAAAAGCGAATAATAATTTTGGATTCCGGCACGCCCTTTAATTCAAAGTGATGGTGCAAGGGAGCCATGCGGAAAATCCTTTTGCCGCCACTCCACTTAAAATAACTTACCTGTAATATGACCGATAAGGTTTCCACCACAAAAAGACCGCCCACCAAACCTAAGAGCAATTCTTGCTTGCACAGCATGGCCAAAAAGCCCAAAGCGCCGCCCAAAGCCAGGGAGCCCACATCGCCCATAAAAATTTGTGCAGGATAGGCATTGTACCACAAAAAGCCGAGACCTGCTCCCACCAAGGCTGCACAAAAGACCGTCACCTCGCCAATGCCTGCCATGTAAGGAATGAGTAAATATTCGGAAAATTTAATATTTCCTGTTACGTATATAAAGACAGACAAGACCGCCGCAGCAACAATGGTGGGGCCAATGGCAAGGCCGTCCAAACCGTCGGTAAGGTTTACCCCATTGGAAGCGCCCACCATGATGATGACGCCAAAGGGTATGTACCACCAACCTAAATCCGGCGTTACATGCTTAAAGAAAGGTACTGCCAAGGTGGTGGTAAAGTCTTGCTGACTGACTAAAATGCTCACAGCTATGCCGGAAACCAGCACTTGCCCCAAAATTTTCGCCAGGGGGCTGATGCCGCGATTATGCTTGCCGCGAATTTTTACCAAATCATCCACAAAGCCCACTATGCCAAAGCCTACAAAAACAAAGAGCACCAACCATAGGTAAATATTACTTAAATCACCCCAAAGCAGACAAGAAACCACCAAAGAGAAAATAATCAGCACGCCGCCCATGGTGGGAGTTCCGGCCTTGGAAATATGCCCTACCATATCTTCATGGATGGGCTGGCCAAATTTTACGCGACGCAACCAACGAATGAACATGGGGCCCACCACAATGGAAATCAGCAAGGCCGTGACCAAGGCCCATGCCGAGCGGAATGTGATGTAGCGAAAGACGTTTAACGCCGCAAACTCAGTGGCCCACGGGGCTAAAAAATTATAAAACATGTTCACTCCCTGCAGTTGCCGGCGTCGTCACTTGTGCTGCTTGCTGCGCATGTATATGTATTATGGTGACCAATTCTTCCAATTTATTGGAGCGCGAGCCTTTGCAAATAACAAGGCCGGGATGTAAACGTAACTTGCCCCAATGATGGGTAAAATTGGAAACATTTTTCACTTGTATAAAAGTACCTGCAAAGCCCCCTTGTGCCAAACCTTCTTGCACTAAGGAGCCAAAATCGCCGGCCCAGAAAATATGTGTAATGCCGCTTTGCGCCAAATCTTCACCAAGGCTTTTATGCGCCGCATGGGCCTCTGCACCCAACTCACCCATGGCGCCCAGCACCGCATAGCAAGGCACGTTTTCTGCCTTAGCCATATCCACAGCGGCCATAAGCATACGCTTCATGGAAAGAGGATTGGCATTATAGCTATCGTCAACAATATGCCATGCCCCTATTTTTTGGGCATCAAAGCGCTGCTGGGGCAGGGTGGCGGTGGCAAAACCTTGCTGTATATGCAGCATGTCCAGACCCAGCGCCTCGGCCACGGCCACAATGGCCGCCACATTTTCCGCGCCATAGGCGCCCACAAAAGGAGCTAGCACTTCATAACGCTGCCCTGCACCGCTGCCGTCAAAGCTTTTGCGTACAGCGTATTTGCCCTTGCCTTGCGAAGGCCCCACATACACAGCGTCATAACTGGCCTTGGGGGCATGCTCGGCTGAAAAAAACTGCACCTGCTTGTATACAACTTGGGCTTCTTGGCATAAATCTGCATAATCGGCGCTCACAAAGGCCATACCGCCCTCGTGAACCTGTGGCACATGCGCTAAAAGGCGACTTTTATAATAGGCCACGCCCTTATCGCCCAGCCCTTGGGTATGAGCGGCGCCCACATTGAGAATCACGGCCACATGGGGCTGTAAAATGGCACCTAAAATATCCATATCATGGGCTTCGCTAATGCCCACTTCCATCACCCACACATCTTCATCACCGCTGGTGGCCAGCACAGAAAGGGGCATACCTATTTGATTATTAAAATTTAATTTATTGCGAGCTACTTTTTTACCACCGGCTTCCACCACATGGGCGAGAACTTCTTTCACCGTGGTTTTACCGGCGCTACCTGTCACCGCCACCACGCGTCCGCCCTTGGCAGCAAAAGTATTACGCCAAGCATGTGCCAAGGCGCCCAGTGCCTGCACAGTGTCACTAACCACAATTTGCGGTACAGCAATTTCCGGCAAATAGCGTGATACCAATAAGGCCACAGCACCGTCTTGCACTGCCTTGGCGGCAAAATCATGCCCATCCAAACGCGCACCCACAATGCACACAAAAAGAGCACCGGCACTCACATCGGCCGTATCGCGACACACCGACGTTATTTGCACCTCTTGCTGCCCCGCCATATTTTCGCAAGGCGCGTTCAGCATATGCACTATCTGCTCTAAACTTACATGCACTGTACTAGCTCCTGAACATTCTTTTGATCGCTATAAGGGTGTTTTACATCACCAATAATTTGATAATCTTCATGTCCCTTGCCGGCTATAAGCACGGCGGCATTTTCTCCTGCTGCACTGGCTTGCACCAAAAGCTCCAAGGCCAGCTTTGTAGCTGTGCGGCGATCCACTTGCACATGAATTTCCACAGCATTTTGCCCATCGCCTTCAAGGCCGGGCAGCACATCTTGCAAAATGGCTTCTGGATCTTCACGGCGTGGATTGTCTGAGGTGAGCACAGCCACTTGTGAAAGCTTTGCCACAGCGGCGCCCATAAGAGGACGCTTGCTTCTATCTCTATTGCCACCGCAACCAAATACCGTAATAATTTTTGTAAAGCCTGCCCCTTGCAAAGCTTGCAATACATTAACAAGAGCATCGGGTGTATGGGCATAATCCACAAAAACATCTAAGCCCTTGGCATTGTCCACGCGCTCAAGACGACCACAAACACCGCCAAAAGTGCTGAGGCATTGCAGCTCTGGCACCGTGACACCCATGGCTAAAGCCAAGCTTTGCACTGCCAGAAGATTGGAAGCATTAAAGGCACCCACCAGCGGAGAATGCAGCTCCCAGCTTTGCTCTTCTACTTCATGCCCCCCTTGTCCATCGGCAGCGGAAAAACAGCGCATTTTTAAATGCAAGCCCTTGGTAGACATGGCGCATATTTCGCCTTGTATATGCTTGGCTGCACGGCAAGGAGCAGCTCCATCTTTTAAGGCAAAGGAATAGCCTGTATCTGCACCCTCTTCAGAACCTGATACATGTTGCATACGTGCCACCAATTGGCGTCCGTAGGCATCGTCAATATTGATGGCAAAGGCTTTGGCGCTCTTGGGCGCTTGGGTAAAGAGTACAGCCTTGGCTTCAAAATAATTTTGCATATCTTGGTGATAATCCAAGTGATCTTGCGTCAAATTACTAAAAATGGCACCGGAAAAATGCACGCCGCCCACTCTTTCTTGCTCGAGCGCATGGGAAGATACTTCCATAATGGCCACACGCACACCGGCCGCATACATTTGCGACAACAAGGCATGTACCGTGAGGCTATCCGGCGTGGTAAGAGGGGCTACTTGTTCAAAGCCCGGCCAACGATAACTTACCGTGCCCATAACGCCCACAGCAAAACCCAAGGAGCTAAACACATGCTCAAGCACATAGGCCGTGGTGGTTTTGCCATTGGTGCCCGTTACACCGATGACGCGCATATCTTGCCAAATATTTTCCGTTTTATAATAGGCAGAAGCCAGCATCCACAGGGCAGTGCGCGGGCTATCGTGCTCCACAAAAGTGCACTGGGGGAAAAGCGGCGCATGTTTTGCGGCCATATCTTTTGTGCACACCACATAGGCAGCGCCGGCTTCTACGGCACTGGCTATATAGGCCGCGCCATCGTCTTGCGTACCTGAAACAGCCACAAAAATATCTTGGGCTTGCACTTTACGTGAGTCCGCCACCACAGCATGTTGCCCTTCGCGAGCCACTTCCAGTATTTTTGTAAAAAGCATACTAATTCTCCGAAAGTTGCAGATAATATTCTGTGCTTTTTCCCGTGGGCCAGGCTTCACCGGCAGCAGGGAATTGACGTATAACTCTTTGACCATGACCGCGTAATACAGGCACTATGCCGCCACGAGCAAAAAGCTCCACCGCATTACGTACGGTTTTACCCACCACATTGGGCACCACCGATGCCGCCTTGCTCTCTTGCCCCGGCAAAGTGTTATAGGGACGCGTGGGCTGTATTTTATGCAAGGTTTGCATGGCAAAAAGCGGCTGCGGCGCACGCGACACTTTAAAACCGCGATCATCGGTATCGAATTCTGCACCGCGCTTAATTATGGCGCCGGCATCGGCAAAGACCACATCGGGCAATTGCCCATCGTACATAAGCGCCATACGTGTCACTTCTTGGAATACCGGAGCGGCCACAACGCCGCCGTATTGATTCTTGGTGGGCTCATCCACCATAACCAAGGTCAAGTAGCGTGGCTTTTCCGCCGGGGCAAAGCCTACAAAGGAGGCCATACGCCCTTCCCCATAGGTTCCCGTGGCCTTATCGGCTTTTTGCGCTGTACCGGTTTTACCGGCCACCTTGGTGCCGGCAATGCGCGCTCTATTACCAGAGCCGTCTTCTTCCACCACATCTTGCAACATACGCAATACCGATTGCGCCACATCTTTACGGAACACGCGATGGCGCTTAGGGCGTTCGGCCGTATCGTCATTCAGTACCAATTGCAAAGGCTTATACACGCCGTCATTGATAAGAGTAAGATAGGCTTGCGCCATTTGCAGACCTGTTACCGAAAGACTTTGCCCAAAAGAGGTGCTCAAAAGGTCAGCTTCTGCCCATTGTGCAGGCTCGCGTAAAATACCTTTATGCTCTGCCACAGGCACCACAGTGCGCTGACCAAAACCCAGCTTAGTAAGATAACGATGATAGGTATCGGCGCCTAAAATTTGCCCAATTTTCGCCACACCAATATTACTGGAATAGCGTAAAATTTCCGACACGGTAAGGTCTGCACGAACCGAGGTATCGCGAATGGTAATATTTTTGGTTTGCCAGCGACCATTTTCACAATCAAAGACCGATTGCGGCGTCACTATACCTTGCTGCAAAGCAGCTGCCACCAAAAAGGGCTTGATGGTGGAACCAGGCTCTAAAGCATCGGTGGCTAAGCGATTTCTATATTGGCTGGGAGCATACGTTCTATACGCGTTGGGATTGAAAAATGGATACTGCGCCCAGGCTAAAATATCGCCATTATCCACATCCACCACCAAAACACCGCCCCATGCGGCGCCATAGGTATCTACAGCCTTGGTAATGGCCTCTTCGGCAATAAATTGCATTTGCGAGTCTAATGTCAGCTGAATGGTCTTGCCTGTGGGCTCATCTTGTCCCTCAGCCTGCAAGAAGAAACGGCGCCCCAAAGCATCCCTTTGCATGGTGCGGCGCGTAGGCACAGCGGCCAGCTCTTTATCATAGGATCTTTCAATGCCTTCAAGGCCTTGATCGTCCACACCCACAAAGCCCAGTAAATGACCGGCCATTTGCTTGAAGGGATAGACGCGATTGTATTCTTTAGAAAGGCCAATACCTTCAAGCTTAGCCGCTTGCACAGCTTCTGCCGTGCTATCGTCTACTTTTCGGGCAAGCCATAAAAATTTACGTGATTTTTTGCTGAGCTGCTCTGTAATTTTCTCCACAGGCATAGGAAGAATAGCAGCCAAGGTGGCGGCGGTTTTTTCTACATCTTGTACATCTTGCGGACGAATATAAATGGATCTGCTTTCCACCGAGCGCGCCAGCACTTGGCCATTACGGTCGGTAATGGTGCCGCGCTTACCGGAAACCAGCACAGAGCTCATATATTGCTGCGAAGCTTTATCAGCCAAACGCGGCCCTTCCAGCACTTGCACATACCAGGCTCTAAACCACAGGGCTATCCAAAATACAGCAAAGCAGCCCACCACGAGTTTTATGCGGAAAAAGCCCCAATTCACTGTGGACAAGTAGGCACGAAATTGCGCCCAAGTGCTGGGCCCTGCAGCAGCTTTAGCCGTGTTTTTAGGACTGTTTTTAGACGAAGGAGTACTTTTATTACTGCGTGATGGCTTAGAGCGCTGGCCAAGAGCAGACGAAGCTTTGCGGCTTTGCTGCGGCTCTCGCAAAGAAGAGCTAAAAGAAGAACGCGGTACTTCACGTTCTTTTTTACGTCCGCTTTCGCGCTTATTTTTTGCTTTTTGCTTAAATAATACCATACCATCACCTATATATCTTCACGCCAGCGAATTTGCCCAGGCTCTGGGGGATGCAAGCCCAAACCCTCGGCTCTGCGCCCCAGCTCTCGCGGAGAAAGCAAATATTCGCGCTCCACTTCAAGCTTTGCCCTATGTGATTGTTTTTCCCTTACGTCCACTTGTAAAGTGGTCATAAAATACCGTGTATCCGTGCGCTCAATATTCACCCAGACCAAAACCAAGGTCATAATCATGGCTCCAAGTACGCCTATAACAACGCACAAAAGCCATCCATTTCTTTCCCCCTGTAGCATCAATGCGCCTCAGCAATTTTTTCTACAGCACGCAATTTAGCACTGCTGGCACGGGAATTTTTTTGCAACTCTTCCGACGAAGCTGTCACAGGTTTTTTATGAATAATACGCACTTCCGGTTTATGGCCACATTTGCAACGCAGCACATGGCGCGGACAACGGCAAGACTCTGCCCAGTAACGCATACTTTGCTTCACCATGCGATCTTCTAAAGAATGGAAACAAATAACAGCCAAACGACCGCCCACTTTTAGGCGCACCAAAACGGCGTCTAAAAATCTTTGAAGCTCACCAAGCTCATCATTAACCACCATACGCAAAGCCTGAAAGGTGCGCGTGGCAGGATGGTTACGCGACTTGGCTCGCCATGCAGGGGGGTAAGCATTGTACACAATATTGGCCAGCTCTGCTGTGGTATCAATGGTCTTTTTTTGCCGCGCTTCCACAATGGCTCTGGCAATGCGCCCGGCTTGTGGATCTTCGCTCAGGCGTTGCAAATGCTCTTTAAGCACCTCAAAACGCTCTCTATTTACCAAGTGCCACGCAGACTCATGCGCCTCTTGATTCATACGCATATCCAAAGGGCCATCGGCATTAAAGCTAAAGCCGCGCTCTGCCATATCTATTTGCATGGAAGAAACACCGATATCTATGAGGGCTCCGTCAATTTTATCCCAGCCAAGGCTATCCAAGGCTTCTTCAAATTGACTATAACGCGTGTGAAAATAATGCACTTTATCCCCAAAAGGGGCCAAGGTCTTTTGCGCTCTCTCTAAGGCATTGGTATCTCTATCAAGGCCGCATAGCTCAGCAGTGCCACCCTTGGCCTGCACTGCTTGCAAAAGGGCAAGACTATGCCCCCCAAGGCCTAGGGTGCCATCTAAATAGCGCCCTCCCACTTGGGGATCTAAAGCTTGCAAGACCTCATCCACCAGGACGGGCACATGCGCTTCATCATGTGTTCTTGTTACGATGTCAGCCATGATTTTACCCTCTATAAACAATTAAAAAACGCGTAAGACATACAATTAAAAAACAAGGCTAAAAAGATACTTCATGGGCAGCGAGTTCATCAGAAACATCTTCCGTGATAAGAGCTTCAAACTCTTGTTGATCCCACACTTCAAACTTTCCGTTCAAGCCCACCAAAACAATATCCTTAGTGAGATTGCCGGCGCGCATAAGGGGCTGCGATATACGCACACGCCCTTGAGCATCGGGGACAAGTTCTTCTGCAAGACCAAGAGTTTTCGTGATAAAATTACCGAGTTTAACGGAAGGGCTTTTTATGGAAGCAAGCTGATTGCGAAGGATTTGCCACTTGTCTGGCATATAGGCCACAAGGCGGCCATAGATGAGGGTGAGAACAAAGCCCCCGGAAGTAGAACATGCAGCAAGAGTCTCCCTATATTCCACAGGGAGCATCAATCGGCCTTTTGCATCAAGGCTACGATAGGAACTCTTGAAGTCTGTCGTTTCCACGTTCTACCACCATTTACCACGTTTCCTCCCTTATGCCCCACAATTTCCCACCTGTCAACACAAGCCAAAGCTAATTTAAAGGAAATTATTGGTAATAAAAGCCTTGCCAAAATTAAAATTGATAATTATTTTTATACATTGCGAGAAATAAGCACACAGCATAGCCCAAAAAGTGGTAGGTGGTGGTAAATGAGCCCAACATAGGGCTTAAAGAAAAAAGTGGCAGATCAGATAAGAAAGTATCTTTTTGAGATACCCATTCATATTCCCATTCACAATTCCACTTGATAAGCAGAGCAATTCAAGATAGTCTGCCACGGTAAGGTTTGCGTATTGCAGCTATGGAGCCGCTTTAAACGCATAAAAGCTACGTCATACAATGGCACAAATCACCTAGGATTGAGCATGAAAACTAAGATTATTGCAACCATTGGCCCAGCGTCTAATTCTAAAGAAAAAATCATGGAATTAGCCCTCGCCGGAGTGCGTGTTTTCCGTCTGAACTTCTCGCATGGAGACGCTTCTATGTTTGTGGATATTATCAAACATATTCGTGAAGTAGAAGTAGAAAGCAAAATACCTTTGACCATTATGCAAGACCTTTCCGGCCCGAAGATTCGTTTAGGTACCTTACAGGGCGAATCCAGCATAAGCGTTGTAAAAGGCATGCAGCTCTTACTAGGGCCCAGTGCTAAATACTGCCTTGATATGCCCTACCTACCCTTTGACCATGACGTCATTTTAGAAAGCCTTGTGGCTGATGACCGTCTGGTATTGGCTGATGGTGGATTGCAATTCCATGTGACTGAAAGACGCGAAGATGGCCTTGTTATTCTTGAAGCCAATAATGATGGTATTATCACCTCACGCAAAGGCCTTGCGCTTCCGGGTAAAGCCACCAAGGTTCCTGCCCTTACAGAAAAGGATCGCAAAGACTTAGCTCAAGGCCTTATCCTTGGGGTGGATGCTGTGGCCATTTCTTATGTACAAACTCCAGAAGATGTTATTGAAACCAAAAATATCATCTTGGCCGCCGGCAAAAACATACCCGTGGTGGTGAAGCTTGAACGTCAAGGCGCTGTAGATAGACTTGATGAAATTTTACGTGAAGCAGATATTGTTATGGTAGCTCGCGGCGACCTTGGTGTAGAATGCCCTCTGCCCATGCTGCCCAGCATTCAAAAGCGCATTATTCGCGCTTGTAACAAAGCTTCCAAGCCCGTTATTGTGGCTACACAAATGCTGCTCTCCATGGTGCACAGCCCAGCCCCCACCCGCGCAGAAACCACCGACGTGGCCAATGCCGTGCTGGATGGTGCTGATTGCGTTATGCTGTCTGAAGAAACAGCCATGGGCAGCTATCCTGTAGAAACTGTGGCCTATATGCGCGAAATTACAACACAAGCAGAAAAACTCATTGCTGAAAGACATAAGTTAAAAGAGCCTGGTGCAGAAAAAGGCATTGCCGAATTTCTGGCCTACTCTGCGTGCCTTTTGGCACAAAAAGCCAATGCCGTGGCCATTGTTTCCCATAGCATGAGCGGCTCCTCTGCCAGACAGCTTTCTGCTTGCCGCCCGCCGCAGCAAATATATGGCTTAACACCAGAAAAAGAAGCTCTCAAAGCATTGAACTTTTCTTGGGGCGTAACCCCTGTGTTCATTGAAAACCCCGATGCCAGCCAAGGCCATACCGTGCGCTGCGAAAACTTTATTTTAAACAATGCTGTTTTCCACCCCGACGAGCGTATGGTTATTACTGCTGGTCAGCCACAGCAAAAGGGCGGCAACTCTCGTGGCACTAACCTTGTAAAAGTATTCTGGAAATAAGCATGGCAAGAAAAAAGTCTTCTCAAGTTCCACAAAATATTACAGAGCAATACTACCAAATTTCTTTGGAAGTGCTTGACTCTTTTCCTAAATATAGGCTGCCCATCAATCTTTTTATGTTTAATGAAGAGATTGCTGTATTGCAACCTTATAGCCGCCCAGATCAGCGGCTTAGCAATGAACAGGTAGAAGAAATACATATTTTATGTAACGAAGGAAGACTTTTTGTTTCTCGCTCAGATTTCCCTATCTATTCAGCGCATATAGTGAAGCAACTGGATCTTATTCTTCAAGACCCTAACCTGAATAATGGGGAAGTGGCCGATCTTTGTATCCGCTCCATCACCGAGCATTTTTCCAATTTCAGCGACAGCCCTGTTAAGCCCACTTTTACGCCCTTATATGAAGCGCTTATGGCCTTAACAGAATGGATTTGGCAAGATAAGTACAGAATTAAAGCCATTTTGCGCCGTTTGCCTGTGGGCTATTCTCATGCCAACCACGCCTTTATATCCATGGTTGTGGGTTGCTGGCTGTGGTTTGAAACGGAAAGCGAAGCTAATATCACGCGCCGCGCTTTGGATAAAGTGGCCTTGGCCTTTCTCTTACACGACATAGGCATGGCCAGAATTCCCTTCTTTATTTTACAAAGAGCCTCTAAGCTTGCCCCGGACGATGTAAATAAAGTGCGCGCCCATCCTACTTTTGGCTATAAAACCATGCACAAGCTTGGCATTACCTTTGACGAGCTTGGCCAGTGCATTTTAGAACATCACGAAAGGCTGGATGGTTCCGGTTACCCCCAAGGTCTTAAGGGGAATCAAATAAGTAAAATGGGCAGAATGTGCGCCGTGGTGGATGCCTTTAGCTCCATGATTGCCGAGCGTCCGCACTCTGGCATTAAACCCTTAGAAAAAGCTGCTATAGAATTGGTGGGCGATGATGCACACTTTGATAAAGGCTATAGCGCAAAAATATTACTGGCTATAAAGACGGATCAATTTGGTTAAAAATTTTAATGATTAAGCGAGGTATGACTTATGAACCTTGACCCCACGCTTCATGCTGATTGGGAGCTAGCGGCTCATGCTGAAAAGAATATGCCCCCCATCACCAAGATTGCCAAAGACATGGGCCTAGAAGAGAAGGAGTTATTGCCTTATGGGCACCATATGGGCAAAATTGATTATCAAAAAGCCCTACAAAGATTAGAAAAAAGCCCTACAGGAAAATATATTATTGTAAGTGCCATCACCCCCACTCCGCTGGGTGAAGGTAAATCCACCACCACCATAGGCCTAACACAAGGCTTTGGAAAAAGAGGTAAACGCGTCAGCGCCGCCATACGCCAACCTTCGGGTGGCCCTACCATGGGCGTAAAAGGCTCTGCAGCCGGTGGCGGTTTATCTCAATGCATCCCCTTAACTCCCTATTCCTTAGGCTTCACCGGCGATATCAACGCCGTTATGAATGCCCACAATCTGTCCATGACAGCGCTTACGGCTCGTATGCAGCATGAGCGTAATTATGACGATGAAAAATTAGAACAATTATCCGGCATGAAACGCCTGAATATAGACCCCACGCGCGTAAGCCAGGGGTGGGTCATGGATTTTTGCTGCCAGGCCTTACGTAATATCATCATAGGCCTTGATAATGGCAGCAAGAGCAATGGTTTTACCATGCAATCCCATTTTGACATAGCCGTGGCTTCAGAAGTCATGGCTATTCTTTCCATTAGCAAAGACTTAGCAGACCTGCGCCAGCGTATGGGTAAAATCATTATGGCCTATGACCGCAGTGGAAAGGCCATCACCACCGAAGATTTACGCGTGGCCGGTGCCATGACTGCTTGGATGGTAGAGGCCGTTAAGCCAAACCTTATCCAAACCATGGAAGGCCAGCCCGTGCTTGTACATGCCGGACCTTTTGCCAATATTGCTCTGGGGCAAAGCTCTGTTATTGCAGATTATATTGGCACAAAATGCTCCGAATATCACGTCACCGAAGCGGGCTTTGGTTCTGATATTGGCTATGAAAAATTCTGGAACTTAAAATGCCGCGCCAGCGGTCTGACACCGGACGCTGCCGTTATTGTGGCTACCATTCGCGCCTTGAAAAATCACGGTGGTATCCCCTCCCCGGCTCCCGGTCGCCCCCTTCCCGAAGCCTATAAAAAAGAAGATGTGGGCGCTGTAGAACGCGGCTGCGCTAACCTTTTACATCATATTAATATTGTAAGAAGTTCCGGCGTGCCTGCTGTGGTGTGCATCAATGCCTTTGCCACAGACACCAAGGCAGAAATTGCCAAAGTGCGCGAAATATGCGAACAAGCCGGCGCCAAAGTAGCCCTGTCTACCCATTGGCAACATGGCGGAGAAGGTGCCTTAGAGCTCACAGACGCCGTTATGGAAGCCTGCAATGAGCCCAAAAACTTCCGCTATCTCTACGACGATAGCACCTCCTTCTTTGAGCGTATCGAACGCATTGCCTGGGAAGTGTATGGCGCTGAAGGTGTGGAATATTCCCAAGAAGCACGTAACAAGTTAACCAATATACAAGCCCTGCCCGAAGCCAAAGACTTGGGTATTTGTATGGTGAAAACACAATACTCCCTCTCAGATACACCCAGCAAAAAGGGTGTGCCAGAGCGCTGGAAACTCTATGTGCGTGACGCCTTGCACTTTGGCGGCGCAGGGCTGGTGGC
>CAYJAL010000027.1:0-19965 GCA_964367875.1 uncultured Desulfovibrionaceae bacterium | reverse complement strand
CACGAGAAGCAAGCTCTGCTTTTTCTGGCTCATAATCAGGCATAAAGCGGTATTCATTCACGTCAAGCAAGGTACCACCGTCGCCGCGGCAACCTTCAGTTACCAAGATATCAGTGGGTACGGTGCCTGTGGGGTGGAATTGTACAGCTTCCATATTGCCCATGGGTACGCAACCTGTATCTAAAGCGGTGATTTGACCGCCGCCATCACAGATAACTGCATTGGTGGTGGCAGGATATACACGGCCATAACCACCGGTGGCAATAAGGGTTACTTTAGCTCTGTACATAACCAACTCGCCGGTGCGCAAACAACGACAAATACAGCCGGTACAGGTATCGCCATCGTGGATAAGCGCTTCAGCTTGCATGCGGTCATGAACAGCCACGCCCAATTGCAAGAGGCGGTTATCTAAGGTGAAGAGTACAGAGTGACCGGTACCATCAGAGGTGTAACAAGTACGCCACTTAGCAGTACCACCAAAGGCGCGAGAGTGAATAAGACCACGCTTAGACTCAAGCTCTTCTGCTTCAAAAGGCTTACCACCCTTATAATAGGTGTGAACGCCTGGCTCTACACGGCTCCAAGGCACGCCCATCCAAGCCATTTCGCGCATGGCAATGGGGGCAGTATTGGCAAAAAGACGTGCCACTTCTTGGTCACAGCCCCAGTCAGAACCTTTTACTGTATCAGCAAAGTGAACGTCAGGAGAGTCGCCTTGGCTCATGGCAGAGTTGGCAAGAGCTGCCTGCATGCCGCCCATGGCCGCAGAAGAGTGCGAACGTTTGGGGGGTACCACAGAAAGACAGATAACATCAAAACCATTTTGGGCAGCTTCAACAGCCACACGCTCGCCGGCAAGGCCAGCGCCCATGCACAATAAATCAGTAGTAAAAATACGCATGTGCTCTCCTTGCTACGCTACGCTAATAAAATGGAAGCGAATCATGGTTAAACAGCCAAGGGCCACATAAGCTGCAATGAGATACCATGTACGCTTTGTCCACACACAACGGTTGGCATCATTAATAAGGCCATACTTTACGCCTACGCGGAAAAGACCAATACCTAAGTGAATGCCTACACACACAAGGAGAATAAAGTAAAAAGGTGTCCAGCCGTTTTGCTCGCGAAGGGCAGAAGTTTCTGCTGTAATGGGTAAATTTGCTAGTATCACATATACGTGAATGCTTACCATTACCAGCACCACAACAGCTGTGAGCACCTGTACAAGCCAAAGCCAGGTATCACAATGCTTCATGCTTTTGGCATGACGGAAAAATACCGGCAAAGTGCCCACTTGGAATGGCATTTTACGCGCAGCAAGAATGAAGTGCGCTACCATTAACAAGAGAATGATGGGGCCGCCAATTTGTGCCAAGTACAATTCTTCCAGCACCCAACCAAGGCCGTTCATAATGTTAGGGCTTAATAACACAGTGCTTACAAAAACAAGGTGCATTAAGGTAAACAGTGCCAATATCACACCACTGGCAGCTTGGGCAAAATCCATACGGCCGGACAACGCGGTCTTTGACAAAGACCCCACAGAAACAGTCCCGTCCATATACGCTCCTTCGGTTTACGCATGCTAGGCATATCGCCCTTGCCTTGACCTAGCTATGCGGCTGAAATATTTACAAAGGCAAGCACGTGAAAAATCCGCCTATAGAATACTTCATATTGCACGAAGGGTCAAACATTCTTCGAGGAAAATATGGCACTATTGCCGTGTGAAAAAATGTGCAAAACCGTAGATAGCTTTATTATTAAGATTTGCTTATCAAAAAAAAGTATGAAAAAATACAAGTCCGTTGCTAGTGATTTTATTTTGCTCCGGAAAGCATGGGTCTTTCTTTCACAAAGTCCGCAAAGCTTTTACCCTCTTTATTGCGTACAGACATATTGGCACCTAACTCTTGCAAGCGCTGCATAACGCTTTCATGGGGGTTAAAGGATGTGGCTAAGATAAGCGCTGTGTTGCCAAAGGCATCTTGCGCATCGATATGGGCTCCATGTTCTACCAAGAGCTGTATAATATTGGCATCTTGATTTATCCTTGCAGCGCGAATAAGCGGCGATTCCCCTTCTCTATTTTGCACATTCACCTTGGCTCCGGCCTTGAGCAGCATGTGCACCACGTCATATTCTGCATAGCCTGCGGCCTTAATAAGTGCCGTATCGCCCAGTATATCTTCATGCTCCACCGAGGCGCCATGTTGTAGCAATAGGGCTACCACTTCTTTTCTTTGCGAGCTGGAGGTGGCCGCCATAAGCGCAGTGACTTCGGCATCATTACGCATATCCACCTTGGCGCCATGCTCTAAAAGCACTTGAACTACCTTAGGGTTATTATTGAGCTTTGCCGCCAGCATAAGGGCTGTCCAGCCATCATATTTTTGCGCATCAATATCACTGCCGGCGGCCAGTAAGACTTCAATCACCTCAGGGTTTTCATTGCCGTAGCTTGCCCACAACAAAGCCGTCCACTCATTGCCATCGCGCCTATCCACCTGGGCGCCGGCCTGCAAAAGTAATTGCACCACGGCGGCATTGGTATTGGCAGCGCTGGCATACATAAGCGCAGAAAGCCCCATGGAATCCACCGTATGCACCGAAGCCCCTTCCTCGAGAAAAGCCTCAATAACAGCGGCATGTGTATTCACATTGGCGCTCAACATCAGCGGCGAAGCGCCATATTGATTTTTATGCAGCGGCGCCCCTTGCTCTACAAGGTAGCGTATGATGGCCGGATCTTTTGCAAAGCGCCCTGCCATAATTAAGGGAGAATTTTCTTCGGCGTCATAAGCAAAAACACTTTCGCCTGCTTGCACAGCCTGCTGTACTTGCTCAAGAGTGGCTTTTTGCCAAAAAGCTTCTGTAAGAAAAAGCGGCTCGGCCTTTGCCAAGGATACAAAGACAGATAACAAACACCCCATACATACTGTCATCATATATGTACGCATAGACCCTCCTTCTGTGTAAACAAAAAAAGATTCTCTCACACTTTGTGACAAAATGCTTTGCCAATTTTTTATAAAATATTATGCCCATACTTTTGGCACTGCCTACTTTTTAGGCGCAATTTTTTGGGCACTTATTTTATAACACTTTTAACTGAGAAACTGAATTAAAAAAGCCACTGTAGGCCTAAAGCTGTAAAAATGGCGTAATATTCCCTATTAACAATAAAAAAAGGGCATTTAAAAATCACCCCCCTCGCTTAGGAATGAGATAAAAATGCCCGATATGTGAAGCAGTCTGGACGACTGCGGTTCTACGTTGTATTACTTCAACCTGATAATTATACTATAGCAAGTGCCGTGCCAAAAAAAAGAGCCTTGCGGCTCTTTCCAAATTAAAATTCCAAATTCCCAGGCGTGCGAGGGAAGGGTATCACATCGCGGATATTGCTAATGCCTGTAAGCAGCATGAGCAAACGCTCAAAACCAAGACCAAAGCCGGCATGGGGTACCGAACCAAAGCGGCGTAAATCTAAATACCACCAGAAATCTTCCAGATCTTGCCCCATATCTAAAATACGCTTTTCCAAAACATCTAAACGGTCTTCGCGCTGGGAGCCACCAATAAGCTCGCCAATGCGCGGTACCAAGACATCCATGGCTGCCACGGTTTTGCCATCGTCATTGAGGCGCATATAAAAAGCTTTAATATCCTTGGGATAATCATACACAATAACAGGATGCTTAAAGTGCTCTTCGGCTAAGTAGCGCTCATGCTCTGTTTGTAAGTCTGTACCAAAAGACACAGGATATTCAAAAGATTTACCGCATTTTTGTAAAATTTCCACAGCTTCCGTATAGGCCACACGCGCAAAAGGCTTGCTCAGCATGGCTTGTAGACGCTGCACCAGCTCTGTGTCCACAAATTTATTAAAAAGCTCCATATCGGCAGCGCATTTGCTCAGCACATGCTCAATAACATGGCAGGTAAGGCCTTCGCCCAAATCCATATTATCCTGCAAATCTGCGAAGGCCATTTCTGGCTCAATCATCCAAAATTCTGCGGCATGGCGCGGCGTATTGGAATTTTCCGCCCTAAAAGTGGGGCCAAAGGTATACACCCTACCCAAGCCCAAAGCCATGGCTTCGGCTTCCAATTGGCCGGACACGGTAAGATTACACTCCTTACCAAAAAAATCCTTAGCCACATCTTTTTCGCCCAAAGCTAAGGTGCTCACGCGAAACATTTCGCCGGCGCCTTCGCAATCAGAGCCGGTTAAAATGGGCGTATGCACATGATAAAAACCTTCTTTACGAAAGTAATCGTGCACAGCCATGGCGGCCTCAGAGCGAATGCGAAAAGCCGCGCCGTATTTATTGGTACGCGAACGCAAATGGGCTATGCTGCGTAAAAATTCATCGGAGTGGCGCTTTTTCTGTAAGGGAAAAGTTTCTTGGTCTGCCAAGCCATAGACAGTGAGCTTTTGCGCGCGTACTTCAAAGCTTTGCCCCTTGCCTTGCGATACCACAAGAGCACCAGTAACGCTTATGGCAGCGCCGGTATTCACATCCTGCATGGCAGCATAGGCCTCTGTGCCTTCATCCACAATACATTGAATATTGGCAAGGCAAGAGCCGTCATTAAGCTCCAAAAAACTAAAGCCCTTGGCATCACGGCGTGTACGCACCCAACCACGAACTTCTATGGCCTCCAGAGGCTGTGTGGCGCCAAGCGCCTGTACTATACGAGTATGTTTCATGATGTTCCTTTAAATTATCTTTCTCTGCCTTCTTCATAGCGGCGACGTAAATCTTCTTCTTTGGCGGCTTTACGAGCCGCCGCCGCGCGCTCTGCTTCAGCTTGTTTTTTCTTGCGTATACGGTCAAGTCGCTCTTCTTGCAAGCGCTCTCTTTGCTCCTTGGCTTGTACCAAAAACTTATCGCGCTGGCGCTCAAAGGTCACGGTGGAGCGCAACATGGCAAGACCAAAGGAAACAATGGTAATAATACCCACGAGCACCTTTTGGATTTCCCATTGCTGCGTGGCCAAAATATCTCTGAGCCAGCCAAGCCCCATACTATCCCCAAACATGACTATGGAAGGTACGGTAATAAAGGATATAAGCAAGGCTATGCCTTCTATCCAAATAAAAGTTTTAACAAAGGTCATACCAAAAAGGGTACCATCGCGCATGGCTCTGAGGGTTTTGAGTCTTTTTTTCAAACTGCGCAACAAATCTTCCAATTCCTTCATGGTCTTTTGCGCTTGCTGAAAATTATGCGCATCTTGGAAATTACTGGCAAAGGCCCAATTGAGCATGCTGGCTGCTTGGTTAAATTCATCACTAAAATCTTTTAACAGCTTAGGGAAGGGAAACCACGCCGCCTCATCGCGCACATTTTGTACTTCGCCCAAATAAAATTTATAACGCCCTTGCAAATCTTCCACTTGGCGCTGAATAACTTCTTCAATTTTCTTTTCCAGTAAAGGACGCTGACGAATAACCTCAAGATAGGTAATATAGTTCTTGGTGCCAGCCACCTGCATAAGCTCTTGTAACATGGACTGCATAAGCATATAGCTAGGATGCACAGGGGGGAACCAAAGCCCCACTTTTTCATTGAGCAAGGAAGCCTTCTTGGCTTCCACCTCTGCCCTTTGCTCGGCATCGCGCCAAATGGGGTACAGGTGGGTCAAAATCATAAGCCTGCCGCGTCCCAATTCCGGATCCAGCAAGAAGCGGTTAAAATAATACATATCATCCATAACCAGCTTGCCAATGCTAGACAGCTCTTGCTCCACAAAGCCCATCTTCACCTTACACACTATACGTCTATAATCAATAGACTTCCACTGAGGCATAATGCGCTGAATCTGCCCATATTGGGCTATGGAATCTAAATATTCTTCGCGCACCTCGGCAATGCGAGCTTGCAAATATTCATTCCATGCTTGCAAAGCCGGTACGCCCGTTAAAGTAGCGGCTTCTTTAAAGGCGGCATGCGCCTTGGGATAATTGCCCATATACAGGAACATAAAACCTTGCAAAGTGCGCAAGCGCATTTCGCGTGGATTTCTGGTAATAAGTTCTTGTAAATCCGTGATAAGCGCTGCGGCAGATGTACCACCAAGTTTCATAAATTTATCAAAAATATCCCACACAATATGGTCATCGCGCTCTAGCTCCACTTCTTCGCGAAATTTTCCCAGATTCAAGCCCTTGGTAAGCCACATATGCGGCATGGAGCGTACTTGTGAGTAAAAATTGATATCAAAAATAGCTTTTAAGATTTCCGCTCTATCGTCCTCAGCCGACATGATTTGCGCATAAGGAATGCTATCATCTTCTCCGGCGCTTTTGGCAATCTCACGAAAGGCCGTATTCATGGCGTCAATATCCATGGCACTGCCGGCCGTGGCTGTATCACAAGAAAAAGTCTTTAAAGCAAGGGTGGGGCAATCTTGATTTTTATGCGTATTTATGCCGCAAAAAAAGCATGGTGGATCATCGGAGGCCAAAAGCTGCGCCGCCATAACCAATTGAATGGATGGAGAGCCGGCAGCCACTTCGCCAAGAGCCACCGTGCACCAGGCGTCCATGGACGTGTGATTATTGGAAAAGCGAATATCTTGCACCTTAAAGCCATCACCCAGCAAATAGGCTGTACGATAACTCATATAAGGACAATCTGGGCTTAAGCGTGTCCATTGCAGACCCACTTTCTTATATAAATCACCGTTAAAGTTCATACCCTTACGGTCAATAATAACCGTTAAAAATGGCCAGAAATGTTCGCTTTTAATATTTTTAATATCGTCTACACGGCGCAAAACTTCGCGTAGCCAGGCACGCATAAGCAAGAGATTATCAATGGAAAACATGATAAAGTTATCTTGCATAACAAATTTCAGCTTATGCTCCTTGAGAGACTCAATAAGCACTTGCTGCATATGCGGCCACGCTTTTTGATAAGCAGGATCCAGCTGATTGCCAAGGGGGCGCCAAATGCCATACCAGCCTTGCGAAGAGGTGTAAGGCAAGCGTGTATCGGCTTCCATGGTGGACCATTCCGCAATGGCCATACCCTGTTTTAATGGGGATTTTACAAAGGTAATACCGGGAAAGTTTGTGTCCCCTTCCATAGCTTTGGAGTGAATTTCCACTTCAAAGCTCTTACCGGGAAACATTTCCTGCTCTTCCAGCTTAGAATCAATACTCACAGAAATTTCTTGGCGCAAACCAAATTGCAAGCGCCCCATCATAAGCTGTACGGAAGCCGTAAGAGGATTAAATTTAGCCCATACCGACAAACGAGCTAAAGCTAAAAAGACGTCTTTATTAAAGAAAAACCATACAGATTGTTCAAAGTCTTTTTCAATGAACATACCGCCATAGTTTTGGAGCGTTTGATTTATGACAGGGTCAAGGTCGTTTTGCCAGGAAAACCACAAAACATACCCTTGCGCACTCATGCGGGTTTCTGTACTCTTGGGCAGCTTGGCTAATAAATCACTAAAAACAGCCATGGGTATACCTCATGATAAAAAAGGAGCTCTCTATGGATATAAATAAAGCGCTTGCTGAATTAAAACAGCGCCCCGGTTTTTCCGACAATGTGGGCATGATGCTTATCCACAATGGTGTGGTACGCGGCTGGTCTCGCAACGAACGCAAAACCGTTTCTTCCATTACCATTCGTCAAGATAAAGAAAAAATCCGTGCCATTTGCCAAGAAATGGAGCAACAACCCGGCATTTTTGCCATTGTATGGGACGCCCGCGAAGGCCAATTTCAGCCCGGCGACGACGTACTCTTTCTTATAGTGGCCGGCGACATCCGCGAGCATGTCAAAGCCACCTTCTCTGAGCTATTGGAACGCATCAAATCTGAAGGCGTTACCAAACAAGAACAGCTCGAAGATTAATATCTTTTTGTCGACACTCTCAAGGGGAAGGGTTCCTTTCCCCTTACGACTTCAAAAATTGTCATTATTCCGACGTTTTCTCCACGCCCAAAAGAGCCAATGCAAAATCCTTTCCATTGAAGGGGCGTAAATCTTCTAACTTTTCCCCAAGCCCCACATATGTTATGGGAATTTGGAATTGCAAAGCCACAGAAATGGCCACACCGCCCTTGGCCGTACCGTCAAGCTTGCTCAAAATAATTTCATCAATGCCGGCAGCTTCGTTAAAAAGCTTAGTTTGCGATAAAGCATTTTGCCCTGTGGTAGCGTCCACTACCAAAATAGACCTATGGGGCGCGCCGGCATGCTTTTTGGCAATAACATTGCGAATTTTTGTGAGCTCTTCCATAAGATTGACTTTGGTTTGCAAGCGCCCTGCCGTATCCACATACAAGACATCATAACCGCCACGCAAAGCCAAGTCCATGGCCTCAAAGGCCACTGCGGCAGGATCTGCGCCGGCATCCTTACGGTGAAAATCTGCGCCCACACGCTCAGCCCATACGCCCAATTGCTCCGTGGCGGCGGCTCTAAAGGTATCGGCGGCGGCAATGAGCACTTTTTTGCCCTGCATGCGATCACGATGCGCCAATTTGGCAATGGTGGTGGTTTTACCCACACCGTTAACGCCAATCATCATCACCACTTCCGGCGCCGTAAAGGAGGCAATGCGCTTGGGCATTTGGAAAATAGAGGTGAGCTCTTCTTGCAAAACAGCACGTAATTGTTGCGGTTCGGTGAGGCCTTGCTTGCGCACGGCGTCCTTCAAGCGCTCAATAAGCTGCATGCTGGACTCAAAGCCCACATCGGCCATGATAAACAGCTCTTCCATTTCTTCCCAAAACTGGGCATCCAAGGCACCATGAGAGGCAAAAAGCGCGTCCAATTGGCGAGTAAAATGCTCGCGCGTGCGGGCAAGGCCATCGCTCAATTTTACAAAAAGGCGGTTACGCTCATCTTCTTCATCTTCCAGCTCCAAAGCCAAAGCCAGACGATATTGCAATTCTGAGCGAAATTCCTCCACATATTCGTATTCCATGCGCTCAAGCCAAGACTGAAAATCTTGTACAAATTTTTCAGCTTCACTTTGCGGTGCCTCAAGGGATTCCAATAAAAAGCGTAAACGCTGCCACAGCTCAGGAGATACCGTGCTTATGCCCTCGGTAACCACGGCAAGCCAAGCAGAAAGGCGCGGCTCCACCGAACGCAAAGCCAAGGATAAAGCCCCTTGCGCTTCACTATCTAAACCACTGTAAGAAGCGGCCTTGGCAAAACTTTGGGCTGGCTGCGAGGAGGCTGGAGTTTTTTCCGCCACAGGGGTCGCAACAGGGGCAACTACAGCGGCAGGGACAGCAGGGATTTCTTCAGATGTAGAAACTTCTTCAGCTATACTTTCTTGCGGCGCACTTTCTTCCGCAATGGGTGAAGTCTCTTCAATTACTGGCGAATCTTCATCTAATTGCGGCGCTGAGGGTTCAGTGACTAGCGCCTGTTCCGTAGAATCTATAGGCTCCACAGACCCCATAGAAGCGGCGCTTTGAAGCGGCTCTTCAGTGCCCAGTTCTGAGCCCAGTTCTGAGTCCTGTTCTGTGCCCTGTTCTTGCTGCTCTACTGGTTCTTGCGGTGCCGGTGTGGCTTCCTTGGTATCGCTACCAAGAAACTTCTTAATGGCTGAAAAAAATCCCATGAAAACTCCCTATAACAAAAAAACTAAGTATGGCATTGCTTATAACATGGACATGCCTCACAAGCAACCAGCACCGCATCCCTGCCCCTATGCCCAAAAAAGCCGACTCAGAAAATCCAAGTCGGCTATACGGTACATATAATTATGCGGCTACGCTTGAGGCCTTTTTCACCCTGAGCCAAGACAAAGCCCATACTCCTATAATGGCCGCCATGCCGGTACCCAAGAGCATGGGCTGCGGCGCAAATACCAAGATGCCGCCCAGTGCCAATACAGCACGCGACACCACATTGAGCGAATCATAGGCATAGCCCACCCAAAATGCCCCAAAGGCAAATACGCCCAAAATACCGCTCAGCACAGCCAGACTATTGGCAAAGCCATCGCCAAGCATAAGTAAGCCGGGGTCATAGCAAAAGGCAAAGGGCACCAAGAAGCCAATACAGCCCAACTTCATGGCCTGAAAGCCTGTGGCATTGGGCGGCGCTCCGGCCACAGAAGAAGCCGCATAAGCAGCCAAGGCCACAGGAGGCGTAATATTAGAAATAATGGCATAGTAAAACACAAACATATGCGCCGCCAAGGGAGCAAAGCCCAGCTTAATAAGCACAGGGGCGCCCAAGGCAGAGGCTAAAATATAGGCGCCTGTGGTGGGAAGCCCCATACCAAGCACCAAGGATACCAACATAATAAGCACAAGAGCAAGAAAAGGCGTATCCCCGGCCAAGGCAATAACAAAGCCCACCAATTTGCCGCCAATGCCTGTTAAGGCCACAGATCCCAACACAATACCCGCCGCCGCACAAGCTACGCACACCATGGGTATGGTCTTAGTGCCTTCATAAATGGCGTCCAAGATGGCCTTGGGGCCCATACGTCTTTTGGGGTCGGGTAAGGCCACCAGCCAGCACAGCACAATGCCCAGCATACCGGCCTTCATGGGGGAGGCGCCGTCTAAAAGCACCACCACCACGCCCACAATGGGGATGAGCAAATAAATGCGCTTAAGAGCATCTTTTAGCTTGGGCAATTCCTCAGGGCTTAAGCCTTTCATATTTTGGCTATAGGCCGTTAATCGCACCATAAGCAATAAGGCGCCGTAATACATAAAGGCTGGAAGCACCGCGCCAATCATAATTTCTTTAAATTGCACGCCCAGAAAAGACGCCATCAAAAAAGCGCCTGCCCCCATGACAGGAGGCATAATTTGTCCGCCGGTACTGGCGGCAGCTTCCACTGCGCCGGCAAAGGTGGGCGTATAGCCAATGCGCTTCATAAGCGGAATGGTAAAGGAGCCAGTGCCGTACACATTGGCCACAGCAGAGCCGCTGATGGAGCCAAAAAGACAGGAGCTCACCACGGCAATTTGGGCTGGGCCACCGGGTTTGGTGCCCATAAGGGCGCGCGCCAAGTCCATAAAATAATCTCCGGCGCCGCTTTTTTCCAAAAAGCCACCAAAGATAAGAAAGACAATAACAAAGGTGGCCGATACCCCTAAGGGCATGGAGAAAATACCCTCATCGGTGAGGAAAAGCTGTTCGATAACTTCCGGAAAAGATAAAGATAAGCCTTTTAAAATACCGGGCATATTGTGGCCAAAATACATATAAGCGCCAAAAAGCCCTGCAATGATGGATAAAGGCAAGCCCACCACGCGGCGAGAGCCTTCCAATAGCATGATAATAAGCAAGGCGCCGCAAAGCAATTGCCCTGTGGTTAAAGGATCCACTTGCTGAATACGGTGCACAATATTTTCATAGTTTACAACACCATAAACACCGGGAACCATACTCACAAGACCCAAGAGCCAATCGTACCAAGGCACGGAATCTTTCGAGCCTTTGCCGGTCATGGGGAACAATATAAAGGTTAATGGAAGCACAAGCATAAGGTGTGTGGTTCGCTGCAAATAGGCTTCAAAAGAGCCCATGGTGGCTGTATACATATGGAATATGCCTACAGCTACAATATACACATACAAAAGCTGTTGTTGCCATCCGGATAATTTTCTCATGCTTCTCTCCCTTCATGCTTGTACAAAATGTACAAGTTTTACCAAATAAAGCGGGGGAAAGTCACCTCTCCCCCTTATGTTTTTATCTAAACCTAGTAAATTTATTTATTTTTTAATTCATTCCAGAATTTCAAAGCACCGGGGTGCATGGGGGTTCCGGCAGGGATAGCCGTGGCGGGAGCAAGTTCATTCATATCTTTCACAGCGCCAGCAAGGGTGGCCTTATTTTCCCACATGGTTTTGGCCAAATTATATACAAAATCTTCGGGTAAATCTTTGCGAATAACCACGCTGGTAAAGTCGCCAATGGTCTTTACAGGGGCGGTTACAGATTTGTACACACCGGGATTGATGGTATGTGCAATGGTGCCATAGGCTTTGCTCACAGCTTCTAAAGCAGCATCGCCCACAGGTAAAATGCGCACAGGCACACGGCTTTCAATGTTCATAATGATGGAAGCCACTTGGCCTACAGAAAAAGCAAACACGTCCAAGTGATCATCAGCCAAAAGGTCAGCGCCGCCATCATAGGATGCGTATTGTACAGACCAATCATTATCATCTTTTAATGTGGCAAAATCCGTATTAAAACCTTGTTTCAAGAGTACTTTTACCATAAATTCAGAAGAAGTGCCGGGCTTTAAAGTGGCAAAGCGCACGGGAATCTTTTTGGCAATCATATCGTCTACGCTATTGATGTCATGCTTTTTGGCAAAATCTTCGCGCACCACAAAATAGGTTACTTGCGTATAGAGATTGCTAAATACGGCAATATTGTCAATTTTCTTGCCTTTAAAGTCAGCTTCGCCCTTAATGGCTGCGCCCACAAAGGCCGTTACCGTAAAGCCAAGATCCCCTTTTTTATTATTGGTATTAATAATGTTAGACACACCGCCGCCGGTGCTATTGGTGGTTTGCACCACGGTCTTTGTCCACATTTCAGATAAAGCGGTACCTAAAGCAAACCAGTTACCCCCGGGAGGGCCTGCCATAAAGCGTAAATGATCTGGGGCTTTATTCTCTGCCATGGCTGGGGTGGAAAAGCCTACGCTAAGGCTAAGGGCGCAAAATACCATTGCTACAAAAAAGCGTTTCATACCTCATACTCCCTGTGTTCTAAGGATTACAAAAAAATACATATTTTCCCATTCAAAGCATATGTTATCAATTGTATACAAAAAAAGCAATAAAAAAGCCCCTTAGTAAAACTAAGAGGCTTAAGCATAAAAGAAAATTATCTTCTTACAAAAAAATGTGGCTTAATGGCCTTTATTTTTTTGCATGTGGTCACGCAGATAAATGGCAAAAATATTCATACCCAGCACCAAGAGAATAAGCACAAGGGCTGTGCCGTATTGCAAGGGGCGAGTTTTTTCAATTTCTGTACCTGCTGTGGCCAGTACGTACATATGATAAGGCAAAGCCATTACGGCGCTGAAGACTGAATCCGGATCCTTAGGAGTATAGAATACAGCAGCGGTGAACATAATGGCAGCCGTTTCACCGGCAGCACGAGAAAGACCCAAAATGGCGCCGGTAAGCATACCGGGGGTAGCGGCAGGCAATACCACGCGGGCAATGGTTTGCCACTTGGTAGCGCCAAGGCCAAAGGAAGCTTCGCGATAGGTATCAGGCACCGTGCGCAAGGCTTCTTCGGCTGTGCCAATGATTACAGGCAAAGTCAGTACAGCCAAGGTTAAAATACCTGCCAGCAAGCTTACACCCATACCCAAAAAGGTCACAAAAAAGGCCAAGCCAAAAAGACCAAAAACCACCGAAGGCACACCGGCAAGGTTATTCACGCCCAGACGAATATATCTGGCAAAGGTGGTACGTCCTGCATATTCATGTAAATAAATGGCAGAAGCTACGCCCAAGGGGAAAGAAATACATAAAGAGCCCAAGGACAGTAAAAAAGTGCCCAAAATACAAGGCCAAATGCCCCCTTCGGTCATCATTTTACGTGGGGATTCTATGAGAAACTCCCAAGAAAGAGCAGGTAAACCTTGTACAGCGAGGAATACGCATACCACTACCAAGGCTGAAACGTTGATAACGGCAGCCATGCGTAAAATGCCAAACATAAGGCGTTCGCGCCCCATACGCGTAGCAGAAGATACGGCAAATTTCATATGCGCTCCTAAAGGCTGGATGAGCCCACTTGCTTATGCTTTTCGGCAATATGCTGGGCTATCATGTTAAAACACAAGGTAAAGAGGAAAAGCACCATACCAATGGCAAAAAGCGCATAGTAGTGGTCGCCTCTATAAGGGGCTTCGGCCATTTCTGCAGCAATGGAAGCAGGCATGGGGCGCACAGGGTCAAAAATAGACATAGGCAACATACCAGCGCCGCCGGCCACCATGAGCACAACCATGGTTTCACCAATGGCGCGAGACATACCCAGCATAACTGCTGTACCAATACCGGACAAAGCCGCAGGCACAACAACCTTTACTGTGGTTTCCCAGCGTGTGGCGCCAAGAGCCAAAGAAGCTTCGCGCAAAGGACGCGGCACAGCAAAAAGAGCATCTTCTGCCACAGAGCAGATGGTAGGCACAGACATAAAGGCCAGCATAAGCGCTGCGTTAAAAAGGTTTAAGCCTGTATACGCGCCTAAATAATCTTGTAGCAATGGCGCTACTACCACCATACCAAAAAAGCCGATAACCACAGAAGGTAAAGCGGCCAAAAGCTCTACAAAGGGCTTTACTATGCGGCGCACATTGCTGGTGGCAATTTCTGTAAGGTAAGCAGCTGTCATAACGCCTAGGGGCACAGCAATAAGTGAGGCTAAAATGGTTACAGCCAAAGAACCTACAAGTAAGGGGAAAATGCCAAAATCTGCAGGATCGGAGGTGGGGTACCAGTATTCACCAAAAAGGAATTCTGACACAGAAACCACACCAAAAATGGGCAAACCTTCAGAGAAAAGGAAGATCATAATGCCTAACAAAGACACCAGAGAAAAGGTTGCCGCTCCAGCCAAGGAACAATTGATAATTTTTTCTTTCATGCAATACGCCTTATATGCGAAAGCCCACTCCTAGGCCTAAGACTTAGGAGTGGGTAGTGAAACTCGTTATTTTCTTACTTGCTTAAGGGGATGAAGCCCACTTCTTTTACAAGCTTTTGACCTTCAGCGCCAAGCACATAGTCGATGAAGCTTTTGGTTGCGCCTTGAGCTTCGCCATTGGTGAAGAGATACAATTCGCGAGCGATGGGCCATTTGCCGGAAAGAGCGTTTTCAGGGGTAGCATTAAGACCGTCTACGCTAAGTACTTTGATGGAATCGTTTACATAACCGTAACCGATGTAACCGATAGCATTGGGGTTTTTAGCAACAGCTTGTACCACAGCGCCATTGGAAGCTTGCAATAAAGCAGAAGGAGCTACGCGAGCCTTACCAAGAATTTTTTCTTGCCAAGTTTCGTAAGTACCGGAAGAAGTGTCACGAGAAACAACAACTACTTTAGCGTCAGCGCCGCCAAGTTCTTTCCAGTTCTTTACTTTACCCATGTAAATGTCAGCCAATTGAGCTACAGTAAGGTTTTTTACGCCATTGCTGGGGTGAACCACAGGGATAAGAGCGTCGATGGCAACCACATAACGCTTGGGGCTGATTTTTTTGGATTCAGCAAGCTTTACTTCTTTAGCAGAAATATCACGGGAAGCCATGGCAATGTTACAGAGGTTGTCGATAAGAGCTTTGATACCGTTACCGGAACCGCCGCCAGAAATAGCTAAGGATACGCCAGGATTTTTAGCCATGTAAGCTTCAGCGGTTTTTTGAATAACAGGAAGCACAGTGGTGGAACCGTTGATAACAACTTCTTCGCTAGCTTGCACAGGTGCAGCAAGACCTAAGGCTAATAATGCGGCCAATACTAAACGTTTCATAATAAAACTCCTAAAATTTTTTTCAATTACTGCGCCCTACTCAGCGCTCATTTGGTATCCATTTTCTATGTTACAAATATATGACAAAAGAGAAAAAGAATTGTGACAAGTCCCACCTAACAAACAACGCCTTAATATTACAAAATATTTTTATAAAATTTTATAAAGAGAAATTTTTTTTGCCAAAAAAACGTCAAAAATGAACTTTTTTACATTGTCATCATTTTGTAACATTTCCACCATTTTTTTGTCGCATAAATTATCTTTACTTGCCCAAGGTTTTACGAGAGCACATATATGATTGTCGTCAATGCTCCATGAGCCCCTAAGCAATGAATTGCGCAAAGGTCTCTATATATGCTAGCTCTTAGTGGCGCTATGTTACAGAGTGATAACCCTTCAAAGGAAAACATCATGCCTAAAGAATTGATACTCATAGTGGAAGATGAAGCAGATATTCGTGATTTACTTACCTATAATTTGAATCGAGAAGGCTTTGAAACCCTAGAAGCAGAAGATGGCCTTTTAGGTCTTGAGCTGGCTCGCTCGCGTAAGCCGGATCTTATTTTATTGGACGTGATGTTACCGCAAAAAGACGGCTTTCAAGTGTGCCGCGATTTAGAACGCGATCCTAGCACAGTGCATATTCCCATTATCATGCTCACCGCGCGCGGTGAAGAAGTAGATCGCATTGTTGGCCTTGAGCTTGGCGCCGATGATTATGTAGTAAAACCTTTTAGCGTGCGTGAACTTGTTTTGCGTATTCGCGCCATTTTGCGCCGCCAGCAGCAAGTGGAACAAAACCCAACATTGCAAAAGCATGGCATTCATTTAGACCCTTCAGCGCATATGGTAAATGTCAATGGCACGTCCATTGAGCTCACCGCCACAGAATTTCGTCTTTTAGAAGATATTATGCGCCATGCCGGTACTGTGCGTAATCGCGAGCAATTGCTCAATAGCGTTTGGGGCTATCAATTTGAAGGCTATGCCCGCACCGTGGATACCCATGTGCGTCGCTTACGTGCAAAATTAGGTTCTTGCGCCGATTGCTTAGAAACGGTACGCGGTGTCGGTTACCGCTTTAGAGGCTAATATGTCCTTTCGTTCTAAAGTCTTTTACCTTAATTTTGTGGGTACCTACGCCATTCTTATGGTGGAGCCCCTGCTAGAAAAAAGCACATCCAATGCGTATACGCTGTCTTTTTTTCTGCTCTGCGCTTTTGCAGCCTTGGTGGCAGCTTTAATTCTCACCCTGGCCTTGCAAAAAATTATTAAGGGTGAATTTTTTCCCATAAAAGATTTTGTAAAATCTCTCACCAGGGGCGAATATCAACGCCGTTTAAGCGCTGCCCCTTGCGATGCCTATGTGGCCGTGGTAAATCCCATCAATAATTTGGCCATGCACGTGGAGGACCATGTAAAAACCCTCACAGCGCGCAATGAAGAGCTGCAAACTATTTTAGATACCATGACCGAAGGGGTACTGGTGCTCACAGGTAATGGCAGTATTCAGCATTGCAATAAGGCTTTACAGCGCATGTTCCCCAACACTTCCAAAGCCCAAGGCTGGCAAGTGGTGGAAGCTATTCCTGTGCCAGTATTGCAAAAAGCCGTGGATGATATTTTACGCAAGCCCCTTAGTAACGGTAACAATGGGAATGGCAATGGCGGTGAAAAAATAACCACCTCCTTGCAATTAGAACTTTCTCCGGATCGCGTTTTTGCAGTGCATCTTAGCAGAACGCCCTCCTCTGTTCTTCCCCTGGGCGCTGTGGTGGTTTTTCACGATATTAGCCCCATTGTTCGCCTAGAAAGGGTGCGCCGCGACTTTGTGGCCAATGTATCACATGAGCTACGCACCCCCTTAACAGCCATTCAAGGCTATGCAGAAACCTTGATCAACACCAACGGCTTCCCTGAAGAATATGTGCGCTTTGTAGAAATTATTCGTAAAAATGGCGCCTATTTGGGACGCATGGTGGAAGAACTCTTAGCCCTTGCAAGATTAGAAAATGCCCATGTGCCCTTGCAAATTGCCTCTGTACATGCTCAAGAAAGCTTGCAAGCTGCCATGGCTTTATGCCGCCAGCAATTGGATTTGCGAAAAGTGGGCATACGTGTGGATTTTCCCGAAGATCTTGTGGTGAAAGCCAACACACAACACTTGACACAAGTTTTTAGAAATCTTATCGAAAATGCAGGGCGCTATGCCCCCGAGGGCGGTGAGCTGTTAATTACTGCCCAGCAAGATACACAAGAAGCTAATGTACATTTTACGGTGCACGATAAAGGCCCCGGCATTCCCGAAGAAGATTGCCAGCGCATTTTTGAACGCTTTTATCGCGTAGAAAAACATAGAAGCCATGGATCTACGGGTCTTGGCCTTGCCATTTGTAAACATACTGTAGAGCGTCTCGGCGGACGTATTTGGGTGGAAAGTCCCGCACAAGAGTACGCTACAGCATTCCATTTCACTATTCCCACCTTTTCTGGAGACAGTTGTGACAGAGCAGCACAAATTAGTAGCTAACAATGTGGACTTTTATTACGGAGCTGCGCAAGCCTTATATGATGTAAGCTTGTCCTTTCCCGAAAATAAAGTAACAGCCCTCATTGGCCCTTCCGGATGCGGCAAAAGTACCTTCTTGCGCTGTTTAAACCGCATGAATGACCTTATCCCCAGCGCCAAGGTGGTGGGTAATATCTCCCTAGACGGCCAAGACATCAATGCCCCCAGCTCTGATGTGGTGGCACTTCGTCGTAAAGTGGGTATGGTATTCCAAAAGCCCAACCCCTTCCCCAAAACTATTTTTGAAAACGTAGCCTATGGCCTGCGCGTTAATGGCATTAAGGATGAAACCTTCATTGCCGGCACCGTGGAAGACGCTTTAAAGCGTGCGGCTATTTTTGACGAAGTAAAAGACCGCTTGCACACCTCAGCCCTGGGTCTTTCCGGTGGTCAGCAGCAACGTCTTTGCATTGCCCGCGCCTTGGCAGTGGGACCAGAAGTATTACTTATGGACGAACCGGCTTCAGCCCTTGACCCCATTGCCACACAAAAAATCGAAGAGGGCATACACGAGCTTAAACATCAGTTGACCATTATTATTGTAACACATAATATGCAACAAGCTGCCCGCGTCTCTGATTACACAGCATTTTTCTATATGGGTAAACTTATTGAGCATGATGTGACAGATACCATCTTCACTCGTCCTGCCAAGAAGCAAACAGAAGATTATATCACAGGGAGATTTGGTTAATGTCTAATAGCGAAAATCAATTGCAGCAAATGATTGTAACCTTGCGTACGCGTTTGCTTGTTATGTCTGCCATGGTGGGCCTTGCTCTGGATGATGCTTGTAAATCTTTACAAGAAGGCGATATAGGTCGCGCCAGCGCTGTCATTGACGGAGATGCCGCCATCAATGAATTAGAAAATGAAATTGATGCAAAATCTTTAAGCATTTTAGCTCGTACACAACCTGTGGCCGGCGACTTACGCTTTGTAATTTCTGCCATGCGCATGGTGCTTGACCTTGAGCGTATAGCCGATGAAGCCGCTCGTATGGCAGAATTTGCCATGCTTATGGAAGGCCTTGACCATGTGGACGAAGATATTGTGTCAGATATTAAAAGCCTTATGAAAAAGGCGCGTGAAATTTACACCGCTTCCATCGACGCGTTCCGCGAAGGCGATCATGAAAAAGCCTTAAAGGTACGCAAACAAGAAGACGAAGCAGCTTTGCTTGACGTGCAAATTATGCACAAGCTCAGCCAGCGCCCCAATGTGGATCCGCAGCTTTCTATCCATGTGATTTTAATTAGCCGTACTTTAAACCGCACCTGGCGCCATGCTATCAATATTGCTGAGCATACCTATTTTATTTATGGCGGAGAAAGCTTAAAGCATAGACGCATCTAACAAAAAAGAATTTATAATTGGTGGGCATTATCCTAGTGATAATGCCCTTTTTTTCGCTTAAGCCATAATAAAGCACCTACTTTCTTTACATGTGAAAATTCCCACTAACATACAGCCTTTTAAGGCAGTTTCATTGACACAAGGC
Organism: uncultured Desulfovibrionaceae bacterium; assembly: GCA_964367875.1. GTDB lineage: Bacteria > Desulfobacterota > Desulfovibrionia > Desulfovibrionales > Desulfovibrionaceae > CAYJAD01. The sequence goes on along the minus strand of CAYJAL010000027.1, from coordinate 363 downwards.
TCTACGTATGTTAATGGATAACAAAGAAGACTGCTGTGGTCTTTGCCCTTTTTGTGTATTTTTTACATGCACAAAATCCTATTTTAACGCCATACACTTTGAGGAGGCATTGAATGAGTCTCAATAGGCGTGATTTTGTTAAACTTTGCACAGGTTCTGTGGCTGGCTTTGGCGTTGCCCAAATGTTCCACCCCGCAGTGAAAGAAGCCCTTGCCGCATCGGCAGGCGGCGGACGTCCCCCTGTGTTGTGGCTACAAGGCCAAGGATGTACGGGTTGCTCCGTATCCTTGCTTGACACTGCTAACCCAAGCATTGCTGATGTGCTCTTAAAGGTTATCAGCCTTGACTTCCATCCTACCGTGA
>CAYJAL010000026.1:0-20467 GCA_964367875.1 uncultured Desulfovibrionaceae bacterium | reverse complement strand
GCTAAAATGCGTATCATGGGTCGTCGCCTCTGTGCCAATAACAATAATCACCCCAATCATATTCATATAGATGCCATCAAGCCCAATGGCGATGTATGTCGCGTCTGTGGCGGAGACCTTTCTGCCCGCGCCGATGATCAAGATGAAGATGCCATCAACAAAAGACATGATATTTACTACAACACCGTGGACGGCACCTTAGCTGCGGCCTATTTCTATAAAGATTTAGCTGCCAAGGGCGCCACTAAATACATTGATCTTAATGGCGAAGGCGATATTAGCGCCGTAAAAGAAGCCCTTATGGCCCAGTTGGCATAATTGCATAATTGGCATAATCCGAAAAGATTCTGTATCCTTGATATAGAGGCTAAGAGTTTTAATAAAGTTTCTGAGGGGGGGGGAATTTTTGTGTAAGCAAAAGTTTCCCCCGAACTCGTTATAAAGAACAGTCTACGATTTTAGCCTGTATCATTCCAAAAATTCATTATAGCAATTCTTTAGCCTTACCCTTAAGAAATCCCTTCACGTTTCATAGATACTCCCCACCCCTATACTTTTAGCCCCTATGGCCGATAAATAGTATTAAGAGAGTAGGAAAAATTTTCTTGGAATATTTTTTGCAATATTTACCCATGAGTAAATCACCGCAAAAACGGAGTTTGTATGTCTAGTATATCATCATTTTTAAATCCTTATGCTTCCGCCGCAAGTACCAATTTAACCACGGTATTATCTAGCAGTGCTGTTTCCACCGATGATGATCCGGCTGCCGATGCCGTACTTATTTCCGATGAAGCCATAGAACTGCTTAACGAACTTACATACAAAGAAAACCAATCTTCCATTAAGACAGAAAATGAATTTATTTTTGACAAAGTTTCCAAAAAGCTCCCTGCCACCGATGGTTTCACCGATATGCTGGAATGGCTCAGCAGCCAGAAAGAAGAAGCTTCCTTTAGCATTGGTGGAGATATAGGCGATTCTAACCGTGACGCCTACGAAAAAGACCCATATAAGTATGCAGAATTATGGAATAACCTATACAATGACTTTAGCGGACTTATGGAAACATTGGGCTTAGATGGTGATGATACCATGATGCGCGAGGTTTTGGCCAATGAAGATGTACAGCTAGAACTTATGTCCCGCTTTAAAACTTCTTTTAGCGACGAGACCAACTCTTTACTAAGCTATTTTAATATTGTGGTATAATACTTATACTGCACAAAAAATGGTTTTTGTATCATTGCTTTTTGGGCTATAATGCACTATAGGCTTAGGACATTGCACTATAACCCAAGGAGCTTTTATGAAAGTTTTACTTATCAATGGTAGCCCTCGTAAAGAAAGCTGCACCCGTGTGGCTTTAGACGAAGTGGCCTCTGCCCTTAAGGCCAATGGCGTAGACTCTCATATTGTCAGCATTGGCACCACAGCTGTGCGCGGCTGCATAGCTTGCAATAAGTGCGTCAAAACAGGATATTGCATTTTCAAGGATGACTCCGTTAACGAATGGATTGACATTATGAAAGAATGTCAAGGCCTTGTTGTTGGTTCTCCTGTATACTATGCAGCCCCCAACCCTTCCTTATGCGCTGCCCTCGACAGAATGTTCTACTATAAATCTGCCCCCTATGCCTATAAGCCAGGCGCCGCCATTGTGAGCTGTAGACGCGGCGGCTCCACAGCTGCCCTTGATTGCTTACAAAAATTCTTTACCATTGCCCAAATGCCCTTGGTTTCCTCGCAATATTGGCCTCAAGTGCATGGCAATAGCCCCGAAGAAGTACAGCAAGATTTAGAAGGTTTACAAACCATGCGCGTTTTAGGGCGTAATATGGCATGGCTTATAAAATGTATTGAAGCAGGTAAGGCCTCTGTGCCCATGCCGGAAGTGGAAGAACGCCACTGGACAAACTTTGTCCGCTAGTAGCTAAATTTACCGCGCTCACAGTGAGGGCTTACTTTTTTACAGTAAGTATACTTTTGCTGTGAGCGTGTCACATGAATGCAACATATACATAGTAAAAAGCTCAGATACATCACTACAGAAGACGGCTAATAAAAAGAATGATACAAACAACGCCTTTGATTAAATTGGGTGGCATTGTCAAAAAATTTGACAACCATGTGGCATTGAATGGCATTGACCTGCATATTGCCAATGGGGAATTCCTTACATTATTAGGGCCTTCCGGCTGCGGAAAGACCACTATTTTACGAATTTTATCAGGCTTTGAAAAACCTGATGCCGGCACCGTAAGCATTGGCGGTGTAGACGTGAGCAATCTGCCCCCCGAAAAGCGTCAGGTAAATACCGTCTTTCAAAATTATGCTCTCTTTCCCCATATGTCAGTCTTTGACAATGTGGCTTTTGGTTTGCGCATGCAGGGTGTAAAGTCCGCAAATATCAAAGAGCGCGTTCAAGCCACTTTACAAATGGTTCGTTTAGAGCACCTGGCCGACCGTAAGCCCTCTAATCTTTCCGGCGGGCAACAGCAGCGTGTGGCCTTGGCCAGAGCCATTGTTAATGAGCCTTTAGTCTTGCTCTTGGACGAACCTTTTTCTGCCCTTGATTACAAATTACGTTGCCAAATGCAGTTAGAAATCAAACGCATTCAGCGCAAACTTGGTATTACTTTTGTCTTTGTTACTCACGATCAAGAAGAAGCCTTTGCCATGAGCGATCGCGTGGTGGTTATGGACAATGGCCGCATTGTGCAAGAAGGCACGCCACAAGATATTTATGAAAACCCGGCCAACCTCTATGTGGCGCGTTTTGTGGGAGAAATTAATATTTTACCAGCCACTGTGATGCGCAAAGTGCAAGAAAATAGTTATGAGGTGCAAGTTCAAGACACCCTCTTTACCATACCCAGCAAGCATGCTTTTGCACCGCAAGACAAAGTAAATATACTTATTCGTCCCGAAGACTTACGTATTTATCACAAATATGAAGAGCGCCCCGAAGGCCCCATATTATATGCGCATATTCAAGAGTCTGTGTACAAAGGTGCCACAGTGGATTTGCATATCACCTTGGGGGACAATGGCCCTCATCTTATTGGCGCTGAATTTTTTGACGAAGATGGCCTAGACATTAACTATGTGGAAGGCGAAGAAGTTGTGGTAACCTGGGTTAGCGGCTGGGAAGTGGTACTCCCCCATGAAGAAGTGCATTCTGGCGTAAAATAAAGACAGGTTCATGAAAAGATATAATTTTTTACGCTCCATAAGCATAAGCACCACAGCCCTCTGGCTGGGGATTTTTGCCTTGCTGCCCAATGTGGGACTTTTGGTTATTACTGTACTTACCCGCGATGAGTCCTCCTTTGTATTACCTATTTTCACATTAGATAATTATAAACAGCTTTTCGACCCAAAATATTCTATTATCCTATGGGAATCTTTTTGGATTGCGCTAGTTTCTACCTTTATTTGTTTGCTTTTGGCTTATCCCTTTGCTTATGCCATGGCCAAGGCCAGTAAAAAAGCCAAGCCCTGGCTCTTACTGCTTATTATCATACCCTTTTGGACAAATTCCCTCATTCGTACCTATGCGCTCATTGCCATATTAAAGGCCAATGGCATCATAAGCTCCTTGCTTATGTGGTGCGGTCTCACCGCTCAGCCCATATCCCTTATGTATGGAAATTTTGCCACCCTATGCGGTATGGTATATACTTTTTTGCCCTTTATGATTTTACCCCTCTATGCCAGCATTGAAAAATTAGACCCACGCTATGGCGAGGCCGCCCGCGATCTGGGCGCCAGCCCCATAAGCACTTTTTGGCATATTACCCTGCCCCTTACCTTACCGGGCATTGTGGCCGGCAGTATATTGGTTTTTCTCCCTTCTCTGGGCGCCTTTTATATTCCGGAAATTTTGGGCGGAGCTAAAAGCCTGCTTGTGGGTAATTTTATTAAAAATCAATTCCTTGTGGCTAGGGATTGGCCCATGGGCGCCGCGGCAAGCACGTTTTTAACTCTTTTGCTCATCCTCTTGCTGGGCATATATAAATTGGTCAATGCCTATACTCATAATAAGCACCATGACCTCGAAGAAGGGGGTGCCTAATGCAAAGATTGGCAAAAGTATGGCTCACCTTAGTCTATGCCTTCTTGTATGCGCCCATTATTTTGGTCATCATATATTCTTTCAATGCGGCCAAATATTCCACAGCCTGGCGCGGCTTTACCTTTAAATGGTATGAACTGTTATTGCGCAATGATTCCTTACTGGAATCTGCCATAAATTCCCTTATGGTGGGTAGCATCAGCGCCACCATGGCCACCATACTTGGCGTGCTGGCAGCCATAGCCCTGCGTCGCTATCGCTTTCCTGGGCGTAAAGTGTTATACAGCTCTGTATACGTGCTCACTGTTTCCCCAGACATTGTTATGGGTATTTCACTGCTTATCTTCTTCATTGCCTTTTCGGTGGAGCTGGGCTTTTTAACCTTGCTCATAGCTCATACCACCTTGGCTTTGCCCTTTGTGACCATCACCGTTTTGGCGCGCTTGGCAGAATTTGACGAAAGCGTGGTGGAAGCTGCCAGAGATTTAGGCGCCACCGAGTGGAAAGCCTTTTATCATGTTATATTGCCCATGATTTGGCCTGCTGTTTTAGCCGGCTGGCTTTTGGCTTTTACTCTATCCATGGATGATGTGCTCATTAGCTTTTTTGTGACAGGGCCATCCTTTGAAATATTACCGTTAAAAATCTATTCCATGGTTCGCCTTGGCATGAAGCCCGATGTTAACGCCCTTTCAGCCATTATGTTTGGCGTTACTGTGGTCTTGGTGATCTTAGCGTGGACTTTGGGCAAAGGGAGAAAAAAATCGTGAAGAAAAGTTTCATCATTGTTTGTACTTTGTTGACTTTGCTCAGTATGAGCGGCCTTGCCTTGGCAGAAAATAAAAATATTCTGCATGTTTTTAACTGGTCTGAATACATTCCCCAAGATGTGCTTGATCAATTTAGCAAAGAAACAGGCATAGAAGTGGTGTATACCACCTATGAATCCAATGAAGCCATGTATGCCAAGCTCAAGCTTCTTGGCGGTAAGGGTTATGACATTGTGGTGCCTTCCACCTATTTTGTGGATTTATTGCGCGAAAATAATCTTCTCAGCCCCATTGATAAAAGCAAACTTCCCAATATTATGCATCTCAATGCTAATATTATCAACAAGGCCTTTACCACCGAAGATACCTACTCCATCCCCTATATGTGGGGCTTGCAAGGCTTTATGGTAAATAAGAATATGGTGGATGCCAAGAGCATTACTTCTTGGAATGACTTATTCCGCGATGAATTCAAAGGTAAAATCCTACTTTCCGATGATATGCGCGATACCTTTGGCGCTGCCCTTCTTGCTTCGGGCGGTCAAATGAATAGTAAAGATCCCGCCGTTATCAAGACCGCCTTTGATTGGCTGGTAAAACTTAAGCCTCATGTACGTATTTTTGATGTGACCGCCGCCAAGCAAGCTCTTATCAGCGAAGAAGTGGCCGCCGGCTTCATTTGGAATGGCGATGCCTATATTGCCTTGCAAGAAAATCCCAATTTGGAATTTATCATCCCCAAGGAAGGCGCCCCCTTATGGATGGATAGCTTTGCCATTCCCGCTGCTGCAGAAAATAAAGAAGCAGCCCATACCTTTATTAATTTTATGCTGCGTCCGGAAATTGCCGCTCGTTGCGTGGAAGAATATAATTACAGCAGCCCCAATACCGGTATAAAAAAGCATTTACCTGAAGAGCTGCGCGATAGCACCCTTATCTTCCCCAGCGAAGAAATATTTATCAATAGCCAATTCTCCAAAGGCCTTGGCGAAACACAAAAAGTATATGAAGACTTGTGGGTAGACCTTAAAATAGGCGAATAAGCCTAAAAGCTTTCCCCAGCAAACTTTGTCAACAATCAGAAGCCTTGATATTTTATCAAGGCTTTTTTAATACCTTCTTTACAAAGTGCTTAAAAATTTCTATTTTGCCTTACTATACACATCTAATCTTAAGAGGTCATCATGGCATTAAAAGAATTACACATTCCAGCAAATAAGCCCCCCATTGATACATCCTTATTTCATTTTTTTAAAATGGGCCCTGGGCCTTCCTCTTCGCACACTATGGGACCTATGAAGGCCGCTAAAGATTTTGAAGAGCTGTGCCATGAGCTTGATGAAAGACTTTTGGAACAAGCTAAAAGCATTGAAGTGGTTTTATTGGGTTCCCTCAGCGCCACTGGCATGGGGCACGGCACAAAGCCGGCCATCATTGCCGGTTTACTCGGTCACGAACCTGCCACCTGCCCTGCCGGCCTTTTGGGACAAATCACAGAAAATAAAGTTTTTACCGTCTACCTTGGAAAACGCGCCCAAGTGGAAGTGAGTACCGGACTAAAATATATTCAAGATGGCCCCGTCAAGCATGACAAGCCTTATAGCAATACCTTGATTATCTCCTTACAGGATGCACAAGGCGGCATACTTTTAGAAAAAGAGTATTATTCCGTGGGCGGCGGCTTTATTCAATGGAAGGGCTGGAAAGAGCCGTCACATGGCGCCCCCATATATCCGTATAATTCCATGACGCAATTACGTGAGCAGCTCAAAGCCACTGGCCTGACCTTGCACGAGCTTATTTTAGAAAATGAAAGCGCCATCAGTGGCCTCTCCAGACCACAAATTTTTGCCAAATTAGATGATATTATGGAAGTTATGTACGCCTCAGTGGTGCGCGGCCTTAATAATGAAGGCCCCTTGCCCGGCACTTTAGGTGTGCACCGCAAAGCGCATTTATTATATGATAAGGCGCGCAGCGTACCCCATGCTGTGGATAGAATCATGGGCTGCATCAATGCCTATGCCTTTGCCGCCGCCGAAGAAAATGCCGCTGGCGGAGTTATTGTTACCGCGCCCACATGCGGTTCGGCAGGGGTTATGCCGGCGCTACTCTATGCCATGCGCTATGATTTTAATATTGGAGAGCGCGCCCTGCGTGAAGGCGTGCTCGCTTCCGCGGCTGTGGGCTATTTGGCCAAGCACAATGCAGGTATTGCCGGTGCGGAAATGGGCTGTCAGGGGGAAATTGGCGTGGCTTCAGCCATGGCAGCGGCCATGGTGGCGCATACGCGCGGTAATCCTGATTACGTGGTGGAAAATGCCGCCGAAATTGCCTTGGAGCATCATCTTGGTCTTACTTGCGACCCTGTGGGCGGTTATGTGCAAATTCCCTGCATTGAGCGCAATGCCATGGGCGCCATCAAAGCTTATAATGCCGCTCTCTTGGCACATTGCGAGCAAGGGGTGCACCATATGGTGACGCTAGACGCTGTTATCCAAGCCATGGGCGAAACAGGGCGCGATATGAATGTAAAATTTAAAGAAACCAGTACAGGTGGATTAGCTGTAAGTATGGTAGAATGCTAAAAAAAATCCCCACAAAGCTATTAAGCCTTGTGGGGATTTTTGTATCTAATAAAATAGTTTTTTCTAGCCTAGAGCAAATTTACCTATGAAGATAATGGCTAAGAAGTAAGATAAAATACTAAGATCCTTAGTTTTTCCCATGCTTAAGCTTAATACCACATGCGCTACCACACCCCACATAATACCCGTAGCAATGCTATAGGTTAAAGGCATCATAACAAAAGTTAAAAAGGCCGGAATGGACTTTTGGAAGTCATTAAAGTCAATGCCGGTTATCGGTGCTAACATAAAAAGCCCCACCAAAATCAAAGCAGAAGCTGTGGCCTCACCGGGAATAAGCAAGAAAATAGGCGCAATAAGTAAGGAAAGCAAAAAGAGTACAGCCACAGTCACCGCAGTAAGACCGGTGCTGCCCCCTTCGGCCACGCCACTAGCGCTTTCCACATAGGATGTTACAGTGGATGTACCCAAAACCGCGCCTATGGTGGTGCCTATGGCATCGGCCATAAGAGCTTTTTTTACATGAGGGATATTTCCATTGGCATCCAAAATATCTGCCTTGGTGGCAAGACCCACAAGGGTGCCCAAGGTATCAAACAAGTCTACAAATAAGAATGTAAACAAAATCAATGCCATGTCTAAAGTGAAAATATGTTCCCATTGAAATTGCATAAATGTAGGAGCAATACTCGGCACAGAGAACAAAGTGGAAGCATCAAAATTGCTCACATTGGTCACACCTAAAGGTATACCCACCACAGTGCCTATTAAAATACCAAAAAGCAATGCGCCGCGTACTTTGTAACACAATAAAATTCCTGTTAAAACAATACTTACCACTGCCACTATAGGGCCGGGGCTGGTCATGGAGCCCATGGAAACCAAGGTAGCTTCATTATTTACCACAATACCGGCCGATTTAAAGCCAATGAAAGCAATAAAAAGACCAATACCGCCGGAAATGGCTTTTTTCATGGCTTCGGGTATGCAATGTATAATGGCTTCGCGCAAGTTGGTAATGGTGAGGAAAATAAAGATGAGCCCTTCTAAAAACACTGCCGTTAAGGCAAATTGCCACGAATAGCCCATTCCTAGAACCACGGAGAAAGCAAAAAAGGCATTAAGCCCCATGCCCGGAGCCAAAGCCACCGGCAAATTAGCCGTGATCCCCATAATCAAGGTTGCAATGGCAGCGCTTAGTGCCGTGGCCACAAAAACCGCCGGCCCATCCATGCCGGCTTGACTTAAAATACTGGGATTCACCGCCAATATATAAGCCATAGTCATAAAAGTGGTTATGCCAGCTAAAATTTCTGTGCGCACCGTGGTGCCGCGTTCTTTTAAAGAAAATATTTTTTCTAACATAGCTTCCTCATCCTCCTCAAAAAAAATCTCAAAAGCTTGTGCCTATGCCTTACAAGCTCCTTAAGCAAAAGTATAGTAAAAAGTCATACAGAAAAGGAGTTACGAAACATAAAAGCAAAAAAATTCTTGTAATTATAGCACATATCATACCTAAGCAAAAAACTCTTAAATAGAGCTCTCGTAAGGCTTTGGGGGTAAAAGTACGCTGAACTTACACACCATTGAGCCTATACCCATTCAAAATTCTATTTTAAGCTAAATAAGCAATGCTTTTTTGAAAAGATAGAAGCATTGCAAATTTTTCACAATCAATGTATACGTGTAATGTTAGTAGTTTTTTCACCCTTGCCAAATTTTTATTTGGCATTATATTGTGAAAATTGCAAAAAAATATTTTGTAAAAATATAAACTTAGTAATGAAAAATCACGGAGGTATCGTGAATCAATTTACTCGCAACCTCACGCTATGGGCCATCATTGCCTTAGCTATGGTTATGCTTTTTAACATGTTCCAACAGCCACAAAGCAGCAATCAACAAGTCTCCTATACAGACTTTTTGCAGCATGTGGATAAAGGCGACATTTCCCAAGTGACCATTCAAGGCAAAACACTTATTGGCCATAATATCAATGGGAGAAATATTCAAACCTACGCTCCGGCCGATGGTGAATTAGTAAATCGCCTTATGGAAAAAAAGGTTGCCATCAAAGCCGAGCCGCTGGATGACCAACCTTGGTATATGACTTTACTTATTTCGTGGTTCCCCATGCTCTTACTTATTGGGGTATGGATTTTCTTTATGCGCCAAATGCAGGGCGGCGGCGGCAAAGCCATGAGCTTTGGACGCTCCAAAGCCCGCATGCTCACCGAAGAGCAAGGCCGTGTTACCTTTGAAGATGTGGCCGGCGTAGACGAAGCCAAGGAAGAATTAGCCGAAGTAGTGGAATTCCTTTCTAATCCTAAGAAATTTACTCGCCTTGGCGGGCGCATTCCCAAGGGTGTGCTCTTGGTGGGCCCTCCCGGAACAGGTAAAACACTTTTAGCGCGCGCCGTGGCCGGTGAAGCCGGTGTGCCCTTTTTCTCCATTTCCGGTTCTGACTTTGTGGAAATGTTTGTAGGTGTGGGTGCCTCTCGCGTGCGCGATCTCTTTACCCAAGGTAAAAAGAATGCCCCTTGCCTTATTTTTATTGACGAAATTGACGCCGTAGGTCGCCAGCGTGGCGCCGGTCTTGGCGGTGGTCATGATGAACGCGAGCAAACTTTGAATCAGCTCTTGGTGGAGATGGATGGTTTTGAATCCAATGAAGGTGTTATCCTTATTGCCGCCACCAACCGCCCTGACGTGCTTGACCCCGCCCTCTTACGTCCCGGTCGTTTTGACCGTCAGGTTATTGTACCCACACCGGACCTTAAGGGACGCCGTCGTATTTTAGAAGTGCATACACGTCGCACCCCCATTAGTGATGATGTGGATTTAGACACTTTAGCTCGTGGCACTCCCGGTTTTTCCGGCGCCGACCTTGAAAACTTGGTCAACGAAGCCGCCTTACAAGCCGCCAAGGCCAATGACGACATGCTCACCATGGGGCATTTTGAATGGGCTAAGGATAAAGTGCTTATGGGTCGCGAAAGACGCAGCCTTATACTTTCTGATGAAGAAAAGCGTATCACGGCCTACCATGAAGCCGGTCACGCCTTGGCAGCGCGTCTTTTACCCAATACTGACCCTGTACATAAGGTAACCATTATTCCGCGCGGTCGTGCTTTAGGTGTTACCATGCAATTGCCCGAAGAGGATCGTCACGGATATTCACGCGGTTATTTGCAAAATAATCTTGTGGTACTCTTGGGTGGCCGTGTGGCAGAAGAAATCATCTTTGATGATATCACCACCGGTGCCAGCAATGATATTGAACGCGTTACCCGCACAGCTCGCAAAATGGTGTGTGAATGGGGCATGAGCGAAGCCCTGGGGCCTTTAGCCATCGGTGAAACCGGTGAAGAGGTCTTCATTGGCCGCGAATGGGTGCAAAATAAAAACTTTAGCGAAGATACAGCACGCTTGGTAGACTCTGAAGTAAAGCGTATTGTTACCGAAGCTCGCACCCGTTGCCATGATCTGCTCAATGAAAATATTCAGCACTTACATGCCCTTGCCGACGCCTTACTTGAAAGAGAAAGCATCAGCGGCGCTGACATTGACCTTTTAATTGAGGGCAAACCTTTGCCTCCTTTGGATTTAACAGGTAAGGACAAAAAGCCTGCTCCTGCCAAAGAAAGCTCGGAAGAAGTTGCCGCTACTGGCACTGAAGGCGACATTACTAACGAACAGGGTGACTTTACCTTCGACGAGCCCAACAAGCCGCAAGAAGAAATCAAAGCTGATTCGGTAGAGTCCCAAGAAGCGAATAAAACGCAAAACCAAGAGCCGCAAGAAAGCTCTGAAAACAAAAAAGACCAATAGTACGTGAATACATCTTGGACTATACGTGGGGGAAGGGTGCTTAACCCCTCCCCCTTTATGCTTTTTGGCATTGTGAACCTTACACCGGATTCTTTTTCTGATGGGGGTAAATATTATGTGCCGGAAGCGGCTTTGGCACATGCGCAAAAATTGCTACAAGAAGGCGCTGAAATTTTAGACCTTGGGGCAGAGTCCTCACGCCCCGGAGCAGCACCGGTGAGCGAAGCGCAAGAGCAAGCGCGCCTTATGCCTGTATTGCAAGCTTTACAGCCTACAAGCACTTGCCCTGTAGCCGTTACGCACCTACCCACTATTTCTGTAGACACTTACCATGCCAGCACCGCCGTGGCCGCTTTAGAAGCCGGCGCCCATATCATAAACGATATTTCGGCCTGTCAATTTGACCCCGGCCTAAAAGACGTGGTGGCGCAGTATAAGCCGGGCTATGTGCTCATGCACAGCTCAGGCAAGCCGGAAAATATGCAGCAGCACATTCCCACAGGCCCCATCATGCGCGAAATACAGCTATTTTTTGAAAAGCATTTGCATACCCTTACCCAAGCAGGCCTGCCAGAAGAACATATCATGCTAGACCCCGGCATTGGTTTTGGGAAAAGTGTTGAGCAGAATTGGGAAATTTTACGCCACATGGAAGAGCTACACTCTTTTGGGCGCCCCCTCTTGGCAGCTATTTCCATGAAATCTTTTTTACATAATGCCTTGCAAATACCTGCGGAAGATACCGAAGCCAGAGCCGAAGCCACCCATATAAGTAGTGCCCTTTTAGCTCACAAAGGCATTGCCTATCACCGAGTGCATCATGTGGCGCCCACAGTGCGCGCCTTGCAAATTGTACATAAACTCAAGGCCTAATATTTTTTCATAAGAAAAGCCTAAAGGATGCTTATGTTAGAAATTTCTACCCTATTTACCATACCTCATGGCGTTGACTGGCGTGATGCCCTTGATATAGGCATTATCACCTTGCTTATTTATAATGCCATAAATATTATTAAAGGTACTCGCGGTCTTGCCGCACTTATGGGGCTGATTATTCTACTCATTCTCTATATGGTATCCTTGCAATTGGAGCTGTACTCCTTGCGTTGGATGCTTGAGCATATTGTAGGTTCGCTTTTCTTGGTGGTGGTTATTCTTTTTCAAAAAGATATACGTCAAGGTCTCGGAGAAATGGGGGCACGGTATTTTTGGAAGCGCAGCCCCTTGGCGCATACGGCCATTGAAGATATTGTACAAGCCTGTACAGAAATGGCAAGATTGCGCATAGGCGCCCTTATCATTATTGAACGCTCCCTCCCTTTACAAGAGCTTATTCGCCAAGAAGGCACTGGCCTTGATGCAGAAATTTCGCGTAAACTCCTACTCTCCATTTTTCTACATAGCTCGCCCTTACATGACGGCGCTGTTATTATCAGCAAAGGACGTTTAGCCGCTGCCTCCTGCATATTGCCCTTAGCCATAGTGCAAGGAAAAAACTTTGGCACAAGACATAGGGCCGCCTTGGGCATTACGGAAGAATCCGACGCTTTGGCCATTGTGGTTTCTGAAGAGCGCGGAGAAATTTCCATAGCCATGAAAGGCACCATACAATCTCATATTCAAGCCCATAAACTTCGCGAGGTCATCAGTAATGCGCTCTAGTATATATGGTGTTAATATTCCTATCCTTCTTATTTCTTTGTGCATGGCAGTATTTGCATGGTACGCCATAACCGTAAAAGAGCGTACAGACATGCAGCTGGATATAAAGCTAGATTATGCCAATTTGCCCAGTAATCTTATTATTACCGAAGGCCTTATACATGAAGTCTCTGTGCATATTCGCGGCCCAAGAACCTTGCTTGTGGGCAATGAAGCTAGAAAACCCTATATCATCGACTTGTCTGACCTTGTAAAAGGGAAAAACATTGTGCCCTTTGTGACCCCCAACTTTAACGAGGGGTCTTTTCGCGCTTTTGAGGTGCTTGAGATTACACCTCCGCAAATGATTGTTTATGTAGACACCCTTTTGGAGCGCAATGTTCCTATCAAAACAACCCTGAGCAGTAATTTTTCCGCTTCTGCGTTTAAAGTGCAAGATATTAGCATATCCCCTACTACTGCCTTGATTCGTGGGCCGGAAAAAACCATTATGCACATCAAGAGCCTTCCTCTAGAGCTTTTTGTTGACCCTTCAGAAGGCCCCGGTACCTATACTAAGAAGTTCCCCTTGGTGGTCTCTGAGCTGCAAACATCCATTACGCCAAATTTTGTTTCGGTCACCTATACAGTGGCCACGCAGCGCGTGCGCCTCAAGCTGAGTCCCAAGGTGATTATTAGCGGAGAAGCAAATAGCTACACTCTAAGTCCCCAAAATCTGGAAGTCGAAGTGGAAGTGCCAGAAGGATTAGTTAAAAATCACTCTTACTTAAGAAGCCTTGTGGTACGCGTGACCCCCCCTTTACTGGAAAGCGGACAAAGCGCCAAGGTAAAAGCAAACCTCACCTTGCCCGAAGGTATGACCCTTATCAAAAACCCCATGCAAGAGTTTACCATTACACGTAAACCGACTACCAAAGGGCATTAGAAAAAGCATAAATACATAACCTTGCTATACTCATAGTTAGCTTATCAAAGAGATGATAAAAAAACCGCCAGTTTTGGCGGTTTTTTTATGATAAAGCAAGAAGTCAGCCAAGTAATGGGGTGATAGCATATCCCACAAAAAAAAGCCCCCTGTTCTAACACAGGAGGCCTTTTCATTTCTATATATGTAAACTACGAAGCTTGGTCACTGGAAGCATTGGCTAAGAAAGCATAGAAGGTGCGTTTCAATTCTTCCATATCAATGGGCTTAGATATATGCGCATTAAGACCAGCATTAAGACTTTCTTGTCTATCTTCTTCCATGGCATTGGCCGTCATAGCGAGAATAGGCACAGTGTGCGCATCCGCTTTGCCACTGGCGCGAATTTTACGTGTGGCGCTAAGGCCATCCATCACAGGCATGCGCATATCCATAAGGATAAGATCATAATCATGCTGCATGAACAGATCATAACCTTCCTGTCCATTGTTAGCCACGTCCACTTTAATACCCATGGCATCCAGTACCGCCAAAGCCACTTCTTGATTTATGGGATCATCTTCCACCAAGAGGAAATGGCAGCCATCGTAACGCTGATTCTCCCAAGGCTTATCGTCCTTCTGCTCTTTGGATACCACAGCAGTGTGCTCATCAAACAGCACATAGAAAGAAAAAGTACTGCCCTTACCTTCCTCGCTGCTCACTTTAATGGTTCCCTGCATAAGCTCCACGAAAGCCTTACATATGGACAATCCTAAACCGGTACCGCCAAAACGACGCGAGGTGGAAGTGTCTGCTTGACTGAAAGGCTTGAACAATTCATCCAATTGCGCTTTGGTCATACCAATACCCGTATCGGTAATTTGGCAATGCACGCGAATTTTTCCGCCCATAACGTTTTCTGACCAAGCAGAAAGGGACACAACGCCACCCTTGGTAAACTTTGTGGCATTGCCCAAAAGATTCAACAACACTTGCGAGAAGCGCAAACTATCACCCACAAGCATATGCGGCATGTTGGGGCTAATATCTACTTTAAGTATGCTTTTATTTTCTTGTGCACGGGGCAATATAAGCTCATGAACTTTTTCAATGGCCTCATGAATATCAAAGGCATGCTTTTCAATGGTCATGGCACCGGCTTCAATGCGCGAGAAGTCCAGAATGTCATTGATAATACCCAAGAGCAAAGAGGCGGAAGATTGAATCTTCTTCAGATAACTTAATTGCTTGGCAGGAGGATTATCTTGAATGGCAAGGCGCGTCATACCAAGCACACCATTCATAGGCGTACGAATTTCATGGCTCATGCGTGCCAAGAAGTCACGCTGCGCCTTATTGGCTGAGGTTGCTTGTTCTAAAGCCTTACGCTCAGAAATATCCATGCACACGCGCAAATGCACAATTCTATCATCATGCCAATGGATAAGACGCTCTGAAATGAGGAATTCCTTATTCAACGCAGGGTTAAATTCTTCACGATGCAAGATGGAGAAATCCGGATCGCCTGTGGGGCTAAAGAATTGCAACTGAGGGCATTCTTCACAAGGCTCGTTTTTATTATACAAGACCTTATAGCACATTTTATTGACGGCTTCTTCCACATTCCACATTTTCAGCACATAAGGGTTAGCATAGATGATACGGCGTGTTTTAGGATCTAAAACCATAATGGCAAAGTCCATATTATTCATGATACCTTGCAATACGGTAATAGCTCTGGCCGATTCGCTGGTGGCTGTATTAATGGTTTGCGCCATATCGTTAATATTGGCAACAACGTCGGCAAATTCCCCCTTGGCAGGCGGAATACGATAGGACAAATCATCCTTAAGCTGGCGCACGCCGGCAATAACGTGATCCATTTCCTTCACAGTACGCAAAGCCAAAATAAATAAAATCGTGCCTGTAAAAATAAAGCACGCCAAGAGTAAAATTTGTGTTTCATGCGTTAGTTCGGCAAGCTGAGCATCTACATCTGTTTCAAGCTCATTAGCCCATAAATACCCAATAACGAGGCCATCTCTTTCAATGGGGTACATGGCATTCATAATGGCACCGCGAACCATGGCACCGCGCACTACAGCAGGAGTATTGGAGCTCATAACTGTACGCCCAGGGTGCTCAGGCAATATGGAAGTACCCACAGTGTGCGCATAGGATTTAGAAGGACCATAAGCTACAATAGCGTCAACGTCCCTACTATAATAGCCCACAGCAAGCCCTGAACCTTCAGGAATTAAGCTATCGCTAATAACCTTCAATTCAGAATTTAAAATGGCGATTTTTTCTTCGCGATCAGCTTCTGTAGCATGGTATTTTTGCAAAATGCCATCAAACCCCTTGGGGCCCAGCATAGAATCAAGCACATGCGTGATGGAAAGAAGTTTGTTTTCTTTTTCTGAAAGCAAAGCATTTTCCACAAGATTCATGCTTATTTGAGCCACAAAAAGGAAAGGAAGATTAACTAAGACTAGCAGTATAAAGGTAACTCTCAACTGCCACGACAAGCGAAATTTCTTCATAAAACACCTAATTTATTGAAAATATACATTCAACTACATATAATTTCACTGCGTTTCTCGTAAAAAACACCTACAAAATCCAACACATAAGACGCATTTTCGGCCAATCCAAAATCGCCTATACAGTTGTACATTGAAGACACATTTTCAGTAAAAAACCTTGGGGAACATAAAGTAAACATTCGATTTTGACAACAAAAAAAGATGAAAGAGGTTTGCAAGACACTTTATACAATTATTATCTTTTATATCCCAGAAAAAGTGTCAAAAACTACAGATAATATAAGTTTGCCAAGGCCATTGTCCAGTGCATGCGTAAGATTTTTTTGCTTCATCATGGATAGTGGTACAAGACTTGTGTTTTTTTACAGTCTAGCGTAGAACTTACTCTAACAAGTACATATTACGTTTTCCATGAGGCATTTTGTGTTTTTTGAGCAAACCAAAAAAAACTATACATACCTAACATTAGGCCTTTTTTTATGTGCCATACTCCTTGTAGGCTTGGGATATACGTTCGTACAACACCTTGAAATAATGTACGAAGACCAAGCAAAGGTAACATTGCATGCCACAGCTTCCAACGTTGCGCACTTTTATAATTACAACGTCGATGAGTCTTTAGAACATCTTGATGCCTTAGCAAAAAATCCAAAAATTCAAGACCTAAACTCTTTCAAGGTGTTAAACACACAGCCTAATATTTTAGATAACATCTTACAAAACTTCCCCTTTATTGGCATTATTACGCATGATAATCAGGTGCATATATCAGCCCAAGATGGCAAAGAAGTGTACCTTGATACAGTAAGCCAAAATAAACTCCTGCTCTCCCCCAAAAGAAAAAATCTTTATGCCATAGCCTATACAGATGGCAAGGGCGAGTATTTTTCATTTTATACTACCCCCTTGCAGCTAAACAATGGTCAAGAAGCCCTTTTATTTGCTGCAAAAAGTTATTCAAGCGTACTGCAAAATCTTTTCCCCCCCACCCTTTCCAATCATATGCGCTATGTTGTTATTAACCAGCAAGGGGACATTGTGGAAGGCACTTTCAATTCCATGACTTTAGGGGAAAACTTTTTAGATATACTGAGTATTTCACCGCAAAATACCCCAGAAGTCATAGCACAGCTACGCCAAGACATGTCCTTAAGTCACAATTCCTTTGCCCAAATAGCCATGAATGGCCATTGGTTTTACGTGAGCCTTGTGCCTACAAAGTGCAAGCAATGGACCGTGGGGGTGTTTGTGGCCTCAAGCACAGCCCAGCGTCGACTTGAAAACATGATCTATGTACTTATGGGCATTGGCTCGGCTTGGTTTATTTTCTGCATAATTACCCTCCTTCATGTGGTAAGAACACAAAGACAACAGAAAAAAGTTTCAGAATACGCTGCCCAGCGCTTGCAATGGCTTTTTGACCAAAGCCCTTGTGGTGTGGTGCGCTTTAACGATGATGAAAAGTGGACTATTTTGGAATATGGCAATTCCTTCTTGTCTACCATTGGCATTACAGCCAGAGACTTGCGCAAGAAATATAATAACAGTTGGGCAGAGCTCATTCATCCGGATGATTTACATACCGTTCAAGAAAACTTGCGCACAGCTCTTGCCAACGGCGAAGAAATTGTCATCTTAGAGTATAGGCTAAAAAATGTAAGCAATACCCCCATATGGATTTTGGAAAGCGTACGCCTTATAGAAGAAGAGGCCGAACGCTGGTATTGGAGCACCATCATAAATATTACTGAACGTAAAACCCAAGAATTACGTGATTTAAATATGACTGTGCGCTACCGCTACCTTTTTGAAGCCTCAGAAAATATTTTATATGAATACAGCTGGCACACCCAAAAACTACGCGCTACAGCACAGTTTTTCAAAAAGTTTGGCTATCCTTTACCAGAAGTAAAGGCAGATTATTACAACATAAATTTAGATATTATCCACCCTGAGGATATGGATTTATTCCAATCTATGCAGGCCAAGTTAAAGGCTGGAGGTAATTCTGTAGAATCCCTTTTACGCCTTAAAAATGCCCATAACTCTTGGATATGGTGTCAATTGCGCCAAAACGCTTGGACAGATATGACCACCAATGAAACCAAGGTCATTGGCGAAATTAAAAATGTGGACGAAGAAACACGCTGTTTACAAAAATTGCGCGATGATGTGCAAAGAGATGCCTTTACTGGTCTGTATAATAAAACAGCTTCCACCGAACTTATTCAGCAAGCTGTACTTGGAAATCAAGGCGAGCGCGGTGTGCTCTGCATTATAGATGTGGATAACTTTAAGCATGTTAATGACAATCTAGGCCATGCTGTAGGTGACCTTGTTATTAAAAATCTTGCCGCAGGCCTGGCGGGTATTTTCCGTAGCGATGATATTGTAGGACGTATGGGCGGCGATGAATATATTGTATACCTTAAAAATATGCCAAACCTTGGCGTTCTCTTGGTTAAGCTCGATAAGGTTATTGAGTTTTTCAAGCAAACACTGGAAGGCGAAGGCGTTGTGGTGAAAATTTCGTGCAGTATCGGCATAGCGCTTTTCCCCACCGATGCAGATAATTACGAAGATTTATACACCAGAGCAGATAAAGCTTTGTACAGATCCAAAAAGAAAAAAGGTATTTACACTTTTTACGATGCCAAAATTGATAACTAAGATTTAAACCGCGTACGGATACCACTATGCTTGTTTCTGAAGTCCTCATAGGTTGCGCTGCCGGCATTGGCCTTGCCATGTTTGGCTATGCTATGGCTCATAGACTCAGAAAAATACTCTACGTGCGCAAACAAAACAAGCAACGCGCGCAAATAGTGCAAGAGGTCATGCACGCGGCCTTGGCACAGCGTAGCAATATACGCTTGGAAGTTATGCAGGGAGATTTTAAGGGTTTTTCTGCCGAAGGTATTTTTAATGCAGTCACCGGCAATGACATGATTTTGCAAATCACCGATGCCTTTGGCGCCCACCAATGGACCCATGCCCCCCTCATTTTATTTTTATCCATACAGCAAAAAGGCAAAACCTCCTTTTTCCATTTTACCACTGCGGCTTTTGCTGCTGTTCGTAAGGGGAGCTTTACTGAACTGCATATGCATTTACCAGATGCCGTTTCTCCAGGGCAAAAGCGTTCATTTTTACGCTATACACCGCCTAAAACAGATGTTTTTGGCTTAGGCCTTTGGCTTATGCCCGGCAATGCCCCTTTGCCCACATCGCGCGATGGTTTGGATAAGCCTTTTTTAGTGTATAGACCGCAAGCGCAAAATGATATGGTGCTGGATAATATTTCTGCCGGAGGTTTGCGCATTCTTATTCACGAAAGAGCCATGGCGCAAGGAGCGCATTTATTAGAAAAAGACGCCAACTTACTTTTTCTTGTGGTGCTGGCTAATGCAAAAAAAGATGCCCCTGAAAAAATAGACACAGCGGCCGCCTCCCAAAATACGGAACAGGGGCAAGCTCAAACCCAGGCACAGCCGCAAACTCAGGCGCAAGCCCAGGCACAGGCCACGCAAAAACAACATGCGCCAGAGCAAAATACTAAAGAGCAAAATAACGCTGAACAAGAAAAAAGCACTGTTTCTTTTTGGATTTCTTGCCGCGTAGCCATGCGAACTCATGTGGAAAAAAATAATCTATGGCAGGTGGCAGTACGCTTTGAAAACTGGTCTCCTGTGGTAGAAAATACTAAAAAAATTCAGTGGTTCCCTACTGACAGTAATAAAAGTATTCCACCACTCTCTGCTTGGGTTATGCGCTCGCACATGCTGCAAACCAAGAAGATTGCCTAAGGGCGCGGCCCATACATGACAAAAGTGAGACTTGAATTTTTTTCTGCTTTATTGCATATTTCTTTTTTACAGCATAAGGCATAAGCTTGTGCACACGCGAACAGAGTCACTTGACTTTGTTCATCCCATTCACCCTAACCTTGGAGGCCCGCTTGGACGGAGGTTCCGACAGTACCCTGTGGTCACGACTTGGACGTTTATTTGGTCGTGGCGACGATGATGAGTCTTTAGAAAAAGCTATTTTAGAAGCAAGGGCCGACGGCGAAGTTGCCGCCGACG
>CAYJAL010000025.1:0-20493 GCA_964367875.1 uncultured Desulfovibrionaceae bacterium | reverse complement strand
ATGTAGCACCTTACAATGTCCGCATTTACCCACACCACAGCGCATATTAGTTTCCAGCGCCGTATAAATATCACTGGGCTGCATGCCAAGCTTCACAAGATCCTTAGCCACAGCTTGAATACGCCGCGCCGATGCACAGATAATGGCCGAGGTTTGCGTCCAGTCCACACCGGGATTTTCCGCCAAGGGAGGAAGCAAATCATTGATATAGCCCACATGGATAGGCACGGTGGTCAGCGCATTGGTAGGCTTTGCCAGCGCATAATGCACTTGCACCCCGTCCAGCTGATTCCAAGCTTGTAAATCTTCCTTGAGTAAAAGCTCTTCATAGGTCATGGCAGAGCCTATAACGATAATATGCTTAAATTGCTCTCTATTTTCAATAGCACGCACCAAAGGCGCGCGCACAGGGGCATGCCCCACGCCAGAACCTACCACCAATAAACTGCGCCCCACAAAGGATTCATAAGGAAAAGGCACCCCATAAGGGCCGCGTAATCCCAGCATATCCCCCACTTTTTTGGTGAAAAGCTCTCCTGTAACCTTACCTACGCGCTTCACATAAAAGGTAAATTCTTGCTCTTCTGTATCACTGAAGGGGACGGAAATGGCAATTTCTCCGGCACCGAAAACGGTAATCATGTAGAATTGTCCGCGCAAAGCAGGACGCCCTTGGGCTGTATTGTGCACAAAGCGCACGGTAAAACGCCTTACGCTTTTAGCTTCTTCGTAAATATTTACAATTCTTACAAGCTCAGGCACATACAGTTTGGCGTCAAAATCTCGCGTATGGCGCACAAAGGGCACTTGCAGCTTTGTTTGTGGTGCAGTCTCCCCTTGCTGCGCATGGCTTTGCATAATCTCTTCTGCCACCTGCATGATATCAATGGCCGCCGGACATATACGCGTGCAACGCCCACAACCGGTACAGCCTTTATAACCAAAACGCTGTTCCACATAGCGCAATTTATCGTAAATTCTGTAGCGCACTATGGCCACATGATCACGGGGCTCATGCCAGCCGGCATTACGGGTAAAACCGCGGCTTTGACACGAATCCCAACAACGCACTCTCTGCCCACCCTTTTGCTCATTACTTTGACCTTCAGATCCCCCCCCCAAAGATTCTCTTAAAGACTCTTCTTGGGTAGTAAAACACGTACAGGTAGGGCATACGCGCGTGCACCCTGTACAAAGAATACAAGAAGGTGCCATGCGCGCCCAAAGCTCATGCTCAAAACCGGCCTCCAAGGCCGCTTGCAAAGTGCTAAGATTAGGCTTACGTACAAAAGCCCCTTGAGCTTGCTCTTCTAATTGTATTTTTTCTTGTAATCTCTCTATATCATAACATGTTTGCACAAGAGTATTGATATGGCTCAGCAGCCATTGGCCTTTTTCGCTGTGCACTTGCACCATAAAGCCCTCTTGCAAGGGGGTACATTCTAGGTCCGCGCCGCTCATGCCTTGCACAGCCTTGGGTGCCAAAAAAGGCCCTGTACCCAAGGAAGCACAAAAACAGCCTTGTCCAGGCTCTAGGCAATTTATGGTAATGGTATACACATGCTTTTGACGGCGTGCATACACCATATCTTTATATTCACCGTTAAAAAAAGCGTGCGTATAGGCCAAAGCATAGGCATCACAAGGCCGTAAACCAAAAAGCAAGACATCTTGTGCCTTATTTTGCAACGAATTGGAGGCGCATAGGGCATCTTGTACACTTATGTCTTGCTCACCCTGCCATGTAAAAAGGGCTTCACGCGGGGCAAAAACAAAATCCTTGGCCGAAAGTGCCGTTAAAGTATAGCTGCTATGGTGCAAAGTACTGTGCGCTGCATAAGGTGCCCAGTGCACATCGCACTCGGTATTTTTCCCTATATTTTTACCGGTATTTTTCCCAGTGTTTTCCGTATATTTTTTAGGGGAAATTTCCCCTACATTTTTCTGAGAAACTTCAGAGGCATCACCATGAAGAACTTGAGGGGTGAAAAGGGCAAAAGCTTCATTCCATAAAGCAAGAGCCTTATCCACATGGGTATAGGGTAAGAAAAAATTCGTCACGCTCGCTCCTTTAGCAGGCATCTGTAATCATTTAGGGAATGACAGATACAGCCACCGAACTCACTTTAAATTCGGGTATTTTTACAAATGGATCTAAATGTTCATGGGACGTAAGTATATTGGCCGCACTTTCTAAAAAGTGAAAAGGCAAAAATACTGTTCCCTTGGCGATTTTATCCGTCACCTGCAGCAAAGCATCTACCTCGCCACGCGGCGAACGTATGCGTACATTCCACCCCTGCCTTGCCCTAATACTGGCCGCATCGTCGGGGTGCATTTCCAAAAAGGCTGTGGGGCACTCGCGTTCCAGCACCCATGAAAGACGTGTCATGGTGCCTGTATGATAATGATGGGCAAGGCGCCCCGTCACCAAAATAAAGGGATAATCTGCACATACATGCTGCCCTCTAGCCTCATAGCTATTCACCGTAAATAAGCCCTTACCGCCAGAGCGCACAAAACCTTGTGTGTGCAATATGGGCGTGCCTGCATGATCTTCGTGAGGGCAAGGCCAGCATAATCCGTCATGCTCTGCCAGGCGCGCATAGGTCATACCGGCATAGCTTGGCACTACCTTACGAATTTCATTAAAAATATCTTCGCTCTTTGCATATACCGGCCCTTTTTCTTGCTCCAACTCTTGTATAATGGCAGCCAAAATACGCCAATCGGCGCGGGCTTGCCCTTGCGATTTTAGTGCCGGCCTTATGCGCTGCACCCTACGCTCGGTATTGGTAAAAGTACCTTCCTTTTCTAAATACGAAGCGGCAGGTAAGACAACATGTGCCAATTTTGCCGTTTCTGTTAGAAAAATATCCTGTACAATGAGCAAATTTAGTTTACGCAAAGCCTCTTCCGTGGCCTTGGTATCAGCATCGGAAAGCAAGGGATTTTCCCCTATAATATACAGAGCAGAAATATCTTTATGCTGTATGGCATGCAGGGTTTCCGTAAGTTTTAGGCCGCACTCATTGGCAAAATCTCCCCATACGGGGCCAAAGCGCTCTTGCGCTGTATCAGAGCCTGCCTGCACATAGCCGGGCAACACTTCGGGCAAGCCTCCCATATCGCAAGAACCTTGCACATTATTTTGCCCGCGCAAAGGCAAAAGCCCTGCGCTTTCGCGGCCTATGGCGCCGGTGAGTAAGGATAAATTAGCCAAGGCGCGGCAAGACTCTGTGCCTGTTACTTGCTGCGTAATGCCCATGCAATATAAAATCATGGCCTTAGCGCCTTGAGCATCTTCAAGAGCACTCCCTGCACCGCTAGCAAAAAGGCGCGCCGCTTCTTCTATGGCTTCTGGCTCAAGGCCGGTAATGGGCGCCGCCCACTGCGGTGTGCACTGTTGAATAGAGGCCACAAAGTCACTAAAGCCTTCGGTATGTTCTTCTATAAAGGCCGTATTATGCAGCTTTTCCGTATAGATCACATATAACATGGCGTTGATAAGCGCCAAATTACTGCCGGGGCGTAAGGATAAATGAATATGTGCCAATTGCGCCACAGGGGTGGTACGTGGGTCGGCCACAATAAGCTTGGCACCCTTATTTTTTACGGCATCAGCCACGCGTGCATAGGCCAAGGGGTGCTGGGCAGAGGTATTGGAACCTATAATAAAAAGAGTGTCGGCATGGCGTATTTCTTCCAAGCTATTGGTGGCAGCGCCGGAGCCAAAGGATGTGACCAGACCGGCCACAGTGGGGCTGTGTCACAGCCTTGCGCAATGATCTATATGAGGAGAGCCCATCACAGCGCGGCATAATTTTGCAGCCAGGTAATTTTCTTCATTGGTACAGCGCGCTGAAGAAAAAAGAGCAAAGGCGCGGGGATTTTCTGCCCTAATCGCAGAGAGTTTTTCTGTTACAAAAGCAAGGGCTTTTTCCCACGAAACCTCTTGTAACGAGCCATTTTCTTGACGCAAAAGGGGCATGCGCAAGCGCTGCGCATGGGAAGCAAAATCATGCCCCAGCCAGCCCTTGGCACACAACATCCCCTTATTCACAGGGTGATCAGCCTTGGGGCTTACGCTCACAATGCGCTCATCTTGCACATAGGCATAAAAGTTACAACCGCAACCACAATAGCCGCAAGTGGTTAAGACCCTTTTATTTGCTTGCATAGGCACCTCAATATATCATGCCGTTGAAAAAGTGCACATTGCATCGTCAGACTTGTTTTTTACTCCAGTTACGTATGTCACAATACGCTCCTTCCGTAAAAAACTTCGCCTTTCTCGCACTTTACACTTTTTGAACAACCTGTAGCAACTTTATAAAATAAATTTTTCTTGAGCGTTTTCTGAGACTTTAATTTTTCAACAGGCTGACATGTGGAAAAAACTCTAATAGAAGGCAAAATAGCCTAAATCCTTATGACTCGCAAGAAATCTTTAGGGCGCTTAATAGGGCACTAGCCTCATAAGACATGTGTTTATTTTTTGTCCTCCTAGTGCATACTATAGATATTGACCAAGCCCCGGAATTTGCCTACAAAAGCACATGTCTTTACGCCCTTGCTTACTTATTACACATTATGCCCATGCTGAGCTTTTAGTCAAATATCTTACGCGCTTATACGATATATGCCCGCGCGTACTTATGGCACAAGCTGTGCCCGAAGGTATTGCCACAGCGCCGCAATCTCTACACATGCCCCAAGGCTCTACACGTGGTGAAGCCCTTTATGCTGCCCTGCCCCAAGCCAAAGAATGGCGCTGCACACATATAATAAGTTTTGAGCTTTTAGAAGATTCCACAGATTTTTTGACACATCTGCGTAAAATAGAAGAACTTTCTCAAGAACACCCTCAAGATATTATTCTCAGCAAAAGAGACTATAGTAAGCCTTGCCCTTGGCGCCAAAGCTTTGAGCGCATCATGTCCTCTTTTTGGCTACGCGTACAAACGGGGGTAAAAGTGCATGATGTGCATGCCACCTTACGCGCATATCCTCTCGATTTTTTTGAATGTATACAAATACAAGATACAGGCTATGCCTTTGAGGCCGAAAGCCTAGTACGCGCAGCGTGGGGGCAATATAACTTTCAAGAATTACCTGTACCCATGCCTCCTTCCAGCAACTCTTTAGGTGCGTGGAAAGCGCCAAAAATACAAGATTATATCAAGCTCATCACCTGCAATGTGCGCCTTACTATACGCGCCTTGGTGCCGCTGCCCTTTAAGCGCAGGCAAAGTGAGGTGGAAAATACAGCTGAGCCCATTTCTTTGAAGCGCCCTTTACAATCTTTGCGCCAACTTATGGATGATCCTTATAATAGAGCCACCCCCAAGGAGCTAGCACGCACCGCCGCCATTGCTATGGCAGTGCTCACGGTGCCTGCCCCCATCATTCAAAGCGTTGCGCTGCTCCTCTTTATGGGCTGGTTTCGTTTAAACCGCTTGTGTGCCCTAGCCATGATTCCCTTCACCTGGCCCCCTTTTTTGCCTGCCATGGCCATATTGGTGGGCTATCGCGCGCGACATGGGCATTGGCTCACAGAATTTAGCGTGCAAACCCTTGGCTATGAGGCCGGTCAAAGATTATGGGAATGGGTCATAGGCTCACTGCTGCTCACCCCTGTATTTTCCCTCACGGCCGGTTGTGTGGTGGGAGGGCTGGCCTATTTGGTAGCGCGGAAAAAATAAGGAAACTAGCCTAGCTCTCCAGATTGCTGACAAAGTCTACTGGTGGGAAACCTTTTTTGAAAAAAAGCCCCTAGTCTGAGCAGGCCCCAGCCCCCTTCCAAAAAACTTTAATTGCGGCGAACACTTATTTTTGAATGTAAAATCTAGACGCAATGCAATTTTTTAAATAATGCCTTATTTGTTCTTCATCTAAGGTGTTCATTTTAAAAAAATGAAGTTTAATCCATAAAAATAAAAATCATTTTTTTACCCTAGGGTTTGTCATTAGTCTGAAGATCCTAGCTCTCTTTTCTTGACCCTTGGGGCGTGTTGTTATAAAATAATCGTTTCATTATTCAAACAGCAAAGGAATAGCCATGAGCGATACATCTTCCCCCAACAGTCAAACAAAAGATATCGAAAGCGCAAAAAATATCGAAAGCGCAGAAAATACCGAAAGTAGTGTAGATTTTATCCGCACGCGTATTATGGCAGACAATGCTTCAGAGCGTTTTGAGCAGCGAGTGCATACACGCTTTCCTCCTGAGCCCAATGGTTATTTGCACCTAGGTCATGCCAAATCTATTTTCTTAAATTACGGCATTGCACAAGATTTTGCAGGTAAATTTAACTTACGCTTTGACGATACCAATCCCACCAAGGAAGAAACAGAGTATGTGGATTCCATTCGTGAGGACGTGGCATGGCTGGGCGCCCAGTGGGAAGAGCGAGAGTTTTTTGCTTCGGATTATTTTGATAAACTCTATGCCTTTGCTGAACAATTGGTACTTGCCGGTAAAGCCTATGTGGATTCGTGTTCTGCCGAAGAAATTCGTGAAATGCGCGGCTCCTTTACCGTATTAGGTACTCCAAGCCCTTATAGAGAACGTAGCATAGAGGAAAATATTGATTTATTTCGCCGTATGCGCGCCGGAGAATTCCCCGATGGCGCCCATGTATTACGCGCAAAAATTGATATGAGCTCGCCTAATATTGTTATGCGCGACCCTACCCTTTATCGCATTCGCCACGAGCACCATCACCGCACTGGCGCTGCGTGGTGTATTTACCCCATGTACGATTTTACCCACTGTATTTCCGACTCCTTAGAGCATATCACTCACTCCATTTGCTCCTTAGAATTTGAAAATAATCGTGAACTTTATGATTGGGTGCTGGAAAATCTGGGCGTATACCGTCCGCAACAAATTGAATTTGCCCGCCTACAAATGGGCTATACTGTGCTTTCCAAGCGTAAGCTTATTCAATTGGTGCAAGAAGGCCATGTGACAGGCTGGGATGATCCACGTATGCCCACCATCAGCGGCATGCGTCGTCGCGGTGTGCCGCCGGAAGCTTTGAAAGATTTTTGCCAGCGTATTGGTGTATCTCGCGCCGATTCCACAGTGGATTTTGGTCTCTTTGAATTTTGCCAGCGCGAATATTTAAATAGCCACACGCCGCGCGTTATGGCTGTGCTTGATCCCATCAAGGTGGTCATTACCAACTTCCCTGAAAACGAAGCAGATAAACCGGCAGATTTACATATGCCCTATCACCCCGAAGATGATAGCTATGGCAGCCGTACCATGCCCTTTACTCGTGAGCTTTATATAGAGCGTGATGATTTTCGTGCAGATCCGCCCAAAAAATTCCATCGCCTTTATGTAGGTAATGAAGTGCGCTTGCGTTATGCCTACTATATCACCTGCCAAGAAGCTATTTACGATGATACCGGAAATGTGGTGGAATTGCGCTGCACCTATGATCCCCAAAGCCGCGGCGGTAAGAGCGAAGATGGACGCAAAGTGCGCGGTACCATTCACTGGGTATCGGCAGAACATGCCGCGCCGCTGGAAGTACGTTTATACGAGCACCTTTTTGCCACCGAAAACCCCAATGCCGTGGAAGAAGGCAAAAGCTTTTTAGATTATTTGAACCCCGAATCCTTACGCGTAGTCACAGCACAGTGTGAGCCTGCCATGCGTGATTTTAAGGTGGGTGACAGGATGCAGTTTGAACGTTTAGCCTATTTCTGTGTGGATAAAGACAGCCAAGAAGGCGCCCCTGTGTTTAACCGCATTGTGAACCTGAAAGATAGCTGGGCTAAAATGGAAAAGGCCGCCGCTGCTAAGTAAGTATTTTTTTGCGGCAACCGTGCTAAGAAAATCTATTGGGGGAAAACCTTTTTTGAAAAAAAGTTTTTCCCCCAAACCCACTCTGCTCTCGATTTACGTACTTGCTCGTTCCTCGCAAACGTAAACGCCTTCGGCGCCCTTTGGGTCGGCCTTTCCAAAAAACTTTCATGGCGGCAAGAAATTGCCTTTGAACGTGATATGTTATCGCAACGTAGAATAATAAGATTCATTATTCTTGAGCATGACAAATCTCATGCGCTGCTGCCAAAAGTGAAGGAACGCGTTGCGCCCCTTGCCCCTCTTGTAACAATTCCGGCTTTTTTTCATCAATAAGATACGCTGCACAGCCTGCCGCAAGGCCTGCCTGTACATCACTCATTTTATCGCCAATCATAAAAGAACGCGACAGATCAAGGTCTAAATCTTGCGCCGCTTGGTAAAGCAAGTACGGTGATGGCTTACGGCAAGAGCAGGGGCCGGAAAAATCTGGATGATGGGGGCAATAATAAAAGGCGTCTATGTGTAAGCCTTGCTTATTAAGAGTGGCATTGAGCCATGTATGTAAGGTGTGTACATCTGCAGCAGTATAGTAGCCGCGAGCAATGCCCGATTGATTGGTAATAACCACCAAGGCATAGCCTTTTTGCGCAAAAAGGGCGAGGGCCTCCACAGCACCGGGAAGCCATCGCCACTTTTCACATTCATAAAGATAGCCCACATCATCATTGAGGGTACCATCTCTATCTAAAAATATGGCCGGTCTCATGCTGGCCTCATACTATCCTTAAAGGCGCGGTGCATCGCTACCTGCTTCTAAAAGCTGCGCCAAATGTTTTTGAACCAAGGCAAGCTCAGATTCACTCACTGTGGGCATATCCTGCGGTTTTGCATCTTGCGTGGTGGCTCCCTCAGAAATCATATACAAAGCCGCTGCCGAGCGTCCCATGACGGTGAAAAAACGTCTGGCATCAAAGCCGCGCGTCTGCACCCATTGCGCCGCCGCATCAGAGTAGATAAAATCTGCCTTATTATCCACAAAGCCGGGATGCGCCACTTCTTTACTGGAAGCTGCCCATGCGCGGAATTGCGGTAACAATTTTATGAAAGAAAGTAATTCTGTTTCATTCATGGGGCCTTGATCATCATACACGCTTTGCGCCATGGCAGGTGTTGCCATAAGGCTTGGCATTACAGAAAAAGTGCCCATAAAAGCAAGAAAAACCAAACTGTGCAAGAAAATTCGCATACATTACCCTTAGTATTGTACAGAGGAGAAAGTGTTGATTTGCTCAATATTATGATAGGACTCAATATAGCGCAAAGTACCTGTTTTACCACGAATAAGCATGGAGTGCGTAATGGCATTGCTACCGGCATATTGTACACCGCGCAAGAAAGAACCACCGGAAATACCTGTGGCGGCAAAGAAGCAATCTTCTGAGCGCACAAGGTCTTGTACATTAAGTACTTCGCGTATATCAATACCGGCTTCGGCAATGGCTTCTTTTTCGGGGAATGTTTGTGGGTCAAGACGCGCAAACATTTGTCCGCCAAGGCCGCGAATGGCACAGGCTGCCAAAACGCCTTCAGGAGTACCGCCGGTTCCCATCATTACATCCACTTCAGAGCGTGGATCCACAGCCATAAGCGCACCGGTAACATCGCCATCAGTGTGTAATTGAATACGAGCGCCGGCTTTACGGATGGTTTTCACAAGATTTTCGTGGCGCGGTTTATCCAATACAAAAACCACAAGGTCTTGTACTTTTTTACCAAGAGCCTTGGCTATGCTTTGTAAATTTACATCCACAGGGGCATCAATTTCTACCACATTGCGCGCCGCATGAGGTACCACAAGTTTTTGCATATAATAGCTGGGACCTGGCATAAACATGGTTCCGGCCGGCGCTACACCAATAACAGAAATGGCATTGGGGCGACCATAAGCCAATAAACTGGTGCCTTCTACCGGGTCAACGGCTACGTCCAGCTCCGGCCCTTGGCCAGAACCTACTTTTTCGCCATTATACAGCATAGGGGCGTGATCTTTTTCCCCTTCACCAATAACCACGGTACCTTGAACATCCAAAGAGTTAAAAGTCACCCGCATGGCATCCACTGCGGCGCCATCTCCGGCATCCTTATCGCCTCGTCCTAACCAGCGTGCAGAAGCCAGTGCTGCAGACTCTGTAATACGTACAAGGTCAAATGCTAAATTTTGCTCGGGACGTTCCATACTCATTGCTATCCTCCGGATACTTCAAATTGCCTATACATTATTGGCATTATTATGCAAAAAGAAAAGCTGCCTTATGACTCCAAAACTTTTCTGGGGGGGATGATACTCTGCTACAGCACAAAAGGCAAAGGAAATTCTATTCCTGCATGCAAAGTATTTTTTCCTATTTTATTACTATGTTATAACACCTAAGCAGATGTACGCAAAGCATAAAATCTATTCACCACAAAGCAAAGTACCATGGTTACAGCAATAACCGGCAATGTGGAGCCTATGGCCAAATGGGCATATTGCAAGCCGTGGTACAATAAAAAACCCACAAACCAAACAGCAAGATTTACTGGAACAAAAGCTTTTGCATGGTGATCTTGCTTAAGCACAAAAAAATTGGTGATGAGCACCGCTGCCATGGGGGCAAAAACAGATCCAATAAAAAGTAAAAAGGATTCATATTCACGAATGGGGGTAAAAATGGCCAACCCCATACCCACAAGGCAAACACCTATACCAACTGCTTTTTCATTAAGTGTTTTCACCACACTCACCGCGCTGACACCGCCGGAATAGGCATCTAAAAAAGTGCCTGCCGTGGTGGAAAAAAGCACCACCAATGCGCCTAACACCCCAAGGCTGGAATGCAGTAAAATTTGTCCCATATCTGTTTGAGCTGTGTACAGTGCTGCCCCAAGGCCTATAATATACATCCACGTACTGCCCACAAGGTATACAGCACTGCTTACACGCGCAGCTTGCAAGGGCTTTTGCGCCGTGCGCATATAATCAGCTATAAGGGGTAACCACGATAAAGGCATCACTGCAGAAAGCTCCACAGCAATACCGAAGGACATAAGCTCACTACCGGTATAAGGGGTGGTACCTTGAAAAATGGTAAAGCTAAGCACAAGGGTAAGGGTAAAGAGTAAAGCCATGGCCACTACGTTGACTTTATTAAAATTCTTAATACCCACAAAAACCCAGCAAATCACAATGGCGCCAATAATCAGCCCCCAAAGCGTTTGGCTTAAAGGTAAAATAGCATGCGCTGTGGTCATGCCCACGGCAATCATCACCGCTGTCCAGCCCACAAGTTGCATCACATTGAGCACAGAAAAAAGCACGGCGCCTTTATGGCCAAAAGCCGTTTTAACTGTTTCCATGGCGCTTTTACCTGTTTTTGCGCCCATAATAGCCGCTAAGTATAATAAAAAACCGCCAATACAATGGCCTAAAAGTATAGCTGCTACCCCTTTGGCAAAACCAAGGGGCGCCAGTAAAGTGCCGGTAAGAATTTCTGCAATGGATAAGGCTGCGCCAAACCAAATAAGCGCTATGGGAAAAGTGGGGGTCGTTGACTGAGACATGTAATACCTTTGCTTTAGTTTTTTTTCAAAAGAATATGATTGAAATACGCTATGGGCACAAAGTGTGGATTTTGTAATAATTTCCATTCTATGGATAACATATTTTCCAACCAGCCTTCTTTTCTTTGCATATCTGCCCCGTGTAAAGAGGCTAAAGCACGTACTCCATACACAGCCTGAATGTGCACATCTTGTTGCGCCCATGTAAGCAGCTCTTCATTTTCATAATATTTTATATCTCCAAAAGCACTGGAGTAGGCATGCCCGCCTTGTAGTAATTTATACACCTCTGGCACATCATATTCTTGCACAACAGCTTGCACAATGCGTCCTGCCCTATTATGCCGAATCACGGAAATAAGCCCATCTTCTTTCACCACGCGCAAGAGCTCTTGCCAAATACTGTGCGCATCTTCCACAAATTCAAAAACCAGATGGCAGAGCACCACATCAAAAGAAGCTGCAGGTAAAGCTTTAAGTGCTTCTAGCCCCCCATGAATTTGGGTATACCCTTGCGTATTCTTGCTCACAGCCAGCATGGAAGCATCCATTTCTATGGCAGTTACGTCATTATTCTGTGCTAAAAAATCCGCCGTAAAACCAAAACCGCTACCAAAATCTAAGATTTTTTTACCATTAATATCTTCCAATTGCTTGGCTACGGTGGCGTAAAAAAGCTCTCCCAAGGGAGATACGGTATACTCATAATAGAGCTGCATATCTGCGTTCATGGATAACCTCATAAAAAATATGCCGCAAACTACCCTGCCCTTCCATTTTTTACAAGACCGCCCAAAGGCTATTCTGAGTAAAACTATAAGAAAAGCCCATGAAAAAATTATAAAAAACAGGTACAAAAATCTGTCTAAGCCTTGACATTTTACTGTAAAGACGACTACTACTTTACACAGTGTATACAAAAACTTGCTTTAAGCCATATGCCTTATGACCTTTTAGTCTTTTGAGCACACTCTTTACTCAAAAGTTTATTTCGAGATTGCTATGACTATCCATACTGCGCCTCATTATGTATTCATAAACTTTCGTGTAGACCACGTTTTTCGGGCCTTTCGGGCTTTTTTCCCACTTTTTTTCCTACTCTTTTCTTTTTCCCAAGGCCAAGCCTTGGCCGGGGTAAATTTTGAGCCTAGCCCAGAAGAAAAGGCCTATTTAGAAACAGCCCCTCCCTTAAAAGTTTCCTACGATGCTTTTTGGCCCCCCTTTGAAGAATATGATGAAGAAAGTAAAAGCATACAAGGCATTAATTATGAAATTCTTATGCTTATTGCAGATCTTACAGGAGTAAAAATAGAATTTGTCCATGGCCTCACCTATGGCGAAGCTTTGGAAAGCATTAAACGTGGCCATACAGATATGCACTTAAGCTATGATACCAATCCTAAAAAAGCCAAAGAGCTCAACGGTGTTCTTACAGATACTTTTTTAGCTACCCCCATAGCCATGGTAGGTAAGGGTTACCAAGTGAATACCGAAAGCGTTTTGGCTGTATCCAGATTACACCCTGTCGTTGTGGATTTTGTCAAAAACACCTTCCCGCACAATACTATCTTAGAATTCGATGACATCATTCAAGCCTATGATGCCGTGGAAAACAACGAAGCAGATTATACCTTTGAAAATGTGTATGCTGCGCGCACAGCCATTTCTGAAGGGGGCTACCCTCTTTTGCATATTAGTAATATACTGCCCTTATACGATAAATTTTCCTTTATTTTTAATGAAAATGTCGATCCAAGGCTGGTTTCTATTTTTAACAAAGCCATAGCGGCTTTTCCCCAAGACAGGTTCAGTACTATTTTACTTAACCATACCACAGCTCCCAATTATACTTCACAATTTGTACAATTTCTCTCCTATGCCAGTGTGGAATTGCTCATGGGCATCATTATTTTGCTGATAATTCTTATGATGGTACTCAGTGCCTACAGTAAAAGACAGCGTAGCATGAAAAAAACCCTGCAAAAAAAGCAAAAGCAAGTACAAAACATGCTGGATAGCTTTCCCATGCCTATTTATATTGCAGACTTAGACACCTACGAAGTGCTTTACTGTAATAAAGCCACGCAAGATTTATTTGGTACCAAGGATATAGTTTCGCATGCATGTTATAAGACTTTGAGAAATTTAGACCAGCCCTGTAAGCGCTGTACCAATAGCATCATTAAAAATTTATCCAAGCCCTATGCGTGGGATCGTTACGATGAAAGCCTTGGTAAGCATTTACAATTTGTAGACTCCTGCATAGCGTGGGATACTAAGGAAAAAGTACGTCTTTCCATCGTTACAGATATAACGGAATCCTTAGAATTTCAAAAAACCAAGATGGAGTCCAGACTCAATACCATTATTACGGATAATCTCCCCATAGGCATCACTTTTTGGAATAAAGAAGGGGATATTGTAGACTGTAACCAAGAAAATTTGCGTATTTTTAACTGTGAAAGCAAGGAAGATTATATAGAAAACTTCCTCCTGTTCTCCCCTGAATATCTGCCCGATGGTCGCAAAGTGTCTGATGCTGTCATAGAAAACCATAAAAAAGTTTTAGAACAAGGCTATGTTCGTTTTGAATGGATGCACATAACCCGAGATGGGCAGCCCTTGCCGGCTGAAATTATTCATGTGCGCGCTTCGCTTTATGATGAAGACATTGTAATTTCTTATGTTATTGATTTGCGCGAACTAAAGAAAACCCAAGAAAAGCTCAAAGAATCTGAATTGCGTAATACTCTTATGCTAGACTCCATGCCCATGGGCGTGCATTTTTGGGATGATCAGGACAATCTTATCTATACCAATATGGAATCGGTAACTCTCTTTGGTTTTACCTCCAAGGAAGATTTTTTGCAAAATTTCCACAAAATACATCCTGAATATCAGCCCAATGGGCAATCTTCTGTGGAATATGTGCAAGATCAAATTCGCTTGGCACGTCT
Source organism: uncultured Desulfovibrionaceae bacterium (assembly GCA_964367875.1). Classification (GTDB taxonomy): domain Bacteria; phylum Desulfobacterota; class Desulfovibrionia; order Desulfovibrionales; family Desulfovibrionaceae; genus CAYJAD01. The sequence continues at coordinate 6,114 of CAYJAL010000025.1, read as the reverse complement.
TCACGGAAAGTACACTTCTACTACCGTATGTAGGCATATTGTTACCGGCGAAGAAATACCTGTAGAGCTCTTTACGACCTGTACAAACTATCAAGAAAAGCAAGGACTTATTATTTATTTTAGAGATTTACGCGAGCATAACGCCATGCTTAAAGAAATTGCTCGCAACGAACAAGAATTACGAGATGCCAAAGAAGAGGCAGAACAAAGCACCAAGGCCAAGGGAGAATTTTTGGCCAATATGAGCCACGAAATACGCACCCCCATGAATGGCATCTTGGGTCTTTTGCATCTTTTAGAGCAAACTTCCATGGATAGCGTGCAGCAAGATTATGTCAATAAAACCGTCTTTTCCGCTAATAATCTCATGCGCATCATCAATGATATTTTAGATTTTTCTAAAATTGAAGCCGGTAAGCTGGAAATGGAAAGCCGCCCCTTTACCTTGCACAGCATCAGTCAAGATGTGGTGGATTTATACGGCCCCAAGTGCCTAGAAAAAAACATTGCCCTGCACATAGAAAGTGGCGAGCATGGACATATATCCTTATTGGGCGATGCCCTACGCTTAAAGCAGGTTATCTTTAACCTTATTAGTAATGCCATTAAGTTTACCAGTGAAGGTTCTGTATCCCTACTCATAGAAAGTACAGTGCAAGGGCAAGGGCAAGATCAAGAGCATGTGCATTGTAAGTTTGCCATACGCGATACAGGCATAGGTTTAAGCCAAAAGCATATAAAGCGCCTATTCTCGGCCTTTTCACAAGCAGATAGCACCGTTACCCGTAAATACGGCGGCACAGGCTTGGGGCTGGCCATTTCTAAAAATATTATTACCATGATGCAGGGCGATATTTGGGTAGAAAGCCAAGAAGGCCAAGGCTCCACCTTTTACTGCACGGCTCTTTTTAAGATAAACCCCGACGCCAGTACGCAAGAGCCCTGTAATACTGACCTTGAAAACTATACAGAAGGCTCTCTTGCCGGGCATTTACTCTTGGCCGAAGATAATGAAATCAATCAATTGGTGGCTCAAGAGATTTTACAAGCGGCAGGCTTTACCCTTGATATTGCCAATAATGGGCAAGAGGCTCTTGATTTGTTACAAGAAAAAAACTACGACGCTGTGCTTATGGATATTCAAATGCCCATAATGGATGGCTATACCGCCACGGAGAAAATACGCGAGCAAGAACGCTTTAGCACCCTCCCCATCATTGCCATGTCTGCCCATGCCATGAAGGGCGATAAAGAAGTGAGTATTTCACACGGTATGAACGATCACATTACCAAACCCATTGACGCACAAGTATTGTATAAGACCTTGCATTATTGGATACATAAAAAAAACTAACTATCTGAAAACCTCCTTAAATATTCACAGAATTTTGAGGAGGTTTTTTTCAGCAAAAACTTTGTCACATAACTGTCACATTTCTCTATTACATAGAACAAAGTCACAGTTAGTGGCTCAACATAGTTTGAAACGACGACTTTAACAGGAGAATTTTATGTTAAAAAAATGGACATGTTTCTGCTTAATGCTCACATTTTTGAGCCTTAGCTCACTGGCTTTAGCTTCTGATTGTACTCATCGCGGTGCCTTGGACGAAGCCTTTTGTGACGAAAACAAAGACCTCGTGGCCGACACCCCTAAAGATCCTGCTAAATATAAAGACCCCAGCACCTTGGTCTTTACCTACACTCCTGTAGAAGACCCAGCTGTATACCAAGACGCTTTTGCCGATTTCCAAGCCTACTTGAAGAAAGTCACCGGTAAGGACGTTATCTATTATACAGTACAATCCAATGCCGCAGAAGTAGAAGCCATGCGCTCCGGTCGTCTGCATATTGCCGGTTTTTCCACGGGCCCTACCTGTTATGGTGTAAACCTTGCCGGTTATGTACCCATTGCAGTTAAAGGTACCGAAGAAGGCTTCCAAGGCTATAAGCTTTTACTTATTACCCACAAAAATAGCGGTATTAAGACCATTGCCGACCTTAAGGGCAAGCGCGTGGCACATACCTCTGCTTCTTCCAACTCCGGTAACTTGGCCCCACGTGCTTTGTTCCCAAAGCTCGGTATCACTCCTGAAAAAGATTACGATGTTGTTTATTCCGGTAAGCATGACCAATCCGTTCTTGGCGTAGCTTACGGAGACTATGACGCCGCCCCTGTGGCCGGTGACGTATACACCCGCATGGTAAAAGCTGGCCGCGTAAACCCCGATGATATTACTATTATTTGGGAAAGCGACACCTTCCCCACTTCTTCCTTTGGTTATGCTCACGATTTAAACCCAGAATTGGTAGAAAAAATCCGCAAGGCATTTAATGACTATCGTTTCACCCCAGAAATGCAAAAAACATTTGGCGGAGCTGACCGTTTTTACCCTGTAACCTATCAAAAAGACTGGGCCATTATCCGCGATATCGCCGATGCCAATGGTGAAAACTTCAACCAAGCCGGTCTTGAAGCCGTAGCGAAAAAAGAAGCCGAAGCAAAAGCTAAAAAAGCTGCCAAGGCCAAAGCGCAATAAGCGCCCGTTTATAATACTTCTTTGCGGGCATCCTTGCGCTTTAGCGTATAAGGGTGCCCCTTTTTATAGATACATATAAGGATAGAATCATGACCCAAGAGGCTCCGCTCATCATCAGCCACCTGCGTAAAGAATATGTGGCTGGCAAAGCCGTACTTAAAGACATTAACCTCACCATTGAGGCGCAAAGCATTACCGCCATCATTGGCCCCTCCGGCACCGGTAAAAGTACGCTTTTACGCTGCATCAACAGACTTATTGAGCCCACCTCCGGCAGCATCAAGCTTGGCGGCATAGAAATGTGCACCGCCCGCGGGCAAGAATTACGCGCCGTGCGCCGCCGTATTGGTATGGTCTTTCAAGAATATAATCTTGTGGAAAGACTCAGTGTTATGGAAAATGTTCTGTGCGGACGCTTGGGCTATATGTCGGCCTTTAAAGCATGGATGCGCAAATTCTCCCAAGAAGATATTAACCGTGCCTATGACCTCTTAGATATGGTAGGCCTTACAGATTTTGCCCATGCCAGAGCGGACGCCCTTTCCGGCGGACAGCGTCAACGCGTGGGTATTGCCAGAGCTGTTATGCAGGAGCCACAAATTCTGCTAGCCGATGAACCCACTTCTTCTCTTGACCCCAAAACCTCTGTGGAAATTATGGAATTGCTCACCAAGGTGGCCAATATGAGTAATATTTCTGTGCTTATTAATATTCACGATGTGAATTTAGGACGCCGCTTTGCCGACCGTGTTGTAGGCATGAGCCAAGGGGATGTTATTTTTGACGGCAAGCCCGATGCCCTCACCAATGAGCATTTAAAACAAATCTACGGCGGCGAGGATTGGCTCAATGGCTAGCACAGCAAGACCTGCCCCTTTTAAGCCCAATTATTGGGCACGGCTAGGGTATGTACTGGCCTTTGTGTATGTCGTATGGGCCATGCAAAGCCTAGAAATTTCGTGGGAACGTATCGTAGCCGGTATGGATAATGCGCAGCGCTTTTTAGGAGCCATGATTCCCCCAAGCTTTGCCCGCTGGGAGCTTATGGTAAGCAACCTTTTAGAAAGTTTACAAGTTGCTATTATATCCTCCTTTTTCGGTATTATCGTTTCCATAGTTGTGGGGCTTACCGCCGCGCGCAACCTTATGCCGGCATGGCTTACCTGGTTTAGCCGCGCTTTCATTGCCATTTGCCGCTCTTTTCATCCGGTAATTTTTGCCATCTTATTTGTAAAAGCTGTGGGTTTTGGCCCTTTAGCCGGCATTTTAACCCTTATTTTTGCTTCCATTGGATTTATTGGCAAACTTTTTGCCGAGGCCATTGAAGAAATTTCTTTAAAGCCTGTAGAAGCCATGCGCGCCGTGGGTGCGCCTTTTCTTTCGGTGCTTATTTTTGCAGTGCTGCCCCAAGTGCTCAACCGTTTTATAGGTTTTGCCACCTATCAAACCGATGTAAACTTACGCAATTCCACCATGATTGGCATTGTGGGCGCCGGCGGCATTGGGGGCACCCTTTCGGCAGCCTTCCAACGCTATGATTATGATTTTGTGGCCGCTATCTTATTGGCCATTATTGCTTTGGTTATGCTAAGTGAACTCTTAGCCCAACGCGTAAAAAGGATTTTCCGATGAATGTTGCTGATCGTGAATGGAAGCGCTTTAGCCCCAAAGAACGCATGGCACGCTTTAGCGTTATGCTGTGTGCAGGTATGCTTATTGCCTGGTCTTTTGGCTCGGTGCAAATTATCCCCGAATTCTTGGCCGATGCCCCCACGCAAGTCATTGACCTTTTTCAACGTATGGTACCTGTGGACTATGCCTATTATGGCGAAGGTGTGCACGGCGTACTTATAGAAACCCTGCATATTGCCAGCCTAGGCACCATGCTCACCCTTGCCATATCCCTTCCTGTGGGCATTATGGCAGCGCGCAATGTGTGTAAGGTGCCGGCCTTAAATACTCTGGCCACCTTTCTCTTGGTTTCTTCGCGCTCGGTAAACTCCTTGGTGTGGGCCATGCTTTTTGTAGCCATCTTTGGCCCCGGAACCTTGGCCGGCGTGGTTACCATTGCCGTACGCTCCATTGGTTTTGTGGGTAAGCTTTTTGGTGAAGCCTTAGAAGAGGCTCACCAAGGCCCTGTGGAGGCCATACGCGCCACCGGTGCCCCATGGCCCAGCATTTTCTTTAAAGCCTATTGGCCACAAGTGTCGCCGGCTTTTTGGAGTATTGCCCTTTTCCGCTGGGATATTAATGTGCGTGAATCTTCCGTTATTGGCCTTGTGGGCGCCGGCGGCATTGGTGTGGCGCTGGACTCTGCCCTCAATCTTTTTCAATGGACGCGAGTATCTTTAATCTTACTGTGCATCTTTGCCATTGTTATTGTGGCAGAAGTGCTGGTTACACAAATTCGTAAGCGCATTATTTAACTTTTTTGCCATAACAGCCTGTTAATAAGGATACATACTATGCAGGGCTTTGCCATATATGAAAATCAATTTGGTTTTTTTAAAATTGCCTATGATGGTGAACATATAGTCTTTTTTAAGAAAATCCATGATACAGATATTCAAGATTTTGGAACAAAAACCCCTTTAACCGACAATGTTTACAAGCAACTTTGTGAATATGTTGAGGGAAAAAGGAAGGATTTTCATGTGCCGTATAAGCTTCACGGTACAGATTTTCAAAAAAAAGTATGGCAAGCCCTGTGCTCTATCCCTTATGGAGAAATCCGCACCTATAAAGATATTGCCATTGCCGTAGGCAGCCCTAAAGCTTGCCGCGCCGTGGGTTTAGCCAACAATAAAAATCCCATCACTGTCATTGTGCCTTGTCATAGAGTTATAGGCAGTTCGGGTAAATTAGTGGGCTATGCAGGTGGTCTGGAAATGAAGCAGTATTTGCTTGCAATGGAGAACAAAAACAAATGAGTAAGTATATAGTTTTATTTGAAGTTAAACCTACTCAAGAAGGCAAGGCTCGATACTTAGAGCTAGCCGCCATGCTAAAGCCCATGCTGGAAGGCTTTGACGGTTTTATACAGATGGAACGTTTTCAAAGCCTGCAAGATGCAGATAAAGTACTCTCCATGAATGTGTGGGAAAGCGAAGAAGCCATGAGCCGCTGGCGTAATACTGTAGAGCATAGAATGAGCCAATTACAAGGAAAGACAGAACTTTTTGAAAGCTATAAAATAACAGTTACCAGCGTTCTGCGTGAATATACCCATAAGGATAGGGAGCAGGCTCCCAAAGATTCCAATGAATATTTAACGCCATAAGTTCTCTGTTTTTTAGACAGTGCTGCATGTTGCAGTCTTCAAATCCACTGGCCATCGGTTTACCGTTTTGCTGGTGGATTTTCTTTTGCATGTATACCCTTTATCGAGATAATCTGGTCGTGTTGCCCCTATCTTTGGTGAAGAACCGTCTTATTGGCTCTATCATTGGTGTAGAACCTTTCAAGAGAAAGTACACAAAAAAAAGGGACTAGGTTTTAACCTAATCCCTTGGATTTACTTGGTACCGGGAGCGAGACTTGAACTCGCAAGGGGTTGCCCCCGGCGGATTTTGAG
>CAYJAL010000024.1:0-20697 GCA_964367875.1 uncultured Desulfovibrionaceae bacterium | reverse complement strand
TTAACTACGCTTTTTTCTTACCCTTGACAGGGGAAAAACTTTTTTGTATTTGCAAACTAATCCGAGCTTAATAATGATGGTATTAAGCCTATGGGTAACGACCAAGCATTCGTTGCCTCCCACTCTCTTGGAAAGGATTTTTTTAGGGCGCTATAGTGTTTTGCCCTCAATATTATTCTTTTACCTTGGGAGGTAGCCATGGCTACAGCATACAAAGGCAAGATTGCGCGTATCAATCTGACCACTGGTACTGTTACTGCAGAAAATTTAGATTTAGACACAGCCGTTAAATTTATTGGCGGTCGCGGTCTTGGTACCAAAATTCTTTATGATGAAGGCGTTGCTAAAGTGGAGCCTTTATCTCCTGAAAATAAGCTTATCTATTTAACAGGCCCTTGCACGGGAACCACTTCCCCCACATCCGGTCGCTATATGGTTATTACCAAATCTCCTCTGACGGGCATGATTGCATGTTCCAATTCCGGAGGTATTTGGGGCGCTAAGATGAAATATGCCGGCTGGGATGGCCTTATTGTGGAAGGGAAGTCCGAAAAGCCTGTTTATATCAGCATAAATGATGAAAGCATTGAATTTCATGACGCTGCCCCCTATATGGGCATGACCTCTGAAGATATAGACGATAAACTTAAAGAAATTTACCCCAAGGCTTCCGTACTTAATGTGGGCCCTGCCGGCGAAAATGAATCTCTTTTGGCCTGTATCATGAATGATAAGGACAGAGCCGCCGGCAGAAGTGGCGTGGGCGCTGTTATGGGTAGCAAAAACCTCAAGGCCATTGTGGTGACTGCTTCTTCCAGCAAGGTAGAAGTCTTTGACGATGAAGCCCTTAAGGCTGCCAATAAAGATTGCCTTGGCATTTTAAAAGCGCACCCTGTAACCGGTGAAGGCCTTGGCGCTTATGGTACTGCTGTGCTTGTAAATATCATTAATGGTATTGGCGCTTTCCCCACCGACAACTGGCAAGGCGCTCAGTCTGCCTTTGGCGACGCCATTTCCGGTGAAGCTTTAAAAGAAAATCATATTGTTAAGCAAGGCTATTGCCATCGCTGCTCCATTGGTTGCGGTCGTATCATTGATATGAAAGGCAAAATTGTGGGCGGCCCTGAGTACGAAGTACTTTGGGCCTATGGCGGTAGCTGCGGCGTGAATGATTTGCCTGCCATTAACGAAGCCAATTTCTGGTGTAATGAATACGGCTTAGATGCTATTTCTACCCCTTGTACCATTGCTGCTGCCATGGAATTGTATAAAATTGGCGCCATTAAAGAAGAAGAATGTGAAGGCATACCTTTAGAATTTGGCAGTGCTAAGGCCATTGTTGAGTGGACCAAGCGCATGGGCGAAGGCAAAATTGAGCTGGCCAAACGTATGGCAGACGGTAGCTATAGATTGTGCGAATATTATGGCCATCCAGAGCTTTCCATGAGTGTGAAAAAGCAAGAATTACCTGCTTATGATGCGCGTGCCATTCAAGGTATTGGTTTAACCTATGCTACTTCTAACCGCGGTGGTTGTCACGTACGTGGTTATGTGATTGCTCCTGAAGTTCTTGGTATCCCAGAGCAACTCGATAGAACCGGCACCGAAGCCAAGGCTTTTTGGGTAAAGATTTTCCAAGATCTTACCGCTGTGATTGACAGTATGGGCATTTGTTTATTCTCTTCCTTTGCTCTGGGCGCGCCGCAATATGCAAGCTTACTCAATGCTGCCACCGGTACAAATTATACACCGGAAGAGCTTATTGGCGTGGGTGAGCGTATTTATAATATTGAGCGTATGTTTAACCAAGAAGCCGGTATGAAGCCTGAGGACGACAATTTACCCAAGCGCTTATTGGAAACTCCCATCCCCGATGGCCCCTCTAAGGGCATGGTGTCCAAGCTTGATGTGACTTTGCCTGAATATTACAAAGAGCGTGGCTGGGAAAATGCTTTCCCCACAGAAGAAACCAAGGCGAGACTTGGCTTAAGCTAAGACGTTAATTTTGTATTGATATGTATAAATGGGGTATGTTGCGCATGCCCCATTTTTTTTATACCATGAAGGTAGAAGGAGTAAGCATGATAGAAGTACGAGTTTTTGCTACTTTGCGCGAAGGGCGTGAAAAAATAATTTTTTTTGAACCTGCGCTCCATGAAAATGTGCAAAGTCTTTTGCAAGCTTTGGATATAGCAGAGAAAGATGTGGCTATTTGCTTAGTGAACGGTTTTCATGCCAAGGTAGATGCCGCTGTGAAAGATGCGGATATTATTTCGCTTTTTCCACCTGTGGGAGGGGGCTAATGCCTTTGCATACATCTGCATCAACGCCGTGCTATGCGCGGCAAGTGCAAATACCAGACATAGGCCAAGCCGGGCAAGAGCGCCTAGCCGCAGCCCATGTGGTGGTGGTGGGCGCCGGAGGCTTGGGCGTGCCGGTGTTAACGTATTTGGCGGCAGCAGGAGTGGGGCGCTTAACTGTATGGGATTTTGATACAGTTCAAGAAAGCAATTTAAATAGGCAATTTTTCTACACGCCGCAGGATGTGGGTAAGCCCAAGGCTGAGCTGGCTTGCGTGCGTTTGCGGCACATGTATCCCTTGGTGCACTGTGAGGCTAGGCAGGAAAAAATTCATGAACAAGGATTGTCTGCGTATTCCATAGACGCCCTTGTGTGCTGTGTAGATAATTTTAGCACGCGCCGTATGCTGAATAGCTATGCTTTGCAGCAGGGCTTATGGCTTATAGATGGCGGTGTGGATGGTTTTTATGGTTCTGTACAAGCGGTGCAAGGCACAGATTGTAAAGGCGCTTGCCTTGCCTGTGTGCAAGGACTGGGAGCAACAGAACACGTCCAAGAAGCTGCATCACCCATAGCGGCTCTAGGGGCTGTGTGCGGCCTTATTGCTTCGCTACAAGCCTCTTTGTGTTTACAGATTCTCTTAGGCATACAGGGGGATTGCCATACTTTTTTATGGCAATATGACGGTAAAGCTTGTGAGCTGGAAAAAATCCCCCTTAGGCAAAATCCTGCCTGTAAGGAACATGGAAATTCGAGGAAATAAGGAGGATGTATGTCTGTAGTTGTAGTAGATCATCCAGCGGTGCAGCATAGGCTTGGCTTATTGCGCACACGCCCTGCCAATCCGCTTTTTCGCTTGTATACGCAAGAGTTATGCCGCTTTTTAAGCTATGAAGCTTCGCGCTATTTTGCTTTGGAAGAAGTTACCGTGCAGGGCTTTTCCGGTGAGGTGCAAGTAAAGCGTTTGCAGGGCAAAAATCCCACAGCTGTGCCCATATTACGCGCCGGTTTGGGTATGCTTCCGGGCTTTTTGGATGTATTTCCTGAGGCGCCTGTGAGTATGATAGGCCTACGCCGTAACGAAGAAACTTTGCAGCCGGAAACCTATTATGCCAATTTTATACAGGATATGGGGCAGCGCACTGCTTTTATCCTTGATCCCATGCTGGCCACGGGGGGCTCTTTTGTGGCTGCCGTGGACTTGGTAAAGAGTGCCGGCTGTACACAATGTATAGGCCTGTGTATGGTGGCTTCAGAGCAAGGCCTTGCCACTGTGCAACAGGCTCATGATGATGTGCTCATATATACCTGCGCAGTGGATCCCATCTTAAATGGTAAGGGCTATATAGTGCCTGGTCTTGGAGATGCCGGCGACCTTATTTTTGGCACCACATTGTAAGTAATTATTTTTCGCGAAAAGCGCGCTGTTGTGCCTTTAAGAGAGGCTTGAGCAAATAATCCAAAATGGTTTTTTTGCCGGTGAGGATATCCACTTCGGCTTGCATACCGGGAATAATGGGCAGGTCTTGCCCTGCGTGGCTAAGGTGAGCTTTTTCTGTGCGTACCTTCACCTTATAATAGGTATTGCCTTGTTGATCTTGCAAGGTGTCGGCGCTAATATTTTCTACCTTGGCTTTCATGCCGCCATACACAGAAAAATCATAGGCTGTTATGCGTACAAGTGCATTTTGTCCCGGATACAGAAAGGCAATGTCAGCGGGATTAAAACGCCCTTCAATGATAAGACTGTCATCCAGAGGAACAATTTCCATAACCGTGGCACCGGGGGCAACCACACCGCCCACAGTATTGGCATAAATTGCTTTAATGATACCATTTACAGGGGAGCGCATTTCTGTGCGCTGTACTTTGTCGCCTCCGGCGGTGATAAGCTCGCGTAGAGAAAGCAATTGTACTTGTGCTTCATTAAGCTCTTGACGGTATTGTGATTCAAACTCTGCCTTACGCAGTTGAATCTGCCCTGCTGTTTCTTTGGCCGTGGTTTCTAGGCGCGGTATGGAATGCTCAAGGCTGGCCAATTCAGTTTTAATACTTTGTAAGCGCTGTTCAATATCTAAAAATTGCACCTCGGAATAGGCTTTGGATTTTAGAGCCGGCAAGGCCAAGTCGCGCTGTCTTTGCACCAAGCTCAAGGCCGTGAGGGATTGCTTTTTTACTTCTTTCAGTTCTGCCACTTCACGGGTTGTGACGTCGGCGCGTAGGTTGAGTACTTCGAGTTCTGAAGTATTTTGAGTACGAGAAGCGCGTAGCATATCATTTTGGCGGCGCACTAAATCCGGCTCTTTAAGCACAGCTGGGCTGTACTTGGGCTCACCACCATGAATAAGGGCTTCAAGGCGAGCAATGGAGGCTTCCAGCTCCAGCGAACGTACTTGCGCTTCACGATATTGACTATCGGCTGTTTCATTATCAATGCGCAAAACCACAGCATTTTTTTCTACTGTTTGGCCTTCATGGGCTAAAATTTCTTGTACAATACCACCTTCAAGATTTTGAATAAGCTGCACACGCTGTGAAGGCACCACTTGCCCCGTACCACGAGCAATTTGATCGATTTCTGCCAGACCAGCCCATATGAGCAATATCACAAGGGCAGCGGCACTGTACCATACAAGGCGCACAGAGTTTTTGGGTATGTCTTGTTCTGTGGTGTCAGGGCTAAAGGTAGTAAAAAGAAAAGCTTTGCACTTTGTCCAAACATCTTTTTTGGGCATGGGGATATTTTCAGCGCTTTGCTGCTTAGGGGGCATAGGGGGCATAGGGGGCATAGCGGAAGTTTGTTCAGCTTGCTTAGGGCTTCCAGCTTGGCCTGCCTGCTCAGCTTGTTCAGAGTTCTCAGCTTGGCCTGCGTTTTCAGCTTGCCCAGCTTGAGCTGTTTTTGAAGAGGGGAGTGGTTTTTTTTCCATTATAATTTCTTTTGTAATAAGGCTTCTTGTTGGGGGCCTTCCCAAATAATGCGTCCTTTTTCCATGGCAATAACACGCTGCACCAAGTGTAGCATGGGCGCTTTGTGGGTAAATATAAAGACGGTTTTATCTGCAAGATAGGGCGCTAAGCGCTGAATCAGGCGCTGCTCGGAGGCAGGGTCCAATTGTGCTGTGGGCTCATCTAAAATAAGCGTATGCGGGTCTCCCAATAAAGCACGGGATAGGGCAATGGCTTGGGCTTGTCCGCCGGAAAGGCCTGTGCCTTGTTCTCCTAGAGGCATATCAAGGCCAAGGGGATGCTCTCTGGCAAAATCCATCACTCCGGCCAAGGTGGCGGCTTTAATAAGGGCTTCTTCGGTACATGGCTCATCATAAGGCCAAGCTAAGGCTATATTATGGCGTAAGGTGCCGCGGAAGATGCGAATTTCTTGAGGTAAAAAGCCTACCTTACTGCGATAAGGGCGCATGGGGGCATGGCGTGTATCCAGAGGGCCAAGCATAACACGCCCTTCTGTGGGCACATATATGCCGGCCAAAAGGCGCGCTAAGGTGGTTTTGCCGGAACCGGAAGCGCCAACGACGCCTATCTTTGCGCCGGGAAAAATTTGCATATTGATATCATGCAAGGCCATGCTTTGCACTTGTGCACCGGGATAGGAAAAGGCCACCTTTTCGAAGGCAATGCGCACTGGTAAGGAAGATTTGGGCAAAGCGGCTAGTTCGTCAGAAAAATTCTTATTTTCTACATCTGTATCGGGATTTTCGCTGGGTAAATGTATAAGGGTGTCCAATTGTTTTATGGACAGAAGGGTCTTATGAAAATTGGTTAAAATACCTACTAAGCCATTTAAGGGAGAGGCACAGCGGCCGAATAAAATAACACAAGCAATAAGGCTACCTGTGGTCATAAGGCCTTCAGAAATGCGGTATACGCCAAGTACCACCACGGCCACACTAAGCACCATATTAAAAAGCACAATGCCATACGAAGATACAGAGGATTCAGTGCGTGCGTGAATGGTGGCATCTGTGGCTACGCTTACGGTATGTTCCCATTGGCGCAAAAGTATTTTTTCCATACGTGTGGCGCGTATGGTTTCAAGGCTGGAAATCATCTCCGTTAAAAAGGACTGTTTTACAGCATTGGCGTGCATTTGTGATTGAGAATTTTTGGCAAAAGATTTTTGTACCAAGAGTGAAAAACCCACTAAAATGGGTATGGCTATCAGGGGGATAAAGCCTACACTGCCGCCGATATAAAAGATAAGGGCTATAAAAAGAAAGGTAAAAGGCAAATCTGCAAGGCTTACTAAGGTGCCGGAACCTAAAAAGTCACGTACATATTCTAGCTCGCGCACTCTGGCAACAATGGCGCCCACAGAGCGTGTTTCATTATGTGCATAGAGGGCATCAAGGCGTACATTCATAAGCCTTTGTAAAAATAATGTTTGCAATTTTACATCAGCATTGCGCCCTGCCACATCCACAAAACGCATACGAGCAATACGCAAAGAAAAATCTAAAAAAGCAGCGATTGCCACCCCCATGGCCAATACCCAAAGGCTTTCAAAAGCATTATTAGGTACAATGCGGTCATACACATTCATGACAAAAAGAGGCATGGCAAGGCTTAAAAGATTGATGACCACTGAGGCCACCAGTACATGACGATATAAGGGGGCATATCTTGCGATATACCCCCAAAACCATGAATAGGATGTGTTCATGCAGATAATAAGCTATTAGCGCTTATCTGTTAATGTTGTGCCGGAAAGGGCTTCTTTTGTATCTACTGTGGTAGGGCTAAAAGACCAAGGCGTAAAGCTGGCATCAGAAGATCCTGCAGTGGTATCAATTTGTAAGTCTTGGCCGTGAATATTCACTTCTTCCAACAAGTCGCCGGTAAGGGCAAGCATGCGATATTGACCAAGTATAGCGTCGGTGGCGCTAACCACTTTTTCTGTGGCAGAGAAGAAATATTCGCCTTCTGCATCAAGTACAGAAAGCAAGTCTCTTTGACCAAGATTAAATTGCGTGTCGTAATTGGCCTTGGCAGCCTTGGAAGCCTTGGCAGCCTCGGTGTAATACTTGCTTTGCTCTAAGGAGCTTTGGGTAGCAGCATGGGTAGAAAGAATTTCTTCATTAATGCTGTCCATGGTTTGATGCAAGGTGTGGCGCAGTTCACGAACACGTGATTTTTTCGATTTTACATTGGCTACATCTTTGCCGCCGCTGAAAATTTCCCATTGCAAGTTGAGCATGGCAGACCATGTGAATTGATGCGAATCTTCTTCATAGCTTTGTGTTGTGTAGCTTGGGCCACCGTCAAGGCTGATGCGGGGGGCAAATTGCGATCCGGCCACGTCCACATCGGCTGCAGCATTACGAATGGCAGCAAGGTCGGCTTGGATGCGTTGATTTTTATTTACACTTACTTCGCGCGCTTCGTTTACATCATGAATCACACGTTTGGGTAAAAGCACAGGAGCCAAATTTTGCGGAGCAGGTTGGCCGGTAATACGGGTGTATGTAGCAAGAGCTGCACGGTAGCCTTGGGTGTGCAAGCTTAAGGAAGCCTTAGCACGAGCCAAACGGCCTTGTACAAGTTTTACATCGCCATCGCTGGAAAGACCTTGCTGTACGCGAGTTCTTAAAAGGCGTAAAATATGCTGATTCTCTTGCACGTTAACTTCTGCAAGACGTACCAATTCTTTACGACGAATAACGTCGGCATGGGCACTGATGGCAGAATAGGCCAAGGAATTGGCACTGTCCATAAGTTGCCATGCACGAAGGTTCACTTCTTCTTGGCTCATGCGCACATTGGCAGAAGTTTGTCCGCCTTGCCAAATGGTTTGGCTAATATTGATGCCCGTTGTAACGGCGCCCACTACAGTTTCACTTTCGCCTGCTGCACGCGTACTCACATTGTCACTTTGTTGCAAGCCGCCGCCAGCCCAAATACCGATGGTGGGGTAGTAACCAGCTTCAGCCACACGCACATTGTGCACCGATTGTTGGCGCGCTTCTTGTGCAGCCTTAATGTTGGGGCTGTAGGCAAAAGCAAAATTGAGGGTGTCTTGAACAGTAATTACATTTTTTGCAGCATGAGCTGGCGCTATATTTACCAAGACTGTCATGCCTAGGCAGAGTACGCATGTGAGAGCTCGAGTAAGAGAAATTTTTTTCATGGGGTCACCATTTTTTGGGGGTTAATAAAAATATTTCCTCATTTTTATGTGTAAGAGGATAATTTGTCAAGTGTTTCTCAGGATAATTGTAAAAGGTTGAAAGGTTTATTTAGTGAGGGGGCGGATACATATCTTGGAAGTTAGGAGGTACTGTTTATAGGGAGTTTTTGCTTAAAGTATGCTGTCTGTGAGTGTTTTTTTATATAAAAATACACCGAAGTATTTTTGGAAATTTTTAATAATATATTATACTGCGCTTGACTTAAAAAAAATGCTATTTATATGTTGTCATGTAAAAGCAGATGGTGCTTTTTTATTATGTAAATTTATACACTTTAAGGAAATATTATGCATTATACCGGTCAAGTTTATAGACATCCTGTTGAGGCAGAGTCTCCATTGTTGGAAGTTACAGCAGGGTGTTCTCATAATAAATGTTCTTTTTGTACCATGTATAGAGAAACGCCTTTTAAAGTTTCTTCTCTTGAACATGTTGAAGAAGATTTGAAAGAATTGAAATCAACAAATTTTCCTTTTAAACGCATTTTTTTAGTCAATGGTGAACCTTTTGCTTTATCAACAAGAAAGCTTATTGCCATTGGCGAACTTATTCAAAAATATTTTCCTCATTTAGAAACTATAACGTGTTATGCTTCTATAAAAGGATTAAAAAATAAAAGCGTGGAAGATTTGCGTGCATTGCGTGCACTCAAGTTTAATGAATTGCATATTGGTCTTGAATCTGCGTATGATCCGGCACTACAGCAAATGAATAAAGGTTTTACCGCAGCCGAAGCCTATGAGAATATAGCAAAGCTCAAAGAAGCCGGTATTGATTGGGATGCCATTATCATGACAGGTGTGGCGGGCAAAGGTAAGGGGCACATACATATAGAAGAAACGGCAAAACTGCTTAATACTTTCCCGCCCTATATGGTATCTCTTATGACTACTTCTGTGGCAGATGGTACACCTTTGCAGAAAATGCGTGATGCGGGAGAATTTATAGAATGTACAGAGCAAGAAAAAATTGAAGAAGAAATCCATTTATTGGAATTACTGCAATTTGATGATGCCTATTTTTTTGGGGCGCATAATTATAATCTTATTCCCATAAATGCACCCTTAAGTGATAAAGAAGCCATTATAGAATATTTGAAAACACAGATGATCAAGCTTGATCCCAAGCTTTTACAAAGCTCTTACAAAAGGGCAAATATTTAGGAGTATGTATGAAAACTCTTCTTCTTACAGGTGCTACCGACGGTATTGGTTTTGAAACGGCAAAGATGCTTATACAAGCCGGGCATAGGGTAGTATTGCATGGCCGAAGTCTGGAAAAGCTTCAGGGTGTGCGAGAAATTTTAGTGGCAATGCACAAAGATGCTTTGGTGGAGCTGGTACATGCAGATTTATCTCGCATGGCTGATGTGCATGCCATGGCGTACAATCTTTTACAAAAAAAACTTCCCTTAGATGGTGTCATAAATAATGCAGGAATTTTTGTGCTGCCTGCCGGGCAAGAGCAAAGCCCTGATGGTTTAGATGTACGTTTTGCGGTAAATACCATTGCCCCTTATATACTTACTAAAAAACTCTTACCTTTGCTATCACCTCAGAGTAGAGTTATTAATGTGGCCTCTGCCGCGCAGGCTCCGGTGAATATGCTTGCATTGCAAAAATATGTGCCCCTTAGCTCCGATGAGGCTTATGCGCAAAGTAAACTTGCTTTGATTATGTGGACCATGGCCATGGCTGAACTTTATGCGCAGGGCCCGCATTTTGTGGCTGTAAATCCTAAGTCTTTTCTCGGTTCTAAAATGGTAAGAGAAGCTTATGGAAAAGAGGGCTATGATGTAAAAATTGGGGCGGAAATTTTGTTTAAGGCGGCCTTATCCGAAGAGTTTGCCCATGCTAGTGGCAAATATTATGATAATGATTATGCTACATTTTCTAGCCCGCATCCTTTTTCCTTGCGTCCAGAACATCGTGCAGAGCTTTTGCAGGTGTTGGATGGTTTTATGGCTGCAGTATAAGCTTTGGGGGCATGGCCTGTGCCCTTGGTGTAAACGCAGGCTGTGATATAGTGTAACTTTGTGAAAGTATAGATTTTCTGAAAGTTTTTTAAAGCTTCATTTTTTTCAACAGGCTGCCCCTGCACATGGGAAAATTGCACGTTTTTAGTGAACTTTTGGCACTTCTCCTTGACCTTATCCCAAGGCCTGCGTATAGTTCTTTTATCGCTTGATAGATTTTGGAGGTTGTATGTTTGGGTTTGGAACTCAAGAAATTTTAATAATACTTGTCATAGCCTTGGTTGTGTTTGGGGCGCCTAAATTGCCTGAAATAGGCAATGGGCTAGGAAAGGCTATACGAAACTTTAAACGTGCCTCCACAGAGCCCGATGAAGTGGATATTACCCCAAAAGATAAAAAATCTGATGATAAACCTCATGCGTAACTAACGTTTTAGCACAGGAGAATAGTATGGTAGTGGAACAAATATCGATTTTTCTGGAGAATAAGGCTGGCCGCTTGGCCGAAGTAACGCGTGCTTTAAGCGATGCTGATATTAGCATTAGAGCTTTATCTTTGGCAGATACGTCAGATTTTGGTATTTTGCGCATTATTGTGCAAGATCATGAAAGGGCGAAAAATATTCTTAAAGAAAAAGGCTTTACCACAGGACGCACCACAGTTGTGGCTGTAGAGGTGGAAGATAAGCCCGGTGGTTTGCATAATATTTTAGAAATTTTAGCAGAAAACACCATTAATGTGGAATATATGTATAATTTTGTACAAAAAGATACAGATAATGCCACCATGATTTTCCGCTTTGATAAGGCAGAAAAAGCTGTAGAAGCTTTAACTGCTAATAATATTGCTATTATCTCTGCAGAACGTTTGTGCAAAGAATAGTTTTTTAAAGTTTTTATATACACAATTGTAAACCTGCTGAGGCTTTTCCTTGGCAGGTTTTTTTGGCTAGCTTTTATGGCAGGTTTTATGCAAATATCATCCCCCCTTACAGCCTATAGGGTGCGCACATGCTATCCCATGCAGGAAGCTTGCGCACGTGGCAAGGCTTTGTTTTCAGCTTTATCTCCTTTGGATAATGCTTTGCTCTTGGTGCAAGATGGGCGTATTCAGTGGATGGGTGCCTATAGCCCCAAGGCCTTGCCTGCGGGCATGGATGCGCGTCACGTACAAGATCTTGGCGAGCAAATCATGGTACCGGCGATTATAAATGCTCATACCCATACGCAATTGGCGCATCTAGCACAAAAAACTCTTTGGGGTGAAGGCTTTGTTCCTTGGCTCAAAAGTCTTATTCCGCTTTTATCCTTGCCTTATGATTCTGCGGCCATTGCCACGGCTTTACAGCATATGCAGGCCGTGGGTACAGGATACTTTGCTGACTTTGGCCATGGCGGTTTGGGTATGGTGGCAGAGCAGGCACAAAGCATGGATATGGAAGGGCTTTTACTGGGGGAATGGTTTGGCTTTGAAGATATTTTTACTGCTTTAGAATATGATAAAGCTGTAAACCTTGCCTCGCATCTTCCAGCTCGAATGCGTGATATATATACAGCCATGCCTCAGGAAACGAAGGATTTTTGTACTCCTTGTGTGCATGCCTTATATTCTACGGCTGCGACGGTGGTGCAAGGGGTGCATGCGTGGTGCACCAAACAGAAGCAAGCGCATAAAAGGCCTTTTGTGCTGCATTTGGCGGAATTTCCCGAAGAAGAAGAGCTGCTCACCCAGGGAACAGGTGCTTTAGCTGATCTTTTTAGAGGGGTGGTGGTGCCAGAATCTTGGCAGGCTCCGGGTTTACATCCTATAGACTATGCCGCTAAACTCGGGGTGCTCACAGAAAATACTTTAGCTATTCATGCTGTGCATTGTGAGCAACACCATGTGCAATCTCTATCTGAGGCAAGGCTTTCTGTATGCTTGTGCCCGCGTTCTAATACTCATTTGGCTGTGGGTAGGGCGCCTGTGGCGTCTTTTATGCAGTCTCACGTAGCTTTGTGTCTTGGTACAGATGGTTTAACTTCCAATACTTGTGTGGATGTGTGGCAAGATGCTCTTTATTTACAAGAGCATTTTTCTGTGCCGGGTAGGGCGCTCTTGCGTATGCTTACAGTAAATGGCGCCCAAGCTTTAGGGGTGCATTATGCACAAAACTCTTGTTTTTTTGGAACCTTACATGTTGGCGCTAGGGCTGATTGGTCTTTTGTGCCCAAGGCTGTGCAAATTTAAAAAAGACTGTATTTATTCTTGCCTAGCCTTGCAATGATGTGTATTATGTAGAAATACAAATTGATGTGTTTTTGCAATTTATGAAACTGTGATTGGATTTTCGACCTGCTGGTTATAAATATTTCTGATTTTGGAGGATGTGATGGCACCTGAAATTTTAAATTGGCAAGATGGCGTGGCACGTGTTGTAAATAACCGTGGTTTATATGCAAAACTTTTAGGCCGCTTTGCCGATAGTCTTGCCGATGCCCCTGATAAAATAGCTGAAGCAGTAGCTGCTGGCAATATGGAAGATGCACAAATGCAAGCCCATACTGTAAAGGGTACTGCAGCTAATCTTGGTGCCGAAGTTCTTGCAGAAGCTGGCAAGGTACTGGAAGCAGCCATTAAAGATGGTAATGGTATTGAGCCTGCCATTGAAGAGTTGCGCAAAGTTCTTGTGGACACATTGGCTGCCATGCGTGCTTTTGAAGCGTAATTTTTTGACACTATAGGTATCCTTTTTTGTGATACTTGTACAAAGCCTGTGTTTTTGAGCGCAGGCTTTTGTTTTTATTTTATGTTTTTTTCTTCCCTTTTTTCATAGTGGGCTTATATTATTTAGAGTTACAGCCTTCTTTCAAAAAAATGTACCGCCTTTTTCTCTTGTGCTTCATAATATTACTGGATTTTATTCCTGTGTCAGTGTATTGACACTTATGGGTTGCCGCATTGGCAAAATGAGGAGAAAATATGGATTGGCAAAAAAGTGGTATTATTGGGCAAAGCGGTTCACTGGCAGATGTGTTTCGCGTGCTCAAAAAAGTAGCGCCCACTGATAGCACCGTACTTGTGACAGGGGAATCCGGCACAGGTAAGGAGCTTTTGGTACGCGCTCTCCATGCGTACAGTGAGCGCATGGATATGCCTTTTGTGCCTATTAATTGCGGTGCCATCCCTAAAGAGCTTTTAGAATCTGAACTTTTTGGCCATGAAAAAGGCGCCTTTACCCATGCCATACGCACACGTCCTGGGCGTTTTGAAATGGCAGATGGGGGAACCATCTTCCTTGATGAAATTGGGGAGATGGATTTAAGCTTGCAAGTGAAAATTCTTCGCGTTTTGCAAGAAAAAGAAATTGAAAGAGTGGGGGGCACCGGCGTAAAAAAAGTAGATGTGCGCATTGTGGCCGCCACCAATCGCGACCTTGAAAGTGAGGTGGCGGCGGGGCGTTTTCGAGAAGATTTATATTATCGCCTCAATGTTATCCCCTTACATTTACCTCCGTTACGCGAAAGAGCCGGTGATGTACTTTTATTGGTACGTCATTTTTTACAGCGTTTTTGTGAAAAGAAAAAAAGAGATATCTTAGGCCTTTCTGCCATGACGGCGCGTGTTTTCTTAGCCTATGCTTGGCCTGGCAATGTGCGCGAATTAGAAAATTTGATGGAGCGGCTGAGCATTTTAGCCGACGGCCCCTTGGTGGAAGTGGAAGATGTGCCGCAGAAAATCTTGGATGCGGTGGGGCCTTTAGAAGAGCTTCCTGATGATTTTCAAGGTATTAGTCCTGAAGAAATGGCTGAAGTTTTGCATTTTCCAGCTGAAGAGGCGACGCCTTGTCAAGAGTTGGCAGGTAATAGTGCACAAGGTATGCAGAACATACAAGGAGAGCAGGACAATGCTTCGCCTATGGCAATTGGAGCAAGTGCACAGCAGGCTTTTGTGTGGCCCACATTGGCAGAGCTTGGTAAATTTAATATGGGGCTTAAAGAGTTTTTAGAAGCTGTTGAAGATCGTTTACTTGATGAAGCCATGGAAAAATCTGATGGTGTTAAAAATCAAGCTGCTGAATTATTAGGCGTCAAACGTACGACACTTATTGAAAAGTTAAAGAAAAAAGGCATGTAAGTCTTTTTTTGAGGCAGAATTTTGGCAATAAAATGGAACAAAAATTGCAAATAATAATCCATGCGAAATAATTTTTGCACCGGCACTCGGTCTCTTTTTTCGCGCTTGCGCGTCTTGCTTATAGTGGCATCCTTGGCTTCGGCCATGCCCTATTCTCCGCTATTGCCTCTATGTGCGTGGACTGCGTCTGAAGCTTTGGCCGCACAGGCAGAGCAAGGATCCACATGGCAGTGGAAGAAAGTAGGCGGACGTGAACGCATAGTTATTGATGTAAAAAATCAAGGGACTCAACCTGTTGAGATACAGCGTTCCAGCTTAAATACCTTACATATTTCTGTACCCCATGTATCAGCTCAAGCGGGGCAGCCAGTGTTTTTGCAAGGGCAAAATCCTGCGCCGCAAAGCCTTGTGGGGGCCATGCAAAGCACCGAAGGCGGACTTGAACTAGCCTTAACAACTTCAGCATTTGGTTTTTTGGCCACGCAGGTGAGCCCGCAGCAAGTGGTTATTGATGTTTTCTCCGATCCGCTGGGAGCGCGCTGGAAAGCTGACGGTAGCCTAGCCCCTGTGGGAACCAAGGCGCAAACTTTTAGCGTAGCCCAGCCCTCAGTAGCTGAAGATATGGGGGAAAGCGTTCCTCAAAATACTTCTCAAAGTATTGCCACCCTTGCTGTTGCACAAGAGGGAGACCTTCCTATTATGCAGGCGGTGGTTCTTGATGTGCCAAGTTCTTTGGAGACGCAAGCAAGTGCTACTACAATGCCAAATATCACGGAACAGCCTTTACTTGCTGCGGCAGAGATAGTGAATGAAACTAAGGGGAAAATAGCGCCCAGAACTGCCTCCGAGTCTGGCTCCAAACCCGCCCCCTTGCCTGAAAAACTTCCTGCCAAAGAAAATACAAATGCTGCCGCTACGGCGAATACGGTAGCTGCTGAACCTGCTCCTACTCCTGCGCCAGAAAAAAAACTTGAAAAAGAAGAATCTTCTGCCAAAGAAACTTCTTCTAGTGAAGCCTCTTCTGATGCAAGCCCAACTATTGGCACAGACGCTGGCGCCAAAGCTGAAGTAAAAACGAGCGATACACAAGATGCGCTTCCTGAGTCTACAGACACATCAGAGACTGCAACGTCAACAGAACCAACAGCGACAAGTACGCCTGCAGAAGAAACATCTGTAAAAGATGACGGCACTGTGAACACTCGTGGTACTGTTATCAGTCCGCAACAAGTGCAAGGGCCCATCAATCTTTCCGGCCCGGAATATTGGCCAGCCGATGCTGGTATTGCCACAAATCTGGATTCAAAATCCGCCGGTGGGCAAGATACTGCCGGGTCTGCAGCTGACTCGTCTTCTGCTTCGTCAACTTCTGGTACTGCCTCCACTGGCGATGAACCTGAAACGTTCGTTGAACCGCAAGACGCTGCGCTGGCAGAAAATGCGCAAAAGCAACAATCTATGGACATGGTGCAAACCATTGATCCTGCCACCAAGCCTGTGGATCCCAATGCCGTGGCGGAAGAGCCGCGCCCTGTGATTTATCAAGATGAAGAGGGCAATGTGGTGCCGGCGCCTCCTGTGCTCGAAGATGTTTTCGCCGAGGCCATGAAGCTTATTCAAGAGGCAAAGTATAAAGATGCCTTGCCGCTTTTAGAGCAATTGCTTACCATGCCCGATTTGACGGCCGATCAGCGCGAGCAAGTACTGTATCATCGCAGTGACGCTGTGGAATCCATTTACACCGGTAAACCCTTTGAAGGTTTTGAAGATATTGTTCAGGCCACCAATGAGGCCATGAATGCTAACTTGCGTTCAACCCGTGTGCCCGATGCTTTGCATCGCCTTGGTATGGCCCATTTAAATGTGGGCAATTTAGCTGAAGCAGAGGGCTATTTTAAGGCCTTGCGCCGTCGTTATCCTTACGATATGCACGTACCGGTAGATTTCCACTTGCTTGGTAAAGCCAAGATGGAAAAAGGTTTTTTTGCTGAGGCAGAAAAGATTTTCCGCGAAGTTTTGCAAGAATATCCTGATTCTCCGGCTGTGAAGGATGGCACCATTGCCTTGGTGCAAGCTCTTGTGGGACAAAAGAAATTTGATGAAGCGCTTGTGTATGCAGATTTTGCCGATAAGCGCTGGGCCAGATATTATATTGATGATCCTGAATATTTACTGACCCTTGCTGATATTGATTATAATATTGGCAAAAAAGAAGATGCTTTGCAAAAGTATTGGCTTTTGTATAACTTGCGCCCCACCGATGCTTCCAGCCCAGATATTTTAACGCGCATTGGGGATTTGTATTTTGAATTGCAGCAACAAGAGCCTGCTTTAGAGGTTTTTGCTGATGTATTGGTACGTTTTCCCGATACCGATGCCGGAGCCTTGGCGCTTTTACGCCTTTCTGAAAAAGGTCTGTATGATAGTCCCTTAGATATGGCCACCATGTTTGGTGTTTTTGAAAATCCCGGTATGCCTTTACCGCAAGTGACCTATCAAGACTTGTATAAAGAGCGTCCCACCGATGCACGTTCCATTACAGCTTTACTCAAGTACGCTTTGTGGCAATTGTGGGATAAGCAATATGCTGAGAGCATGGGGACGGCCGCAGATTTTATTGATTTATATCCCGAAAATACCGATGTGGAATTGGCTCGTGATGCCATTATGCGCGGCTTTATGGCGGATTTAAAAAATTCGCTTATAGAAGAAAATCATGGACGTATCTTAACTTTGTGGAATGGTTTCCCCCTTGTGCGTGAACGATATGGTGAAATTGATCCTGATTTACGCAATGCATTGGCGCGCGGCTATCTTGAGCGCGGCGATGATGCCAAGGCAATGGAACTTTTTGCGCAGTTTTTACAAACGCCAAAGCATCCCAAATACAGCGATCCCACCTTTGCTTTGTACTTTAATAAATACTTAGAAACAGGCAATTGGAATGCCATGCTGGATCTTGGGGAATTGGTAAAAGATTGGGATATGACCGCAGCCATGCGTGGGCAATTGGATTATGCCATGGCTCTTTCAGCGGAAAATTTGGGCTTGCGCGAGCGTTCCTTGAAGTTGTGGCATCAATTGGCTGCGGATATGGAAATTCCTAAATATCAGCGCGCCTATGCCACCTATTTCTTGGCCAAAGATGCCGAAGAACGTAAGGATATTAAGGATGCCTATTCTTATAACCTTAAAACACTGCAGCTTTTTGACGAGTTGAAGCAAGAGCGTTCGGATAGAGCCGATGAAGGGCGCAGAAAGGAAGCCATGGGCGCTCTTATGGACATTACCGAAGTGGCCAATAGAATTCCTGAGGCTTTGGAATGGGTGGAACGCTATAATCAATTCGTAGATGCCAAGTCACCGGAATATCCCGGATTGCGTTTTCGTGAGGCTCGCTTGTATCGTAAGCTTGGTAATGCAGAAAAGGCTAAGCAATTACTGGAGCTTATTGCCAGCGGCTATGCAGATTCTCCCTTTGCCGCTGCTGCCAGCACGGAATTGGCTACCTTTGAAGTCTCGCGCGATTTGCAAAATTTTATCCCTCAAAATAGATAATTATTTTTAATATATAATTAATGTGGGGACTGCCTCAACGAAGTAGCGTATCCCTATATTGCATAAAGACAAAGGCCATATATCCTTCGGGGACATATGGCCTTTCTTATGTAGAGTTTAAATGCTTTTTCAATGACGACTATCTAAATACATCAAATCCTTTCAGCACCTTGCATTGTAAAGAATGCTTGTCATAGGAAAGGATTTCTACCTCAGCGCCTTGATATTTAAAGATATTCCCTTTATCCATATTATGTGTAATACGCTGTTTATTTTCCCCTTCTCTATATTCAAAACTTACCAGCTTACCGTGCGACCCGCCATAGGACAGCGAGCGCATATAGCCATCTTCTTGTAATTCTTTTATGCGTGCATTTCTCATGAGAGTGAAGCCGCTTTTAAAGGAGCGCATAATGGAGCCTTTTTCTATAGAAACTGTAAGAGCATTGTCGTCTTTAAGATAAATTAAATCGGTCACTTTAGCTTCGGATACGTCAATTTCTTCGCCGCGAATGGATTTGGGTTTGAAATATATTTTAGACGCATCTTCACCGGTTTTTTGATAAATGCCTTCAGGGATATATATGCCCACAAAGATTCCGGGAGCCATATTGAGCGGCGCAGGCAGCTTGATGACATCTGCCACCTTTTCTACGTGATAATGTATGATATTGTCATCTTCCAGGACGTCTTTTACGTGCCCAATGTCTTCATAGGTGGTGACTTTTTCTTGGGGCATGTAATTGTAGGGGGAACGCGGGCCTGCGCAGGCCATGAGTACAGCACATAAACACAAAAGCAAAACATGTTTCATGGAAAGCCTCCTCAAGAAGAATAGATATATATAAACACACAAAAGCTGAGATGACAATATATTCCCTTGGCATTGCCGACTACCTGTAAAGAAAAACCCCCGAAAGTTTTCACTGACGGGGGCGTGTATATGTTAGAAAAGGGGAATATTAACTTTCATTTTTCGTAGCGTCAAAATTACCCTCAGAGCGAGAGACGCCCATGGCCACCAATGCATCACCCAGTACGTTCATGGGTGTGCGTGCCATATCAAGAATACGGTCAACGCCGGCAATAAGAGCTACACCTTCTAAAGGAATGCCCACTTGCACAAAAACAATGCTCATCATAATAAGACCGGCGCCGGGTACGCCCATGGTGCCCACAGCGGCAATAATGGCCATAAGTACAATGGTGATTTGGTCGCCAAAAGCTAAGGGAATGTTATACACTTGAGCCACAAAGATGGCGCAAATACCCATATAGAGGCTAGTGCCGTCCATATTGATGGTATTACCCAGGGGCATACTAAAGCTGGTTACAGAGCGATGCGCGCCAAGCTTTTCTGCGGCGCCCATATTACTGGGTAGGGCAGCAGCACTGGAGCAGGTGGTAAAGCCTACCAAGAGGGGCTCGGCCATACCTTTAAGGAAGCGCATTACAGGGATACCAATCATGAATTTAATGATGGGCACATAGACCAATACGAAAAGTAAAAGGCAGCCAAGGTACATAATAATGATAACCTTGAGCAAGGGAAGCAATACTTCAAGGCCGTGACGCGTTACGGTGAAAGCCATAAGACCAAAAACACCGATGGGAGCGTACAGCATAACAAAGCCGGTGAGCTTTACCATGGCATCGCCGCATATTTCAAAGAAGCGATGCACAGGGGCGCCTTTTTCTCCTAAAGAGCTTACGGCAAAACCAAAGGCCACTGCAAAAACAATAAGCTGCAACATATTGCCCTTGGACATGGCTTCCATGGGATTCATGGGGATAAGATTGATTAAGGTGTCTAAAAGGCCGGGAGGGGTGATTTCCTTGGCTTTAAGTCCTTCAAGAGAAAGGTTTAAGCCTATACCGGGTTGTGTAAGATTGGCAAGGCCAAGGCCAATGATAACAGCTACACAGGTGGTGAAAAGATAAAAAAGTAAGGTTTTTGTGGCAAGGCGACCCAGTTTAGCCGTATCGCCAATACCGGCAGCGCCAGCTACCAAGGTACAGAATACCAAGGGAACAACAATCATACGAATAAGACGAATGAAGATGTCGCCCATGGGTTTAAAGACAGATTGTGCTAATTCCGGGCTCATGCTTTGCGCAATGACACCGGCTGTAATACCTAAAACAAGACCAAATCCCATTTGCACGGGAAGGCTAATTCTTGAATTTGCCATACATATTCTCCTGCCATGTAGTGAAAGGTGTGAAGTTCGTAAAATATAAAAGCCAATAAGTGGGCAATATAGGAAAATATAAGTGTTTTTACAAGCTTTTTGTTATGTGAAATAGCTAAAAAATAGAATTTTTGTGATATATAATCGTGCAGGGATACTTTAGGCACTTTTGGGAGTTTTATTTGCGTTATCCCAACGTAGCCTTTTTCTACAAAAAAAGGGAAAGATGCTGACACCCTTCCCTTTTATATTTATTAGTCGGTAAAAATACCGATAATTTTTACGGTAAAATTATCCGTGATTTGCCTTTAATAATTCGTGCACTTGCTTCACAGTGCCAGGACGTGGGTTGTTA
>CAYJAL010000023.1:0-20966 GCA_964367875.1 uncultured Desulfovibrionaceae bacterium | reverse complement strand
GCTCCATTGCAGAAGACCAAGGCGTAGCTATGCCTTCCTTCTTTGGTTATATGGCATGGTCCTTCGGTATCTTAGTACCTATCTTCGCCATTATGACCTTTATTTTCTATATCTAAATAGAATAATAAAAATATATAAAGGCCGCTCTTCTGCATAAGAAGGGCGGCCTTTTTTTGTGTGATGTTTTTATGTTTAGCTTATAGCTTAAAAGAAAGATAGAACAACAGGCTGTTCAAAAAGAGTGGATTTTCAACGCACAGCAGTGCGGATATGTTCTACCAGTGCGGTAGTAGAATAGCCCTGCATCAAAGGCAAAGAATACACCAACCCGCCATAACTTTGCACAAATTCCGCACCCACAATGCTTTCCACAGGCCAATCGCCGCCCTTGACCAAAATATCAGGGCGCAAGAGGGTGATAATTTCCAGCGGTGTGTCTTCGTCAAAGCACGTTACATAGTCCACGCTTTGCAAATGCGCCGCCATGAAAGCGCGCACAGAAAGGGGCTGTATGGGCCTATCTTGCCCTTTGCCAAGGCGACGCACGGAAGCATCGGTATTAAGCGCTAAGACCAGCACTTCGCCGAGTTTTTTGGCATCTTCCAAAAGGGCCACGTGACCGGGGTGCAAAATATCATAGCAACCATTGGTAAAAACCACATGGGCTTTATCTTGCTGACCATTTTCCTTACGATTTTCCGAAAGCTCCAGTGCCAATTTATGCACCAGCTCTGAAGCTTTCCAAATCTTGGGATGAGAGAGGCTTAAGCCTTGCGCTTCAAGGTAGGGCATGTGCCAAATATTACCAGTTCGAGCCATTCATAGGCAAAATCCAAACAATCTTCATCCTTAGACATGATGGCCACACAGCGCTCGGTGTCGATTTCCACCTTATCAAAGATTTTCATATCTGCCAAAAATACACGGAAGCGATCCAATTGATACAAACACAAAATGACCATGGTGGCCATCTTGGGGGATACAGGATCGCCGGAGGCCTTTACTTTAGCCATAAGACGCATATAGCGATCGTTGGACTCATTATAAGGCTCTAAACCTTGGTCTTTAAGCCATTCATGGGCTGTCCAGCTTTGTCCGTGATCAAAGCCCTTACAGTGATCTTCTTGCACCACAAAAAAACGCTCCACCACATGGCCATCGGCGCCCACCTTGGTGCCACGGCCTAAAGGATAGGTACGACAAGCACCGGGTCTATCTTCATAAATGGAGCAGCCACCGGGGGTCACGAAAGGACAGGGCTCCGTGGGGCCGCTAAGCATTTTCAGCAAAGGTAAGGGAAATCCCGTATCGGGAAAGGTGCGCATTTGCGTATGGGCTTTTAAAAATTTTTCGCTTTCGGTTTCAAAATGACGACAAAGGCGCAGTACATCATAAGGCGTAAGGGGCAGGGTCAGCTCCGCACAACATCGGTTAAAACAGGGAACTTTTTCATTACAAGCAAAGGTGAAGCGTTCACCCTCGGCCAATTCCGGTAAAGAATCCAAAAAATCCTGTGAAGCATCATTTTGTGACATAAAATCCCCTTACATAAAAATAATCCCTTCTCACACGCTCATAAAACGCGTTTTGAAGGGGGTTTGGGGGAAGGAAATCCCTTTTTGGCGCTAGCAAACCGACCCAAAGGGCTTGTGGCCGTTAGCGCTTTACGGATATCGTGCGCCTAGGCGGTTTCCTTCCCCCAAAAAAATCTTAACACTAAATAACCTTATTCAAGGCGTATTCAATAATACCTTCGGCGCCGGCTTTGCGCAACCTAGGAATAAGATCACGCACAAGATCTGTGCCTACCACAGTTTCCACCGAAAGCCACTTGCTATCGCGCAAAGGGGATACAGTAGGTGAATTGAGCGCCGGTAAGATATCTAAAATGGCGTCCAAATTATCGGCAGGGGCATTGAGCTTAATGGCCACAAGGCTTTCCGCATGGAGGGCACCTTGCAAGAGCAAGTCAATTTGCTCAATTTTACGGCGCTTTTCTGGATCTGCCCAAGCTTCTTTGGAGCATACAAATACCGTATGGCTGCTTTTTACTTCAGCAATAATGCGTAAACCGTGAGCGCGAATGGTGGTGCCGGTTTCGGTCACTTCCACAATACCGTCGGCCAGGCCTTCCACCACCTTAGCTTCGGTGGCGCCCCAAGAATAAAATATGGAAACATCAATATTTTTGTCTTTAAAATATTGGGTGGTAATACCTTCAAGCTCGGTGGCAATGCGTTTGCCGGCCAAATCTTCGGCCTTATAATAGGGAGAATCCCCCGCCACAGCCAAAACCCAGCGCGCAGGACGATTGGAGGTTTTGGAGTATACAAGGTCAGACACTTTTACCAATTGGTCATAAGCGCCCGTTTCAATAAGCCAATCCAAACCTGCAAGGCCGGCATCTAAAACACCATCCGCTATATAATTGCCAATTTCTTGCACGCGACACAAGGAGGCATTGATTTCTGGGTCATTAATTTCCGGAAAATAGTTGCGGTGATGCTTGCGAATTTTCCATCCTGCACGTTCAAAAAGGTTAATGGTGGCGTCTTCCAGCGAACCTTTAGGAATGCCGAGTTTCAAGATGGGCTGACTCATGAGTATATCTCCTCAGGGTTAAATATATAAGGACTGCACTGTTTTACAGTGCCATCTTTTAATTCACGATAAAAGCAAGAGCGGTATCCCTTATGGCAGGCAGCGCCGCCCACTTGCTCTACGCGCAAGATAACAGCATCACTGTCACAGTCAAGAGCAATGCTATGAATCTTTTGCACATGACCGGAAGTTCCGCCTTTATGCCAAAGCTTTTGGCGGCTACGGCTAAAATAATGCGCCTGGCCTGTTTCCAAAGTTTTTTCCCACGCTTCTTGGTTCATCCAAGCCAGCATAAGCACTTCGCCGGTGGCATGATCTTGGGCAACGGCTGCCACAAGGCCATTATTCACTTCTGGCTTAAAAACAGGGCAAAATGCTTCTTCAAAGTCTTGAGGTCTTCCTTCCATGCTATTACCTTTTACTTACACGTATTTTTTGCCAACTTCATGGCCGTGCGCACCTGACGCACCTTGGCGCCAATATCTTCTGCGCCCACCAATTCGGATACCAAGGCACAACACACAGCGCCGCGCCGTACCACTTCACCAATATTATGCTCTTTTATGCCGCCAATGGCCACAAAGGGCAAAGGGCTGTGCTTTACAGCATATTCTAAATATTCATAACCCACAGGCGCGCACACATCTTCCTTGGTTTGGGTGGCAAAAAGCGGCCCCACACCCACATAGTCGGCGCCTTGTTCCTTGGCTTTGTGCAATTCTTCCGCGCTATGGGTGGAAAGACCTATGATTTTATGTTCTCCCACCAAGCGACGCACCTCAGCCACGGGCAAATCCTCTTGCCCCACATGCACGCCATCGGCATCCACCAAAAGAGCAATATCAATATGATCATTCACAATAAAGCACGCACCGGCTTCTAGGGTAAGAGCGCGCAGTAAGTAACACTCTTCCAGCATTTGCCCGGCTTTGGCTTTTTTTTCGCGATATTGCAATATTTTTACGCCGCTTTCAAGCAAAGCACGCGCCACATATTCCAAGGGGCGCCCAAGGCTAAGCTTGCTATCGGTTAGGGCATAGATATCTGTTTCATTGGGTAAAATGCGCGGCATAGGGTCTCCTTAAAAAACTCTACTCCACAGCCTTTTGAACACACTTTGTAGCAATCTATGTGGTTGAAAACACACATCGCGCAACTCTTCTGGCATTTCAAAGGCCATGGGTTCAGTGCTAGGGTATATTTGTGACGCTTTGGCGCCAAGGCTATGGATATTTTGCTCAAAGGCTTCGGGCATGGCTAAATTTTGCGCTTCCTGCCATAGAGGAATGGCCTGCACAGAAAGCTGTAAGGCGCTGTATACCGCCGTATCCAAAGCCATGGCCGAAGGGCTGGCCGCAAGGCAGTGCAAGGCATAGGGTTCACCACTGGAAGGCCCCCTTTTGTGCATGGCTATAATCCCGTCCATCAGCGCCGCAGAAGGCGGAAGCGCCCTGTATAAAGCTAAAATACCTTGAGAAAATTCTTGTAAATCTCGCCCTTGCACAGCATGAGCCATGGCTTTACGCAGACCACAAATGCAGCCAAAAAGATTTTTCACCCCAAGGCTCATGCCCATGAGGCTATGGGCCTTTAGTTTGGGGATAGATAAAATGGCATCGGCCTCCATGGCTTCCTTGGCAATGCCCCATGTGCCTAAATTTTGAGCGCTACGCCCGGCAAAATCTAGGCGTAAAGGCACATCTTGCGCCTTGGTAAAATCCCGCACGCTGAGCCCCAAAGGACGCAGAGCCTCTTGCAAGCCAATATTTGCTGCCACAGCGCGCGCCGTACCAAAGCCCGGAGAATCCGCCACAAGCACGCGTACACCCTGCTCTTGTAAGCACACACAAGCCGCTCGCACCACCTGCGCATGGGAGCAAGAAAGCTCATGGGAGCGCAATAAATTAGGCTTTACCAATACCTGCATACCGCGCTTAAAAAGAGGCTCTCGCCCCTCATCATTGCCCACAAGACCGCTTTGCCATAACAGCAGGCGCGTGGCTTCTTCCACCTCTTGCGGCGCATAGGAAGCGCAAGGGGCTAAAGCCACAGGCCATGTGCCTAATGGTATAGTGGGCATTATGGAGGCAACAGAAGGGGCAGATTCCATGCTTTATAGGCTCGCTCTAGCGCTCATCTGACTCTGTAGACGCTGAAATCAGAGCACTTTGCGGCGCTGTGTGGCTAAGAATAACCTTATCCTGCATATCATACACGGTAAAAACACCGCCTTCATACACAGCATAAGAACGCGCAAAGCCCTGTTTGGGCAGACTTAAGGTGCCGGGATTCCACCACGTCACATGGTCTCGCTCAGTACCCACAGGAAAATGAATATGCCCTGTAAGCATAATGGTACCAGCCGGCACAGAGGAGAAATCCGGATCGCGCCCATATTGATGCCCATGGGCGGCCAGCATATGCAGACCATCCACATGAATATGCGCTTCTTCCGTAAGGGGGAAGGGTAAAAGCTGTTCATCCACATGGGCATCGCAATTGCCACGCACGGCCATAACTTGTATGCCAAGAGTAAGAATATCACCCAGCTTTTGCGCCACATCTTGCGGCGTATAGCTTACAGGAAGGGGATTGCGCGGCCCGTGGTACAAATAATCGCCCAAAAGTACGCACATATGTGGTTTCAGTTCTTGCGCTTTGGCATACAAAAACTCGGCGCTGTCTAAGGCGCCATGCAAGTCGGAAGCTATTAAAATTCGCATACTAAGCCTAATCTTTTTTCAAGGGCATGGCTTCTTCTAAAAGCATAATGGGTATGGCGTCACGTATGGGGAATACCAGAGCACAAGCTTCGCAAATAAGGCCTTTATCCTTACCTTTGATAACTTGCACGGTGAGAGGGCCGTGACACTTGGGACAAGCTAAGAGGTGTAACAATTCTTCATTCATAAAAATTCCTAAATTGGGGGAAAGTGTACTGTTTTTTACAGCGAAAAGGTAGCCTACTTTGCTATGGCTCGCAATGTCTTTTTATTAGGCTGTTGATGGAAGGGCTTTAGCAAAAGTAAGCCATGCAGTAAAACCGTATCGTCTATTCAATAGCCCGATATTTCATAAAATTTTATGGCGTTAACGCTTCCATAGTTTCACCACTAACTTTACCTCAGGCCGTTCAAAAAGTGTAAAGTGCGAAGAAGACGAAGTTTTTTACGAAAGGCGCGTATAGGACATACGTAACTGGAGTAAAAAACGAGTCTGACGACGCAATTTGCGCTTTTTCAACGGCCTGCTATAAATACGGTGAAAAAAGCCAACTAGCCGCATTCCGTAGCCGCTTAGGCAAAGAAGTTTTGCGCGCGTCCTCTAAGGTATATTCCTGACTTTGCTCTAGAACAATATCAAAATAGGTTTGCATTTCGCGAGAAAAAGAAGAATCAAAGCATTCCACATTGAGCTCAAAGTTTAGGCGCAAAGATCGCGCGTCAAAGTTGGCCGAGCCAATTTGTACATAATAATCATCCACCAAAAAAAGCTTAGTGTGCGCAAAAGGCGGTTTTTGAAAATAAATCCGCACCCCATCGCCTAGCAGGGTGGGCAATAAATGGAAGGCCGCCCAATGCACAAAGAAGAAATTATTTTTTTGCGGCAAAATAATATGCACCATAACGCCGCGCAAGGCCGCTGCTTTGAGCGCCGCCACCACCTCATGGGTAGGCAAAAAATAAGGCGTCATAATACACACTTTTTTTCTGGCTACCCCAATGGCGCTGTAAATAAGCTCGTGTAAGGGGTCTTGACCGGAACCTGGCCCATCCAGCACCATGCGGCATAAAATATCGCCACACATTTCTTCTTCTGCCCTTGCTGGCACGCCATAATTGGTGGTGCAAAAGCCCCAATCCAAAAGAAAGGCTTCGCGCAATTGCGTCACTATGGGGCCGGAGCAGGCAAAGTGTACATCTTGCACGGCAAAGCTTTCGTGCTTGCGAATATGATAATCGGCTATATTCATACCGCCGGTAAAACCCTTAGCATCAGCCACCAAGACCTTGCGGTGATTACGCAAGTTTATGGATAAATTGGGAGGAAAAAGGCGAAAAGGCAGAAATTCCGCCACTTGAACTTTTTTTGTGGCAAGATGACGCCAAGGCTTTGACCAAGAATAATATTTACCCATGCCATCCACCAAAAGGCGCACATCCACACCGCGCTCTGCCGCCTCTGCCAAGGCACGAACAAAGCGCCCCCCTATGTAACCTCCATTAAAAATATAGGTTACAAGGTATACATAATCTTCGGCTTCTTCTATGGCTTCAATCATGGCCTCATAGGCCGCATCGCCATCATATAAAGGATAAATGGCATTGCCGCCACTGACAGATTTTCCCGTAAGCTTTCGCCCCACGCTATTCATGGGTAAAAACTTTTTGCGCATATTGGCAGAATGTACATAGCCTTGAGGCTTGGGCTTGCATGCCATATCTTCGGTAAAAGCATCACAATTTTGAGCCTTTAGCCTTGCTTTACGCATAAGGGCTGCGGCGCGACTTTCTGAGCGCGCAATGCCAAAAATGCCGTAGAGTATAACCCCAAGCCAAGGCAAAAAGAGAATGGCCACAACCCATGCCAAAGCTGAACGAGGGTTGGTCTTTTTAAGTAAAAGATGCCCCACGGCAAACCAGGCTATAATATAGGCAAAAGTAAGGGGTTTTAGCTCTAAAAATTGTAACCAATTCCATTCCATAGTTATTACCCGCGCCTTTTTCTTTCACTTAACAGGCTGCTGAAAAAGAACCGTCTGCTTCGTTAAGCTTGCTTTTTACTTCAGTCGAGTATTAATTTATACGCGTTGCTCTCGATTTGCGTAATTACTCGTACCTCGCAAACGCAAACGCCTTTGGCGCCCTTTGGGTCGGACTCCTTCCGTAAAAAGCTTCGCTTGCCTCGCATCCAGCCCTTTTTGAACAGCCTAAAAGAAAACGTATAAGAGAATAGATTGTTACGCTATATACCCCTTACGCACCAGCCTCTTAGTTACTCTTTTCTCTCAAAAAACATCTATTTTTTCAAAACCATTACAGGTTGTTCAAAAAGTAGTGGATACAAGAAAGACGCAGTTTTTTGCGCAAGGAGCGTATTAGACATACGTAACTGGAGCAAAAAACAAGTCTGACGCAGTAGACGCTACTTTTTCAACAGCCTATTAAACCTTTAAGGCCGCCTTATTCCTCTGCACACTCATATCCAATTCCGGCAATAAATCTTGTAGTGCGTTGACATCCTGCGCCTTGGCAGCGGCTTCCACCGTACGCGACAAACGCCCCAAGGTACGCAAGCCAAAGGCCTCAGCGCTGTTGGCCATGGCCGCGGCAGAGGCTTCTACCTCATGCAAGCGCCCTTTGGCTAATTGAACATGAGCCTGTGCCAACAAGCCGTCCAAGTCCACCACCAGCTGCTCTATGGGGCTCAATTCCACCTGTTCGGCTTGCTCAGCCGGCTCAGTATGCCCCAAAGTAGGCGCATAGGCCGTAACGCTAGGCGCTGCGCCATGTTCCTGCTGCGGCTCAGGTTGCGCTTCTTGTTGTGGCTCTTCTTTCGATTCCTCCTTGACCCAGTCAAAAGGAGAGGATGCGCGAGCAGGTTTATTTATTTGCTCCTGTGCCGCAGACTCTTGTTGCATGGGCGGTTCCTGCATGGAATCTACCACCACATCCACAAGGGCGCCTTGATCTTCTGGCATATCGCCAAATAAGAAGGCCTCTTCTTCTGCTTGCTCGTTGGTTTCTAACTCAAAGTCCGGCTCAAAGCTTGGCTCTTCTTTTAGATCTTGAACTTCTACTACTTCTTGCATTTTTTGCAAAGGCTCAGACTTTTGAGGGGCTTCTTCTTGCATTTGCCCGGCACTTTTTGGGGAATTTTCTTGAGCAAATTCCTTTATAAAGGCCATGCTTTCTTCCATAGGACTTAAAGAACTTAGAGAAGCTGCTTCTTGCGCATCTGCTTGGGCTTGGGGCTGGGCTTCATTTTTAACCACAGGCATAGGCTCGCCCACTTCGCTTAAAGGTGGCAAAAATGTGTCGGCCATTTCTGCCTTAGCCGGCTCTTTTTTATCAGAGCGTCCCATCAACTTATTCATATATTTCTGAAGGGTGCTCAGCTCTTGGCGACCGCGTTTTTCAGCATCTTCATCGCGATGGAAATGTAAATCCGGCAATTGTCCCTCAGCCTTGGCACCCAAGGGGGTCATGCTTAAAGGATCATCTTCCTCATGCACGCCCTTTTGCTTTTCTTCGCTTACCTGCGTGGCAATGGGCATGGGCTCACCCACCCAATCATCAGTAAAGCTGTCGGCAAAATTTGTAGTTTTTTTAGCGGAAGCAGGGGTCTTTTTTTCTTGCAAAACAGCGGCGCGTAATTGCTGTGTGGCCGCTTCCACTTCTTCATTAAGCTCTGCTTGCGAAGGCGCCGCAAATATGGGAGCAGCGGAAACTTGCCCTTCCTTATGATTCAAAAGAGTGCTGCCCACAGGCATGGGCTCGCCCACTTCACCGGAGCCAAAATCCACAGCACGTGGCTCATAAGGTACTGTGCCCTTGGGCTTGGTAAGAGCTTGAGGACGCAATGAATCCTTACTAGGCACCACAGGGGATACGACAGGGGGCACGACAGGAGGGATAGTTGGTGCAGGCTCTTCTTCGGCGCCGTCGCCCATGTCTCCCATATCTAATAGGGAAGTAAGGTAAGCGGCATTGCTTTTATCTTCTGCAGGGGCCGGGCGGCTAAAGGTAGTATGATTTTCTGCCACCACAGAGGCCTCGGCACTTTGCAACAAATCATCAATAATGCTTTCTTCTTCCGCAGAGTAGGTATTTCTTTGCTCAGAAAGTAATTGCTGAGCTGCCAAAACTTCTTCAATTTCAGCTTCCATGGCCTTTACCACAGAAATGGCTTCTTGCTCCGAAAAAGCTTGCGGCGCTTCATCTCCCAGCAAAATAGCCTCGCTTAAAGAAGCCTTGCCTTCATAATTTTCTGCTGGAGCTGAAGCTTGGCTAAACATATCCGCCAAGGGAGGCATGCTGGAATTTTGGCCAGAATCATGGGCGGCGTCTTGCGACTCACCATGCAAATCTAAAATGGGTATACCTGTATCAATAATTTCTTCTGCTTCTTCAAGGCTTTGCTCTTGAATATCCATAAAGGCTCTGCATTGCGGGCCTTCGGGTTTTTGCACCTCATCCCCATTGAGCAAAAGCTGCACTTCATCATACAAGCGCTGCTTGGTTACAGGCAAGGCCAAGGCGTGGGCAAAGCCCAAAGCGCGGTACACATCTTCCACCGAGCTGCTTTCTTGCCCTTCGCTTTCCTCTATTTGCACATTTTCCGGCGCATACATGGCCATGCACAAAGGAAATTCCTTGGCATTTTTTTGACTGGTGGCATAGAGGGCACGCAAACCTTGCTCTAAGGAAGCCATGGGCATGCGCGCATCATAAATAAGCAAAGCCGCCCCATGTTCTTTATACAATTCTTGAGCTTCTTCCATGGTGCGCGCTTCCATAACAGCATAAAGCGTATCTTGGTCTTGCTCTGATGAAGATCCCTGTACATTATGGGGATGCGTCATTTTCTCCAAGAAAAATGCCCACATTTGCCTATCATCGGCAATATCTGAAACCAAAATAACCGCCTGCTTAGGCACTTCACGCACAGAGCTTTGCACCACTTCCCTATCGGCGCCGGTGCTTACCTCGCAATGCACGGTAAAGGAAATGGTAGCGCCATGAGCATTGCTTTCCACGCCCAAAAAGCCGCGATACGAGGCAGAAAGCTCCCACGCTCTGGCAAGAGCCGTTACACTACGTTCTTGCGGCGGTTTGCCTGTGCCTGTATCGGTAACGGTAAAGAGCAAATGCCCCGGGTTTACGCTTTCCGGCACGCTGCGCACGGCCAATTGCACCGCACCTCTATGGGTGGCGCGTACGGAACTTTCCAGCAACAAGCGTAATACATACAGCAATTGCAGGGCGTCACCTTTATAGCATTGCGCCAAGTGGGGCGGCATAAACCAAGAAAGGGCTATATTTTTCTTATCGGCCACCGGGGATACACAATCATGTGCCTGACGCAATAAGGATTGCAAATCAAAAACATATTCTTCAATGCCGGCCATGGTGGGTATATTCATACGTTCCTTGGCAGGAGCGTGTAAAATAGCCGTAATATCGCGCGATGCTTGCGAAAGTTCCCCCAAGGCCTCACGGGCACTCACAGGCAAAGCACATTCTTCTAAGGTAGCCATATGGCGGCTTAGTTGCTCCACCGGCCAGCGTAATTGTTCTTCCAGCTTAGAAATGGCACGTTTGGGGCCTTCATTTTCCACAGTTTCCGGCTCCGGTTCCACGCTTTGGGCTTCCTCCACCGGTACCAAGCGTAAATTGGGGTCACTTTGCACAAGGCTTTCCAAGGTGGGCAAGGTGGTTTCCACGCTGCTTTCTTGCGCCTCGCGCACATGAGAAGGACTGGCAGTACCGGCCATAAGTAAGGATCCTAAAGCCACGCCCCACAAAGGCAAGGCGCTGAGCATGGCCACAGAGAACATGGCAAAACCCACAGGCGGCAAGAGACCAAGAAGCGCCACGGCCACCCCAAGGGGAGGCAAGAGGCAGGAAAATAAAAAGCGACGCGAGCCTTCAAAGCCGCTCATCCACGCAGCCAAGGTGGTGGGCACAAAGCACAGAGTAAGCAAGGGCCACAGTTCCATATAATGCAAGAGCCACCCAAAACCCGGCACCAAGGGCAGCAATGCCACCAAGGCGCCCACCAAGCTGAATAACATATATTGCACATCTATGGTGCGCGATTTTTGCGGCGTATTCATCACATGCCGCGCCACATGGGGCAGGAGAATAAGCGCCACACCGGGGGCTAATACCGAAGCTAAATCTCCCATGGATAAGGAATAGCCCGCAGGCACACCCATAATGGCATGTAATAAAGCCATAAAGGTATAGAGTGCTGCCCAGTAACGCCATTGGCCTTTATCGGTAAAGCCACGCAAAAGGCATAAAATCATCACTATGCCCAAAGCCATAATGGCCATGGGTTTGGCCATAAGCTCTAAAGATGTTGCGGCATTATGCGGCGTGCGTAACATGGGGGAAAACCATAAACTGGGCACAGCGTCCACGCGCACATATACGGTAAGGCTTACATTTTGCTGCTCCGGCATAAGAAAAACACCGCTCATGGTGGGGCTGTATTTTTGCCAATCAATGGAGCGCAAAGTTACATTTCTGGTGGGTACAAAAAGCTGGGTAAAGGGAGCTATATCATGGCCCATGTCCAGCAAATAGCCGCTGGTGCTTTTACCCACGCCGCCATCATTGCCGGCCAAGGTAAAACGCAGCCAAAGATTGCCTCCGGCAGCGTATATATGCCCCATGTTAAAAGGTCTGAACTTGCTTTGTATTTGAGGCTGCTGAATATCTTCAATTTGCAGGGCACCGGTGGTATCTTCATACACTTCTAAATACGGCGCTAGAGAAAGACTCTCTTGGGTGGCATGGGCAGGAACGGCATTGACAGCCTGAGCCGCAGGCGTGTGCAAGCCAAGGTGTACAAAAGAACAAAAAAGAAAAACTACCCCAAAAATCCATGGAGCCATATTTTTATTTTGATTGTGTGCTCTTTTCTTTATCATTTTTCCCTCCTACGCATGACAACAAAGCAAAGTCAGTATAGTAAAATCGCCCTCAGAATAGGCATACATCTCTGAGGGCGATTACATTTTAATTATCTATAATACAGCTACATACTTCCCAGCATATCCTTGACGCTTTGCCCATCCGGCGCCTTGGCATTGGGATTTATACGCACCAATTGTTGCCATGTTTCCTTAGCTTCAGCCTTGCGATTAAGGTCAAAATATAAGACCACGCCGGCATTAAAAAGCGAATTTTCATGGCTTGGATCTACCTGACTGGCTTGACGGTAAGACGCTAAAGCCAAATCAAATTTTTTCAAAAGGCGATACATGGTGCCTCTATCTGTCAACACGTTAGCATTACTTGGATTTATTTCCAATGCTTTTGTATAGGCCATGACGGATTTTTCCGGCATTTGTGCATCAAAGTACAAATTGCCCAAATGTATCCAGGCATTGGCATCTTTAGGATTTTCCCGCGTTGCGGCTTCGGCATCGGCTATATGCTTGGCATCGGCTTGGCTATCTGCGGCGCTTTGCTCTTGGGCTACGCCGCTACTACCGCTACCGCCAGCGCTACCTGTCAAAGTGGGAATAAGTGTTCCCATATAAAGGCCAAAAAGTAAGGCTGCCACCACAGATACATAAAGGGTACTGCGTCGAACCATGGAACTTTCTGCGCTATTTTGGCCGGAAGGCGCAGCGCTTCTTCTTTTCTGTGTCATAACTATCTCGTCTTATACTATATTATTTTTTCAATTCTGCTATCTTTTTCAGCTCATCTTCAATGGCCACGCGCAATTCCGGCGCCATGGCGGTCTCGGTCAAAGCTTTTTCCCAATGCTCTTGCGCACGGCTTACATCGTCTAAATAATAAGCATACAGCACACCAAGGCTATAGCGCGCCGAAGGATCATTATTTATGGCAATGACTTTTTCTAAGGAGGCCGCGGCTTCAGCGTGTTTTTCTGCATTATGCAGGGCAATGCCCAAGAGATAATGCGGCTGAGCCTTGCTGGCATCTAGGGCAATGGCACGACGTAAGAAAGATTCGGCCGACTCCCATTGCTGGCTTTGTACCAATAAATCTGCCGTATGTACCAAGAGGTCAAAGTTCTGTGGATCTTCTTTCAGCTCTTCCATATGCTTGCCAATTTCAGACATCATGGCCGCCATGGGATCATCGGCGGGCATGGAAGCGCCAGAATTACCGCCAGAAGCAGCACCTTGTATCACCAAGGGCTCACCGGCAAGGCGCTGCATAAGCGATACACCCAACATACACAGAAGAGCCACGCTTATAAAAGCTAATACTATTTTGCGTGAAGAAGCTAACTCATACATGACGATGCCCCTCCAACATGGCTATACGTTTTTTCAAGGCTTTTTGCCCCAGAGCCAAATAAGCGACATAGGCTCCCAGCCCTGCCCAAACGGCCACATTGGCCATAAAAAGCCACGTTATACTTTGCATATATTTCTCCTTTGTAAAAAAGGCTGTTTTAAAATTCTTCTCTTTGCATCATGGACAGCTCTTCCAAAGCGGCTTGCTGTTCCAATTGCGCTTTCCTAAAAAGTACCAAGGCCAGCCAAATAAGGCCAAAGGTGCCAAGGCATACCAATAAAGTTGTTAACATCTGTGCATCCAAACCGCCGCCCTTGGAGGCAAAAACTGCCGGATGTATAGAGCGCCATAACCTGGCCGATAAAAAGACCAAAGGCACATCTATAAAGGCCACAATGCCCACCACGGCGCGAATATTGGCATTACGCCCCGCCGGCATATCAAGGCCACGTAAAACCAAATAGCCTGTGTACACAAAGCACATAATAAGAGCCGTGGTTAAACGTGGATCCCATGTCCACCACACGCCCCAAGAGTGACGCGCCCAAATGGAGCCGGTAATCAAGGCCAAGGTGGCGCAAAGTACGCCCACCTCTGCGGCGGCTTTAGCTAGGGCGTCCCAATGGGCTTTACGTGTTTTTAAGTAGGCAATGGAAGCCACAAAAACCACGAAAAAGCTCATGAAGCCCCACCAAGCCACAGGCAAATGGATGTAAAAAATCTTTTGCACCAAACCCATATGGGCTTCTATGGGCGCATAGAAAAAAATACACCATTGGCTTATGGCCATACCCACAGCGCCCAAAAGGGCTAACATTGAAATAAGGGGCATTTAGTCCTCCCCTGCGTAAATATAGTCAAAAAGCAGCAGCCCTGCGCCCAAAAAAAGCGCGTCAAAGGCCAGTGCCACACCTATCCAGTCTCCCATGCCTTCCAGCAAGGTTTCAGAAAAGCCTGCCGCCCCCACGCGAATACCTGCCAAAAGCAAAGGTACCAAGAGGGGAAAGACAATGATACTGAGCAAGGATTCTCGCGCCGCTTGCCCTTGGGACAATGCCCCCAGCAGCGAGCCCGAAGCCGCCATGCCCACATCTACCAATACAATCATAAGCAATGCCGTGGGCCATGCAGAAGAAATGCTTTGCCCCAAAAACACTATGGAAGCCGGTAAAAATACCGCCTGCGCCGTGAGCAAAAGCACTAATCCGCTGACGCCCTTGGCTATCCACACCACATACAGAGGCTGTGGCATAAGCAAAAGCCCTTCGCGAGCATTATTCACTTCTTCTATGCCGTAAAGCATATTAAAGACCAGCACCTGACAAAAGGCCGAAGCTAGCCAAAATATGGCCGCCGCCCCTTGAGGCGAAAGCACGCTGCCCACCTCTTGCGAGAGGCTAAACACAAAGAGCAAGAGTAAACCCAGCAAGAGGGCTTGAATCAAGCCAAGGCCTCGTGCCAAGCGTATATCTTTTTGAATTAAAGCAAAAATAGCCTTTAACATGCCAGTTCCGCCTTATCTTTTTTACTTACGCGCCCTTTTTCCACATGCCATATACTGTCTGCCATGGCCGCATCGCTATGGGCATCATGGCTAATCCAAACAATGGCGGCGCCGCCTTCCTTGGCCTTTTGTACCTCAGCGCGTAGCATTGCCGCCGAGCGCACATCAAGGCCAGTGCTAGGCTCATCAAAAAGCCATAGCCGCGGTTGCAATAAAAGCACACGCGCCAAATTAAGACGCTGTGCCATACCGCGTGAAAAAACGCCGGCTCTTTCATCTGCAAAGGGGAGAAGATCCACCGTGGCCAGTACAGAGTCCAAGCTTGCATCGCTTCTTTGTACTTTAGGTAAGCCGTACATCTGTGCCCAAAAAGACAAATTTTCTCGCGCTGTCAATGCAGGATAAATAAAAGTAGCGTGGCCTAAATAGCCCACTTCTTTTGCATCCAATAAAAGCTCCACCTCACCCATGGAAGCATTGGCTAAACCGGCCATCAGGCGCAATAGGGTGGATTTACCCGCCCCATTGGCGCCCATAAGCAAGTTAATGGTGCCAGCCTCTATGCTTAGGCTTACATCTTTTAAAATGCAGCGCTGCCCAAAATATTTGGACATATGCCTTATATGCAGCACAGCGGACATGCTTAGCCCTGCTCTGTCTTATTCATGTCTGAGGCCACTTCCGGCACATCATCTTCATCGGGAACATGCGTACGCTTT
Organism: uncultured Desulfovibrionaceae bacterium; assembly: GCA_964367875.1. Taxonomy (GTDB): domain Bacteria; phylum Desulfobacterota; class Desulfovibrionia; order Desulfovibrionales; family Desulfovibrionaceae; genus CAYJAD01. Next base: position 5,133 of record CAYJAL010000023.1, on the reverse strand, counting down.
CTACGGCGAAGACCCATAATGGGGAAAAGACACATAAGCGTGCCGCCCACCCAAAGCCAGTTCACCAAGGGGTTTACGCTCACGCGAAGCGAAGCTCTGCCCGATGCGTCAAGACCTAAAAGCGAAGCATAAAATTCATTGCCAAGGCTAAAGATAGTGCTGGCCTCGGAGAATTTCATGCCGCTAAAATTATGATAAATGCGCATTTGCGGCGCTAAGCGACCTTGTTCATCTTCATCGGCATCCCATATTCTTAGGTCTGCTTCCAAATAATCAAAGGTTTTCACACTGCCTTCATTGATGCCCACTAGCTCCACAGTATAGTCGCCAACCACGCCCTTTTGCCCTTCTTTAAGCACAAGGGTGGCTTCGTCTTTATAGGGGCCGGAAAAAGCCACGCCTATAATAATAAGCAAAAGACCCACGTGTACGCCATGGGCTGCCAAGGCATTTACTTGCTTGCGAGTGGATTTTTCTGCCACCAAAAGCCCCAAGGACACCATGCCGGCCACAGAAGCTGCCGTGGCTACAAAGGCCGTGGATTGTCTGTAGTCGGTCATCCATAAGGCCATGGCCGTAAGCACAAAGACTGTCAAAACAATCATAAGCTTTTTCATATTGCGCACGCCGCCATTCCAGCCAAGCCAAGGGCAGAAGGCAAAAATAGTAGCTATAAGCGCAAAGAGAGGCAAGCAGACTTTATTATAGAAGGCCGCGTCTAAGCCTTGCGATTGCACCGACCATAATTTACTGATAATAGGCCATAAGGTGCCAAGACAAATAACAATGGAGAGCAAAATAAGCACCCATGCCGTTACCACTAGCATGCCTTCGCGGCTATCAATACCCACCAAGGAGCGGCGGCTATTATACCCAATATAGGCCACCACGGCGCATAAGGCTGTGCCTGCAAGAATAAAGGTAAGCAAGGGCGTACCCACGCCGCCATCGCCAAAGGCGTGTACCGATTGCACCACGCCGCTGCGCACCAAGTAGGTGGCAAAAAAGGCGGAAATGGTGGTCATGGACATAAGGAATACATTCACGCGCCCAAGCTTGCCGCGGCGCACTTGAATAATGGTGGTATGCAAAGCAGCTGTGGCCATAAGCCATGGGATAATAGAAGCATTTTCCACCGGATCCCATGCCCAGTAACCGCCCCAGCCAAGCTCCATATAAGCCCACCAAGCGCCCAAGATAATGCCAGCCGTTAAGAAAAGCCATGCCCATAGGGTAAAGGGACGCGCCACCATAACCCAAGAGCCTTCCACTTCTTCGTTATCGGAAAGACATTGCGCAAGCGCCAAACAGCCGGGAATAACAAAACCGCCATAGCCCCAAAAGAGCAAGGGAGGATGAATAATCATGCCGGGGTTTTGCAAGAGGGGGTTTAAGCCGCGACCATCAAGAGGTGCAGGATCTTGAAGCACAAAGGGATTGCTCCAACCTGTGAGCAAGAGGGCAAAAAAGGCCATATTTAATAAGAAGAAAAGCCAGAACCACAAACGTGTTTCTTCGGTAAGCTTCTTATAGGAAGGCGTAAAGGAAAAGGCCGTACCAGCCACCGCCACCGACAAAGCCCAAAAGAGCAAGGAGCCCGGCTGCCCAGCCCAAAAAGCCGTAAGGCGATAAAAGACGGGTAAGAGTTTATCCGTATAACTGGCCACATAGACCACGGAAAAATCGTTCCAATACAGAGCATGCAGCAATAAAGCCGAAGCAAGTATCAAGGCAAGGGTCATAAGGGCTTGGGCTTTTTCTATAAAAGCCAGCGCCGCCGCACGCCCTTGATACAATTGCAACACAGCTAATCCTGCGCCACCAAGGCTAATAAGTAAGGCCATGAGCAACATGGCATAAGCAAAAATATACATAGACACTCTCCGGTGCGTATATGATAAGAGCAGAAAAAAGCCCCCACATGAGGCCATTTCCCAAACACAAAAAAGAGGATGCGCTCTTACAAGGCATCCCTTTTAACAATTACGTACGATTTTCTTTTTGATACTTTGACGGACATTTGGTCATCAAAGACTTGGCAGTAAATATGCCATCGGCGCCAAGGCCCCCTTCCACTATAACTTCTGCCCCGGCCTTAAAGGTATCGGGAACAGCACCCACATAGTGAATTTTAAGGCTTTGTGCAGCATTTTCAGCATCTATCAAAAGAAAATCCACACCGGGGCCATCGCTAGCCATGTGTAAATCTTCTTCTGCCACAGTGCCAAAAAGCCGTGCCGCTTGCAATTTAGAAGAGTCAGCCGCTAAGGCTTCTGATACATTTAAAAAGTAAATACTATTTTCTGAAAGACCGGAATATACCAAATAGCCTGCACCGCTCAAAAAAAGCAATAAGGCTACAATATAGACATGGGTTGATTTTTTCTTTTTTGCCATAGTGTTAATTCCTAGACGTAAGATAAGTTAGGGATACTGTATTTTTCTTCCCTTCGCAAGATAAGAATTATTCCTGCTAAGAAAAAGACTTCATATCAAGCAAAGACTAGCTACGCGCCAGGCTTGCCCTTAAGTTTTGATGTGGCTGCCTGACGTCTGGCTTTGGCCAGCTCGCGCAAATCTGCCACAGCATCACTTTCATCTACAATTTCACGTCCTAAAATTTCCTCTAATACATCCTCAAGAGAAATGACGCCTGCTAAACCTCCGTATTCATCCAAAACTACGAAAAGGTGCATACGCGCATTTAAAAAAGCCTGCAAAAGCTTATCTAGCGTTTGGCTTTCTTGCACAAAGTGCACAGGCTGCATAATATCACACAGAGCGCAATCCTTCCCTTTGCACTCCTGACCCTCAGCTATATATTTAGCCAAGGTGCGCCGCTCTACAATACCCACTATGTCTTCTTTATCCTCAGTATAGACAGGTATACGGCTAAAATGCCAAATATTTGGTGCTTTACATGCTTCGGCCAGGCTAAGCTCTGCCGAAAGGGAAAAAACCACCGTTCTTGGCGTCATAATGTCCCATACGCGTTTGCGCTCCAAGGAGAGAACATTGCGAATGGTGTTTTCTGCATAGGGCTGAATCATACCGGCCTTACGCGAAAGGGAGGTCACCGCGCGAATATCATCTTCGGACATTTGCGGCCCTCCGCTACTTGGAGAGAAAAATTTAGTAATAAAGGTAGACATCCAAATAATGGGTGTCAGCAATTTTGTAATGCCATACAGGGGTCTTGCCAAAGCTGTAGAAACAGGGTTGGCATAGAGTACGCCCAAAGTTTTGGGGATAATTTCACCAAAAACAAGTACAAGGCAAGTGAAAATAGCTGCAAACACGCCCATATAGACAGAATCAAATACAGAAGAAAAAGCCGCACCGGCCACGGCAGAGCCAGCCGTATTAGCCACAGTGTTTAGGGTAAGCACGGCGGCAATGGGTTTTTCCACTTGTGAGCGCATTTGAAATAAAAGCTCACCGGAGAGCTTTCCTTTTTTGCGCAATTCTTCAATATGTGCCCAGCTCACAGAATAGAGCATGGTTTCTGTAAGCGAGCATATGGCAGAGATAATAAGTGCTCCGGCAACAGCTAGCACGAGTGTAAGCATAGATTTTTCCTAAGTGCTCTGTATAAAACAGGCATTGTTAACAATTATATTTCTTACCTATACTGTGCTTTGCTTTGTAATGCAAACATCTTTTAGGGGCGCTTTCTTTGCAAAGCTAGCCCTAAAGAGCATAGAAATGTATACCATTAAAAAAGCAGCGCTTGAAATACTTAACTTTTTTCTATACATTATCCCAGTAGTTATTTTACGCAACCCTTAGTAGGCCGTTAACATATAGGGCACAAATATGAAAAAAATACTTATAGTAGGCTGTGGCTTTTCCGGCGCAACCCTAGCCAGACTCATGGCTGACAACACAAACTATTCTATTGAAATTATAGATAAAAAAAAACATATTGGCGGCCATAGCCATGATTATAAAGATGAAAATGGCATTACCGTGCACAGCTATGGCTCGCATATTTTTCATACCAAGCATAAAAAAGTATGGCATTTTTTGCGTGCTTTCACAGGCTTTAATCAATATATGCACAAAGTTGTGGCCAATATAGACGGCATTGAAACAACTATACCCTTTAATATTAAAACCTTATATGACGTGTTTCCCCTCAGCTTAGCCAAAAGACTAGAGAAAAAGTTACTTGAAAACTTTGCCTATAATAGCAAAATTCCCATCTTAGAATTTCAGCAACAAGAGGATGCAGATTTACAATTTTTGGCTAACTATGTGTATGAAAAAGTGTTTTTGCATTATACAGCCAAACAATGGGGGCAAAGACCGGAGGAAATTGATAGCGCCGTTACGGCTAGGGTTCCTGTATATATCAGCCAAGATTCGCGTTATTTTCAAGACCCTTATCAAGGCATTCCCTTGCAAGGTTATACCAAAACCATAGAAAATATGCTGCACCATGAACGCATAACCGTTCGCCTTCAATGTGATTTTTCCAGCCTTGAAAGCACAAATGAGTATGAGCATATTTTTTACACCGGCTCCATAGATGAATATTTTAATTTTGAATTAGGCGTACTACCGTATAGAAGCCTGCGCTTTGAGCTGGAAAGGCACGAGCGCGAATTTTGGCAAAGCAATGCCGTGGTGAATTATCCTTGCAATTATGATTTCACGCGCATTCATGAATATAAATATTATTTACAAGAAAAAGCCCCCTGCACTGTCATTGCTAAAGAATATTCCGAGGCCTTTGAAGTAGGGAAAAATGAGCGCTTTTACCCCATTGCCAGTGCGGAAAATCAAGCTCTGTATGATGCCTATAAGGCCAAGGGCGCCATGCTTAAAAATGTGCATTTTTTGGGCAGACTGGGGGATTATCAATACTATGACATGGATGGCGCTATTTTGCGCGCCATGACGCTTTTTGAGGAAGTTTTTGGCTAGCCGCTTGTGGGTTGTTGCGGGGTTCCTTTTATGCCCTGCATTTAATGTTTATCGTAAATATATTCTTTTTTCTAAAGGGCTTCATGGGGGGGGTGGGCCCCCCCCCCCCCCCCCCCAAAACAAACCCCCCCCCCCCCCCCGAAAAAAGGGTTGCGGAGGATAAAGAAGAAATTTTTTAGTGTTAGGGACAATAACTAAGGAATG
>CAYJAL010000022.1:0-20998 GCA_964367875.1 uncultured Desulfovibrionaceae bacterium | reverse complement strand
ATTATGACGCACGCCCCACCGAAGCCTTTACTGTGGATAAAAAAGCCATTGTGCTCGACAACTATGCCCGCTGGCGCATACAAAACCCCTTACAATTTTACCGTACCATGCGTACCATTCCCGGTGCTCAAGCCCGTTTGGATGACGTGGTATACTCGCAATTGCGCGCCCTTGTGGGTGGCTATACCCTGACCGAAGTGGTATCTACCCAGCGTGCACAAATAATGGAAGAAGTGACCAAACGTGTGGCGGCGCTTATGAGCGGTTTTGGCGTAGAAGTGGTGGACGTGCGCATTAAGCGTACGGACTTACCGGCAGAAAACCAAAGAGCTATTTTTGAGCGTATGCGTGCTGAGCGTGAACGTCAGGCCAAGCAATATCGCTCGGAAGGGGTGGAAGAATCCACACGCATCCGTTCTGATGCTGACCGCCAAAAAGCTGTTATCTTAGCTGAAGCCAATAAAAAAGCAGAGCTCATTCGCGGTGCCGGTGATGCCGAAGCAGCGCAAATATTTGCCAATGCTTTTGGAAAGTCCCCTGAGTTTTATGACTTCCAAAAAGGCCTTGAAGTATTACGTAAATCCTTACGTGAAAATAGCCGTATTGTGCTTTCCAGTGATGACCCCATTTTGGCGCCCTTTCAGGAAAAATCTAACTAATATAATTATGAGGTGAAGGCATATGTCTTCGTTTCCGCAAGCTTATGAGCGAATCAAATTCGCTACAAACACTAAAACCCAAGTCGAAATAGCAGAACTTTTAGAAATACGCCAATCCAGTATTTCTGATGCTAAAAGACGCAATTCTGTTCCGGCAGAATGGGTTATGAAGCTTTTTGAAAAGTTTGGACTTAATCCAGACTGGATAAAGCAAGGCGTAGGCCCCATGTACTTACGCACCGAAGAAGGCTACCTGCCCCAAGAAGGGCCGGCAGTGGGCTTGGCCGATGCGGCCACTTCCGCCACCTTCTTTGGCGACCCCAGCTCAAAAAGCGTGGTCAATACCGTATACAGCATGGCTTGCAGCTACAAGGATGGAGATATTCACCCAGCCTTGCCGCAAGTGGGTAAGATTTCCTTGCCTCTTTCCCATGCAGAAGCCGGTATATATGTGGTGCGCATGGAAGCGCCCAATATGCAGCCCACCATAGGGCGAGATGCCTATATGGGTGTGGATATAAGCGCCAAAACGCCGGTATCCGGCATGGTATATGCCCTTTACTGGCCCCATGAAGGCTTAGTTATCAAAAGAGTTTTCTTAGATAGCAATGAAGATCAGTATATTTTGCGTTGCGATGCGCAAGACTTCCCTGAAGTGCGCTTGCCGGTGAAAACCTTACAAGCTCGTATTATGGGTAAGGTAAGCTGGGTATTGCAGTATATTTAAAAGAATAGTCTTAAAAAAATATGGCCGCGGTGTTTTTGTGTAGAGCAAAATACCGCGGCTTTTTTTATTAGTCCTCTGTAACGCAACCCCCTTTCACCGTCTGGAAATTCCTCTTTACTTTATACCTTGTTTGCGCTCCCGCGCAGGGCTAAAGGCCTTGTGGGGCTTGCAGCTCAGCTCGTTATTTTGGCCAGCCTTTAGAATCCGCCCCCCCCACTTATTTACCTTCGCCTTGCTGTGGCCTATCCTTTCGGGACTCGCTGCTCGCTCACGCTCACAACGGATTCCCTTCAGGGCTTCGGCCTACAAGGTAGGCCTGCGCGGCACATCTGCGACTAAATACGATTACGCAGGGATTTTAAATGATATGTAGTGCTGTTTGTAGGCATGCAAAGTTCGATGGAATGCTATGATTTTTTTATTATGCTTAAAGAAAAATTTAGGTAAACACATATTTCTCTATAAAAAATAGGGTAAGAATCGTTTTAATCTTTACCTTTCCCCCTTGTCCATAGGACTGTAAGGGGGATGTCATGACGCGAAACGCAGTGTAGCGGAAAGACAGGGGGTTCCCTTCGAGGCGTCGCGCTTTTGTCTCCTTTTACAGGATACAAAGCTAGAGCCGCCATAATTTTATGCAACAAAAGCGCGACTGCTTGCTTTTTGGGGGATGTATTTAAATTTTCAGATTTTAAGCGCTCGCAAAGAAGCGGCCTAAAATTGAAGGCAGAGCGTACTTTAGTACGTGCGTTCAATTTTAGGCCGATGATGTAGCGAGCGCTTAAAGGATAAATTTTGGATACAGGGCGCAAAAGTCAATAAACAACAAAAACCCTCAAAACGTATCACATAACGAAATTCACCCCAGCTCAACACTACACCCACAATATGGATTGCCGCGCTTCGCTCGCAATGACAAAGGCGAAAATACTTTTTTTGCATTACCTACCTTTCTCCCCTGTTCGAGGGGCAATAAAGAAGGGTGTATTTAAATTTTGAAACTTTAAGGGTTCGCAGATACCACTCTTATAATCACTCTAGCCCTTGCGCTTCATAAGATTCCACGTAACCTTCACCACCGTGGCCATCTCATTTAAACGCGGAAAGGCAGAAAAAAGCTCCACGCCCATATCTTCCTCATCTAAAGGCTCCAAGACGCCTCCAGACATGCTCTCCACGCCATCGGTACTTCTTTTGGCATTGATAAGGCTTGGCATGCCGGGAATAACACCGGAAACATCACCTTCATGCCCCCTATAGCTAGCAGGGTCATAGGCACCCTTTTGCCCCTGCCCTTGTTGGCGCTGCTGATGCAAGGCCAAAATAGAATCCTGTATAGGCATGGCCTTCGCTTGCGCTTTAAGCTGCTCCACATCTTCACGATATTGCTGCGTACTAGCCTCATGGGCATCGCTGAGCCTTTGCATTTCCGCCGGCAAGGCCTGCACTAATCCTTGCAATTCCTGTGCTGTAAAGGTTTTTTCTATTTGCTTTAAGGTAAAGGGGGGATTTTCTGTAAAAAGACAAGCCTTGGCCAAACGCGTCACCGCACTATCCCCATTACCAAGATCAAGCCCCAGCGCCAAGGTGCCGGCGGCTTCTTTAAATTCCTGTGAGCGTATATGGCTTTCCGCCAAGCGAATGAAGGGATTTTCAGCCGTGGGTAGCACGCGCAAAAGCTGCGTATAGGCCAAACGCGCCCTGGCCCATTTTTGGGTACGCACAAAGGTAGTGCAAGCCTCGCTTAAATAATAGCGCTGCTTTTCAATATTTTTCTTACCCTGCCAGGCGGCGGCAAGGCCATACTCGGCTTCGCCCTTCACATCTTTATGATACAAAGCCTTGGTAAGGGCTTGAATGGCCGCATCCCAAGATTTTTCCTTGATATGGCGCAAGCCATCACGAAAATTCATCTCGCCCTTGGCTTCTTCCCCTTGATAACTTTCCAAAAGCTTCAACGTGGCCGCAAAGTCTGCTTGGCTTTGCTCTACATAGGGCACTTCACGCGGGCGAAAGGTATCATACACATGCCCCAAAAGACGGCGCACATCATCTTGACTGTAGGGGCGCATGAGCAAACCATCAAAACCATCTTCAATGGTGCTTAAAATTTCTGCCTCTTGAGTATTGCCGCTAATAAGCATCATGGGAATACGCGCCATATGCGGATGCTGGCGCACTAAATCCATCCATTGTAAAGCCGACATATCCGCAAGGCGCGCTGTGCAAAAAATACAATCAATACCCGTGGCATCATGTTTATCTGAGTCATGCTTTTCTGCCTGCATGGCTAAAAAGCGTGCTGCCAACATGCCGGAAGTAAGCACTTGTACATGGTCAATACCGGCGCCGCGCAAAGCATTTTTATCCACCCGGGCATGGCTTTCTATTTCTACCAAAAGTAAGGCCTGAGTATAGCCATGGGGCAAGGCCTTGGCGGCGCTGCTTTTAGCGCGCACAACATGTTTTACCAACTCTTTGGATTTAACAGCCGGCGCTGTGGGCTCATAAGGCGCGTCCTTACTTGTGGAAAGCACAGTGGCATAATTGGCGCCGGGATATTGCGCCGCAGGAGAAAACACCCCACCTAAAGGTTTGGGGGGCTTGGGAAGAGTAGACTGCGTGGACGGCTGAGAAGAAGCTGTTCTCGCAATTTTCGTGGACATTGTGTCTTGCGCCTGTTCTAAAGTCAAAGCGTCCGCAGGCGCACGCGACGCCTTGGGCTCTTTGCTTTGGGGCGGCATTAAGTCTTCCTTGCAGTAAAAGGAATAAGGGTAGCTGTGCGAGGTTTGGGTAAATGTATATTTTGCCCCACAGCATGCGCATTAAAAGCGTACACAGAGGAGCAACAATGACAATATAAAGCATTCTCCTGCATACGCAAGCGAAAAAGTGTGCCGTCTCCCTCGTAACAATGGGGGCAATAAGGGCCTTTTGCATAGGAATCTGAGCGCAACCAATAAAACTCATTGTCAAAGTACAAAGCCTTTGACAAAAGCAAAATATCTTCAAACTCCTGAACCCGAGCTTGAAGCATATCAACGCGATCTTGCAGAGCAATTTTATCCGCCTGCATTTGCATCAAAAGACGCAAAGCAAGGTCAGATTTTCCCTGTATAAAAAACTCATGTATTTTTTGAAATTGCTCATAATCGTGCATTGTCTTTCCATCCTTAAGCTCACTCACGCATATATATAAATCTATGCCTTGCGCCTAATACATCTTATCGCCAAAGCACAGCTTTTCTTTAGAGCGAGTAAAAAAAGAAATGGAAGAAACACAAAGTAACAATATGATATTAAACTATTATTTTATTACATTCTTGTATTGGATGCCGGATCAAGGTTTTTAAGCAACTTTTCCAAATCCTGTTCTTCAAGCTTTTCATTACTACCCTCAATAAGGGTTTTCACATGGGCTTTAGGCTGCACGGTCATGGTCACATGCTGAATACGCGGCCCTTTTTTCTTTATGGTTCCGCTGACGGAAGGCGCCTTTGTAGGCTCAGACTCTTCTTTTTCGCCTTGGAATTCCTTAAAGGTTTTCAGCTCTTCATCGCGCATCACATGAAAGGATGCCGCGTCTTGACGTTGCTCTGCGTGAGAGGCATTTTCCAAAACCTCAGGATGCACATAAATGGGCAGTCCCTGCTTCACAGCCATGGTAACCCCATCGGAAGGGCGACAGTCTACCCTAAAAACTTTGTCCCCTTGGCGCACCACAAGGTCGGCATAAAAGGTGCCTTCGCTAAAATTGGTAATTTCTAGCGACTCAATATGTGCCCCCAGCGTGTCTATTAAGTTAATACCCAAATCGTGGGTTAAGGGGCGTGAGCCCCCCTTACCGCTTAAAGCCAATGAAATATTCATGGCTTCCATGGAGCCAATCCATATGGGCAAAACACGCTTATCGCCCTCTTCTTGCAAAAGCAAAATGGGGGTTTTGGCTGTAGTATCCACACTTAAACCAAGAATACGCATAATTACCATGGGGCACCTGCCTGCTCGCCCATAAGAGTATGTCTTTTGGCGCTTGTAATGTTCACAGGAAGCATAAGGCCACATTTACCCACACCCTCAGGCAAGGATACATTCACCGTAACACCATGAGGGTCGCGACCCTGCCAAAAAACTTCACCGGCATGACTTTCAGACTTTTTACTCATATCTTCTAGGAGCAATACCGACTTTTGCCCCGGACGCTGTGCCAACCATGCGGCGGTTAAATTATCTTGCTTTTCTTGCAAACGGTGCAAGCGCTCCAGCATCACTTCTTGCGGCACTTTTACCGGTAAAGTAGAGGCTTTGGTGCCCGGTCTGTCGGAATAACAAAAAGAAAAAGAAGCTCTAAAGTTCACTTTTTCCATCATATCTAAAGTTGCAAGAAAATCTTCTTCACTTTCACCGGGAAAGCCCACAATAATATCGGAGGAAAAACTTATATCAGGGCGCACTTTGCGCATTTCTTCCACCAAATACAAAAAGCGTTCGCTGGTATATTTGCGTCCCATGGCTGCCAGCACAGCGTCAGAACCGGCCTGCAAAGGCAAATGTACATGGGGGCAAAGATTTTCCAGCTCGCCAAAGGCGCGTATCACTTCCGCTGAAAAATCTTTAGGGTGCGGAGTCATAAAGCGCAAGCGCTCAAGCCCCGGCAAGGCCGCAATTTTATATAAAAGCTTGGCAAAGCTAGTACCATCACCGCTGCTATCTTGCCCAAAGGAATTCACATTTTGCCCAAGTAAACTAATTTCTCTGGTGCCATGGGCAATGAGGTCTTCGCATTCGCTCAGTATGGCCTCGGTGGCGCGGGATTTTTGCGGCCCACGCGTATAAGGCACAATGCAATAGGCGCAATAATTATCGCAACCTTGCATAATATTTACATAGGATATGGGCGAAATGGCGCTGCCCTGCAAGGCTGCATCGCGCTCGGGATAGCTTTCCGAAAAATCCACCAAGGAAATTTTTAAGCCGGGCTGGGCAAAAAGTTTTTCCACACTGGCAGGAATATCTTTTAAGCCATCGCCGCCACATACAAGGCGCACTTGCTCAAATTTTTCAAAAAACCCTTGGCCTATTTGCTGCGCCACACAGCCTGCCACCACGGCAAAAGCCCCTGGGGTATTGCGGGTTTCATGCCGAATTTTGCGCAAGGTATTATATACTTTTTGCTCCGGCTTTTCACGCACAGAACAGGTATTTACGATAACAACCGTGGCTTTATCTAAGGGGGCCTTCACAAAGCCGCGCTGCCCAAGGGCACGTTCTAGCCATGCAGAATCATTTACATTCATCTGACAGCCGAAGGTCAAAATATGAAAACTTTGTTGCATTTATTGCTCTATTCCTGTGTCATCATCCATGAAAAGGCTAGCTTCGTCCATTTCAAGGCTTTCAATTTTTTCTTCCAGCCATGCCATAACTGCCAAGGCTGTACGATGATTTAATAAAATTTTGCTGTGAATGGTGCGCGTAACACTGCGCACATCGTCATCATCGGGCACCATTTCCGGCCCAAGATTGCCTTCGTCATCCACCAAACGCTCAGAAAAAGCCGGCGCTTTATCACTTTCTGTATAAAAATTCAGCTCAATTTCACCATGGGGATTGATGCCTCCCCACACGCCATGAGCTGTGTGCAATTGCGCCTTGGCATCTTCTTTATATTCATAACGTATACGCCCAGGAAAAGGTTTATCATGTGTCATATGCTATCCTTATGCTTATCCTTTGGTACTTATAATATGACCTGTATCTTGTTCCGGCTGACCGGGAACGGCCGTTTGACTTAAAGAATGTAACAAAAAAGGAGAATGCTCTTGTATGCCCTTTGCCAATTGCGCCTCTTTGACCAAAGTTTTTTGCGTGGCCTCGGCAGAATCGGCAGAAAGCAATTTAGCATCGTCTAAGTGCGAGGTATACGGGGGCTTTACATAAATCATTTGCACCCGTGGATTTATTCTCGCCTCGATGGAATGTACTTGCTCGCGTGTGGGCATATGTCACCTTTGTGGCAAATATTGACGAAGAACTGAACTCAAAGAACATCTCTCCCCTTGGGAAATACGGAAGACTGCGCTTTTAATCAAGCCTTATTCTTGCCATACGTCATTTTATGCTTAGCTTTACTGAGTTTCTTTTTTGCATATGCCCTTGACGTAGGGGCGCATATACGCCAAAAAGAGGGGGCAAAAAAGAAGGTCTACTTCTATCTATATAAGGATGAAATAGCCTAAGACAATATCTAGCAAGGACATTAGGATACCCATGAGCAATTATACTTTAGAAAAACTCACTGTAAACCCCTATTTTGACTTAGAACTCATCATGCGTAACAGCCAAGAAACACGCATTGGTGGGCAAATGTTTGAGCGTTTTATGAACCTATGGGAAAAATGGAGCGCTGAGCTTAATGTGTATACCATAGATACAGGCAAGGTAAAATATTTGGCCACATGGTTGCCAGAATCAGTGGAAGAAAGCATAGACGAAGCGTGGGCAGACTCTGCTTCACAAGCCTATGCCGACAATGCTTTAGCGCAAACCTTGTGTATGTCCGCCGTGCATGACCTTATGCCCGATGTGGAAAGCGCCGGCTGTGCCCCTGCTCCGCGCCCCACAGATACCTTGCGCGCCGCCCTTGAAGAACTTGGCATGCCGTATAAAGAAGATGGCCCAAGCCTTACACGTCGCTTTGCCGTGGTAACGCACTTCCCCTTTAAGGGCGCTTGCGAAATTTGCTACTTGCAAAAAGATTGCCCCAAAGGCCAAGGCCAGTCGGGCGCATCCTCCCTTTTACTTCCTGGGTATGAGCGTGACTAAAGGCCTTCTTTCCGATGATCATGGCCGTGTGGCGCGCTATTTGCGCTTATCGGTGACAGATCATTGTAATTTTCGATGCATATATTGCCGTGGTGGTGTGGAGGATAATTTTATCCCCCACACTGCCATCTTGCGCTATGAAGAAATGCTCACCATTGTGGCGGCGTCTTTGCGTATGGGCATACAAAAAATCCGCCTCACCGGCGGTGAGCCCTTTGTGCGCAGAGGCTTTATGGATTTTGTTCACACGGTACGCACCAAGTATCCGCAGGTGGATTTACGCATTACCACCAATGGAACTCTGGTGCGCCCCCATGTGCCGCAATTACAGGCTTTAGGCATTAAGGCCATAAATATTTCGCTGGATTCTTTTAATAAAGAATCCTTTGCCCGCATTACCGGCAAGGACATGCTAGAAGAAGTACTACTTACCATCAAGGATCTTTTGGCAGCAAATATAGGCGTAAAAATCAATGCGGTGGCCATGCGCGGCGTCAGCGATGTGGAAATGGAAGATTTTGTTTCCTTTGCCCTCAAAAATCGTGTGGATGTGCGCTTTATAGAATTTATGCCCATGGGAGAAGACACAAAATGGTCGAAAGAGCTGTATTTGCCGGCCGATGAGATTCTTTACAGAGCCGGAAATTTTGCCACCTTAGAGGCTATGGATGCTTCACAATCAGAGCAAGAGCATAAGACCAACCATCATGGCCCTGCTCGTATGTATACCTTGCCAGAAGGCCAAGGCAGATTGGGGATTATTTCTGCCCTGTCCAATCATTTTTGTCATTCGTGCAATAGAATGCGCGTGACATCGGACGGGCAATTACGCACCTGTCTTTTTGCCGATACAGAATATGATTTGCGCCATATTTTACGCAAGGACAGCGAGCACGCTGTAGAAAAAGGACAAGAAGAAATAGAAGAAGAAATTTGCAGCATTTTTGAAAAAGCCATTAAGGATAAACCCCTAGGCGAAGCCTTATTGAAAGCCAAGCAAGCGCAAGCTGTGGCGCAGAAAAAAATGGTTTCCATCGGAGGATAGCATGATAGCGCGTATAGAAGGAAGAATTGGCGAATTGTGGGGCAATAATTGCCTTATTGTCACCGACAGCGGCCTTGGCTATGCTGTGGGCTTGCCCAATCACACCTTAAGCCATTTGCCGGCCAAGGGAGAATTTGTCACCTTTTACACCAGCTTTCAAGTACGCGAAGATGCCCAAGAACTTTTTGGCTTTGAAACATGGGACGAGCGCCAAACCTTTGAAATTCTCGTCAGCATATCTAAGGTAGGCGCAAGAACAGCCTTAGCTATTTTATCCCTATATCGCCCCGACGACTTACGCCGCATGGTGCTGGAAGATGACATGGTAGCCCTTACCCGCGTTTCCGGCATTGGTAAAAAAACAGGGCAGCATATTTTCTTAGAGCTCAAATATAAGCTAAAAGTGGATAGCGTGCCCAGTTTTGCCGGCGCCGCCCCTTCTGCCGGTTCCATTTTGCGCGATGTGCTAGACGGCCTCAGCAATCTTGGTTACAGCGAAGAAGAAACGGCGCCGCTGGCTCGTAGCATTTTGCAAGAAGAGCCTGACCTTGATGTTTCCGGTGCTTTACGCGCTGTACTCAAAGCCCTTGCCAAAGCAGGAGCCAAATAATGAGCACACCCCCGGCCTCTTCCCTTATGCAAAATGACGATGCCCTGCGCAGCGGCGCCGATGAATCCGTTCGCCCGCGCTCGCTGGATGATTTCATAGGCCAAGAGGAATTGCGCGCCAATATGCGCGTGTATCTTGATGCAGCTAAAGAGCGCCATAAAGCGCTGGATCATACGCTTTTTTGCGGTAATCCCGGCCTTGGAAAAACCACTTTAGCGCAAATTATTGCCGCGGAAATGGGCGTGAATATTGTGTGCACTTCCGGCCCTGTGCTGGAGCGTAGCGGCGACCTTGCCGCCATTCTTACCAATTTATCGCGCCACGATATTCTTTTTGTAGATGAAATTCACCGCATGCCCATTACAGTAGAAGAAGTGCTGTATCCGGCCATGGAAGATTTTAAGCTCGACCTTATCATAGGCCAAGGCCCTGCCGCCCGCACCGTAAAGATTGACCTTGAGCCCTTTACCCTTGTGGGCGCCACCACGCGCATGGGCATGTTGTCCTCTCCCTTGCGTGACCGTTTTGGCATAGTCACAAGGTTAGAATTTTACAGCCCCGAAGAGCTGGCGCGTATTGTGAGCCGCACAGCCAAGATTTTGGGCATTGCCATAGATGCTGGCGGCGCTTTGGAAATTGGCCGCCGCTCGCGCGGTACCCCGCGTATTGCCAACAGGCTTTTGCGCCGTGTGCGCGATTTTGCCTTGGTACAAGGGGAACAAGGCATTACCGAACCGCAAGCCGCCGCCGCCATGCAGCGCATGGATGTGGATAAACACGGCCTTGACCAGATGGATAGAAAGCTTTTGGAAGTGCTTATTAAAATTTACGATGGCGGCCCTGTGGGTATTAAAACCCTTGCCGTGGCTTGCTCAGAAGAAGTACGTACCATTGAAGATATTTACGAGCCTTATCTCATTCAATGCGGCTTTTTAAAACGTACTTCGCGCGGACGCATGGCCACTAGTAAGGCTTATGCGCATATGAAAATGCTGCTGAATTAACAGGCCGTTGAAAAAGAGTACATTGCGTCGTCAGACGTGTTTTTAGCCATTGCGTTTTCCACTAGGCCGCTAAGGCCAAAACCCAGTGCTTTACAAGGTAAGGTGCATGCCGTATGAATGCAGAACGCAGCCCATCTAGATTTTTCTAAATTCGCCCATGGTTGCTGCAATATAAGGAATAATTATGAAAAAAATATTGTATACCACAGCGTGTCTTACTTTGCTTGCCACTTCTGCCTTAACAATATCTGCCTGGGCCATGCCCGGCATGGAAGGCAAAGCGCCCGGCAAGGCTTCCCAAGGCATGAACAATGCCACAGAAAAATTCACCAAAATGGACAGCAATGGCGATAAAAGCGTCAATGCTGAAGAATTTAAGGCCGCTTATCCACAAATGACCGACGCGGTTTTTGGTATTATTGATAAGGATAGCAAGGACGGTATTTCCCTTGAAGAGTGGATGACCTTTCAAAGCGATCACATGCAGGGCATGAAAGAAGAACAAGCCACACCCAAGAGTAAGCCTAATCTTATCATTACCCCGCCTAAAAAAGATTAAATCTTTTTCGGCCTCTCTGCCCATGGGCTTGCTCAGGGCCCCGCTCAGAACAGGGAGGCCACACTTCTAATAAGGTTTTGCCTATGACACGCCCAACCCCTACCCAGCCCCCCTTC
Source organism: uncultured Desulfovibrionaceae bacterium (assembly GCA_964367875.1). Classification (GTDB taxonomy): domain Bacteria; phylum Desulfobacterota; class Desulfovibrionia; order Desulfovibrionales; family Desulfovibrionaceae; genus CAYJAD01. The sequence goes on along the minus strand of CAYJAL010000022.1, from coordinate 9,453 downwards.
CTGCCTCAACCTCCATTCCTTCCCATGACTAAGGAAGAAATGCACAGCCTTGGCTGGGATTCCTTGGATATTTTATTTATTACCGGCGATGCCTATGTGGATCATCCTGCCTTTGGCGTGGCCTTATTGGGGCGCTGGCTGGTAGCTCATGGCTATAAGGTGGGCATATGCGCACAGCCGCAATGGCAAGACATTACAGATATTTCTTGCATGGGCACGCCGCGACTGTATGTGGGCATTACGGCCGGCGCCTTGGATTCGCAATTGGCGCACTATACGGCTTTTCGCAAAAAGCGCTCTGAAGACAGCTACACCCCCGGCGGCAAGGCCGGTGCGCGCCCCAATAGAGCCAGTATTATTTATGCCAATTTGGCGCGTCGTGCTTTTCCCGGTGTGCCCTTGGTGCTGGGCGGCATAGAAGCCTCCTTGCGCCGCTTTACGCATTACGATTTTTGGTCAGACTCTTTACGCCGCTCCCTTTTATTAGATGCCAAAGCGCATGTGTTGGTATATGGCATGGGCGAGCGCGCTGTGCTGGACATTGCACGCCATTGCGAAGCGGGACTGCCTTTAGAATATATTAAAGGCACTGCTTGGATGCAAAAAGTGGAAGAAATGGACTATGACCATAGTTATACCCAGCTTCCCAGCCATGAAGAAATGCTGGCTGAGGCCTCCTTACTTATGGACGCCACCTTGGCCTTGGAAAAACATGTGCACAGCGGCACAGAACACATACAGCAAGATTTTGGCTCACGCCAATTGCTCATAGCCCCTCCGGCGGCGCCGCTCACAAGCCAAGAAATGGACAACCTGTACGCTCTGCCCTTTCAACGTGCGGCGCATCCCAGTTATAAGGCGCCCATACCTGCCGAAGAAATGCTACGCACCAGCATCACCTCCCATCGCGGTTGCGGCGGCGGCTGTGCCTTTTGCTCCTTGGCCTTACACCAAGGACGGCGCCTTTCTTCACGCTCCGCCAACTCGTTGCTAGACGAAGCCGCTACCATGGCGCGCAAAAAAGGCTTTAAAGGCAGTATTTCCGACGTGGGCGGCCCTACAGCCAATATGTGGCAAGGCTCCTGCACCAACCCCAAACCTTGTGTGCGCCATTCTTGCTGTCATCCCAAGGTCTGCCCTTTTTTCCGCACGCCGCAAATGCAGCATGTGAACATGCTACGTGATATTAAAGACCTTGCCGGCATCAAACATGTGCGCGTGGCTTCGGGCATTCGCGCCGATATAGCCATGGATGAGCCTCATGCTGTGCATGCCTATACCGAAGAATTTACCGGCGGCCAGCTAAAAATTGCCCCCGAGCATAGCGAAGGCGATGTGCTCGACCTTATGCGCAAGCCCCCCCTTGAAGTTTTCGAAAGTTTTTTGGCCTCCTTTCAAGCCCATTGCCGCAAAGTGGGGCGCGAGCAATATATAGTGCCCTATCTTATGAGCGCCTATCCCGGCTGTACCAATGGCCATATGCAGGCCTTGGCGCAATGGCTAGCACAAAGAAATTGGAAACCGCAGCAAGTACAATGCTTTATTCCCACCCCCGGCACTGTGGCCACGGCCATGTTCTACACCGGCCTTGATACGCAGAAAGAGCCCATTTATGTGGCACGAAGCGATGCCGAACGCTTGCGCCAGCATCGTATTCTTTTGCCGGAATTGGGACGCCCCCCTGTTAAAGGTGCCGGGCGAAGCGGGCAAGCCGGGCGAAGCGGACAAGAACGTCAAAGTCGTCAAGGCTATCAAGAACGCCAAGACCACAAAGAATATAAAGAGCATGGCCATAAAAAGCCCAAGGCCGCCCATGGGCAACACAAAAAACAATCTTCAAGCCCTGCGAGGAAAAAACATGGCTGACCACGACCAACGACTGGCCCTTCTGGAAGAAGGTCTGTACTTTCAGGAAAAGCTTCTCAAAGATCTCGATGAAGCCTTGCAAGAGCAACAAAAAAGCATCACGCAATTGGAAAGAGCCCTAGCACGCGCCGAAGAAAAAATTGCTAATCTCACAGCGCAGCAAGAAGGAGGCTTTGTGCAAACTGTGCCTCCGCACAGCGTCAAATGGTAGGCATGCCATGAAGTATGTTGGTTTATTTGGCGGCTCTTTTAATCCTGTGCATGTGGGGCATATACGCCTAGCCATTGAGGCTTTGGAATATACAGATTTGCCCTATACCTTGGATCATGTGGAGCTTATCCCCTGCGCTACCCCTGCCCATAAAGACCCTCACGCCCTCTTGCCCTTTGATTTACGCTATGACATGCTTGCAGCAGCTTGCGAGCCCCTACAAGGCCTTATGGTAAGCGCCATGGAGGCAGAGCTGCAAGGCACCTCCTATACATGGCACACGCTGGAAAGATACGCACAAAAATTCCCTGAGCAGCAGCATCTTTTTATGGAAGGCATAGAAAATCTTTTAGACTTGCCTTATTGGTATAGAGGCCTAGAACTGCCGCTCTTAGCCGATATTGGTGTGGTGCCGCGCGGTGATGGCGATAAAGAACTCTTTATGCGTACAGTGAAGCAGCATTGGCCGCAGGCCACCTTTCACCAAAGCCCTTGCCTTACGGCGCATATCACCTTAGAAGGGCAAGAAAGGCGTGTGTTTTACTTGCCCATACCGCGTCTTGATATTAGCTCTTCTTATTTGCGTGAGCGCTGGCTGGCCAGCAAATCTCTCTACGGCCTTATGCCGGAAGCAGCCCAAGAAATTTTAGAAAAAATGCGCCCCCAAGCCCAACAATTTTGGAAATAAAGGACTTGTCCATGAGCATACCCAAGGATATTCGCTACGATTTGGCCAGAGCTGAAGGTTATTTACAAAAAAATGACGTGCCCATGGCTTTAGAAAGCGTTGCCATGGCTTTGCGTCATATAAGCTCGCAACATATTTCCAGCGTCAGCATTGTGGAAAAACATATCAATGCCATGCTGGCGCGCATAGTGGCTCACCCTAGCTTACAAGCCTTACTTGGCAATGACAATGCGGCGACTGTCATTGAATATCAATATGCCAAGGAAGGGGCGCTTGCCACTGTCTTGCGCGAATTTGCCAAAATTTTACGCGATCAAAGCCAGAAAAAAGAAGAATATCACGAAAAAAGAGAACGTTTGCAAGATCTTTTGCAAAAGGGCTTAAGCCTTATTGAAGAAGGCCAAGTGGGCACGGGGGCTTCCTTCTTGCAAAGGGCTGCCAAAGAATACGGTCACGAAGCCCATACCATTGTAAGCATAGGTCAAGCTCTCGTGCATTATGAGCAGTATCATACGGCGGCTAAGGTCTATCACGACAGCATTGCTCAGCATCCTAAGAATAAAGAATTTTACTCCCAAGCCATTAAGGCCTATGTGCATGCAGAGGACTTTGCCGGCGCCATTCATGTTTTTCACCGTGCTTTACAGCAATTTGGCAGGCATCCGCGCAGTGTGGCCAAATTGGCCGAATTGTATTTGCTGTGGGATAAGGAAGAAGAAGCTGAATTGCTGGCCAAAGAAGCCTTAGAAATGGATGAGCATGAAGGCTTGGCTCAAGAAATTTTGCATGCGGTGGAAGAAAGAATTGAAGCCAGAGAGATGGAAGCCCTTGCCCTTGAGGAAGAGCGGCAACGTGAAGAACGCTTGCAGCAAGCCCTCGCAGCTAAGCAGGCAGAACAAGAGGCTCTAGAAAAGGCACAAGAAGAAATGCTGAGCCTTAACGCACCTGCCTCCACCGCCGCCACTGCCATGCAAAAATATGAAGCCTTAGTACATAATGGACAGGAAAGACAGGAAGAGCAAAACGAGCTTGAAGGGCAAGACGAACAGGAAAGCACTTTGCCACCTGCACCCCCCACAGAAAAGGAAATGGTGCAAGGCTTAGCTCAGGATGTGCTTCTCTCCTTCCAGGATGTGGGCGAGAAAAAACGCTAGGTTTTAACCGGCCGTTGAAAAATAAGCGTCTACGGCGTCAGGCTTGTTTTTTGCTGCAGTCACGTATGTCTAATACGCTCCTTGCGCAAAAAACGGCGCCTTCCTTGTATCCACTCCTTTTTGAACAGCCTGTAGTAGTTTTGTAAAAAAAGACCTAGTGTTTCCGTGACACTAGGTCTTTTCAAATAATGACAACTAAAACAGAATATCCACATTTCGCTCAAAAAAGGCTGTAGTAATTTTATAAATACAAACCTTGTACTTTCTTAAACACTAGATATTTCAACAGGCTGTTCAAAAGGGGTAAAATACAAGGAAAAATAAAAAAGCAGGGCACGCCGTGTATACGGACATACATAAGTGGTCTGCTTTTTTATTTTGACGCAGTAGCTTGCCCCTTTTCAACAGCCTGTTAGGCGTTGCGCTCGACGAGGGCGACGGTATTGGCCACCTGACGTCCCGAAGAACTCTGGCTTTGCAATTGCCTTTCTATGGCAGAAATTCCCTTCACCACCGTGGAATGGCGACGATTCAAACGCGTGCCAATTTCTTCCAATGTAGCAGAAGTATGCTTACGAGCTAAATAATAGATGGTATCTCGCGCCAGCACATATTCTTTGCGGCGGCTTTTGGAGGTGACCTGCTTTTCACTTACCGCAAAGGAAGCACATACCAAGGCGATAATGCGTTCCATATCTAAGATGGAAGCCATGGGCATAAATTGCCCCAGCACATCCATAGCCAGCTCAAGGCTAATATCACGGTGCAAATGCTGCGAAGTAAAAATAACATTGCGCAAACAGCTTTCCAATTGGCGCACATCGTCATGTAAGTGATCTACCAATAAATCAATGACAGAGCTTGGCAATTGCACATTTTGGCTATGCGCTTTATGATGCAAAATGGAGCGGCACATATCTTGTGTGGGCTTATCAATTTGCGCGAGCATGCCGGCACAAAAATGTGAAACCAGCTGGCTATCCACATTTTTCAGCTCTTTAGGGCTAAAGGAAGACGTAAGCACCACACGGCTGCCTTGGGCTTGCAAGGACTTAATGGTGGCTAAAGCTTCATTTTGAGTCTTTTCCTTGCCTTGGAAAAGGTGCACATCTTCTAATAAGAGCACATCGAGGCCACGCAAGGAAGATTTAAATTCATCCATATGGCTGTTGCGGCTGGCACGCACAAAGTGCGAAGTGAAATCTTCAGCGGTTAAGTAGCCCACACGCGCATGCCCATTGACCTTGGCCATGCTTTGACCAATGGCGTGAATAAGATGCGTTTTACCAAGGCCGGAAGTGGCGCTTACAAATAATGTTTCTATGGAAGAAGAAGCGCGGCAAATATCTTGGGCGGCGGCGGCGGCCACGGAATTGGTGGGGCCTACCACAAAGTCGTTAAAATCATAACGCCAACGTACACGAGTAAGGGGGCTTTGCGCAGCTAGGGGAAGGGCCACTTGCATATGCTGCCCTTGCACTGTGCCCAAGGGTGTTCCCTGCGCCGTAGTCAGTGCCGTTGCGTGTGTAGCAGGAGAATAAGAGCCTGTTTCCAGTGCAGAAGGGGCAGAAGGCACAGCACGCGCAGAGGTGCTTACGCGTCTTGTGGCAGGGCTCATCCCCTCCACAAGGCAAGCGCGGCGTACAGCTTGAGATGATGAAGTAGCTTCAGCAGCTTTCTCTTTTTCACGTAAACAAAAAGAGAGCTCTACAGCATCTTCACTCACATCTAAAGCCTTGGCACAGGCTAAGCGAATAGCTACAGAAAAATGGCGTTCAAGCCATGAAGACACATAAGCACTGGCAGTAAAAACTTTAACGGTATTTCCCTCTATATGTGCTGTAAGAGGTGAAATCCATACTTTATAATCGCCAGATTTAAGCGTTTTCTGTAGGTTCTCGCAAACTATTTCCCATTTCGTTGTCATGAGGCGTTTCTAGCAAAAAGATGAACATCTCAGCAATGGCAATTTATCCAAGTTTAGCTTTAACTTTTCCCCCAAGAGAGATATGGGCAGCACCATATATAACAATCCAAAATCATAGTAAAAAAATATTGTTAATGATTTTTCCTCACTCCCAATATCCTTTGTCTACAAGGATTTTTTTTTGAAAAATATTTCTCTTGCATATATTTTTTTTCAACTTATCCACAGCAAGATAGCTAATGAGCTCTTTTTTTCTACGATTTTCTCGAAATTTTAAAAAATTTTCTAGCGCTGGCAATTCAAGCATTTAGCACAAGTCAAGCTTTTTTAGCGAAAAACTTTTTTCTAGACTTCAAAAATTTTTTATAGATTTTTTACGCCCACACCTTAAGTTCATAGCAAAGCCGTCGATAAAGCTTGTGTACGCACATGTACATGTATTGGTGTGCTCATTGCCGTCACAATGAGCCTTATAAACCTTCTTTGAGTGGTGTACTCATAAAACACACCGGACACTCCCGTCTGGAGGGCATGTTGTATATAATGATACAACATGCCCTTTGTGTTTATGAGGCCTTTATGGGCGCCCCGACTATGCTAGAAAATTCTTTGCAAATGAGCACAACAATGGCATAGTCCACTTATGACACAACAACACCCAAAGCACCCCTTAGCGTCCTTACCTTGGCTAAGCTTTGACAGCGCGCAAGACCTTGGCACAGCGTCAACTACTGTCGTGGGCACTACTATGGGCACTGCCGTGACCATTCCCGCCACCAATCCCGCCACTAATCCGGCCACAAGTCCGACCAAGAGTCTGGCCACGAATCTGGCCACGAGTTTGGCCTCTATCCCAGATGACGAGACGTGTTTTGCCTTGTGGGACTGCTATGACATGCTGGATAATATTCGCGCCCATTCTTTAAAGGTGGCAGATTTTGCCACAGTTCTTGCGCAAAAAGCCGTGGATATGGGGCATACTTTATGCGTCGCCTCCGTAAGAGCCAGCGCCCTTTTGCATGACATAGCCAAAAGCTATACCATTGCTCATGGGGGTAGCCATGCGCAAATGGGCGCTTCCATTGTGATACAACACACAGGCAACAGACATATTGCCCAAGGGGTGGCCATGCATGTGCATTGGCCTTGGGAGATTCCGCAAAATGTTTGTGCCCTGCCATTTTTTATTATTTATGCCGATAAGCGCATTATGCACCATCAATGTGTTACCTTAAAAACACGCTATGAAGACTTACTTGCGCGTTACGGCACCAATGAACTACATAGAGAAAATATTCGACTGTCCTACCAACAAGGACTAGACATAGAAAAAGCGCTCTCGGCGCTCTTGGAGTGTGATTTACATGCGTATACTTTTAATAGCGGGCGGATGGTCAAGCGAAAGAGAAGTGTCCCTCAGTGGCGCCGGCGCCATAGCGGCAGCACTCACCGAAAAAGGGCATAGCGTCACCTTTTTTGACTTGTCCCTTGGCTTTGACTCTTTACTGAGCAGCGCCAAAGAGCACGATTTTGCCTTTATCAACCTACATGGCGCCCCAGGCGAAGATGGCCTCGTACAAGCCATGCTCGATACTGTACCCTTGCCCTATCAAGGCAGCGGCGCCTCTGCGTCTTTTTTAGCGCTAAACAAGGCTGCCACCAAGCAAATATACCGCCAAGTGGGCATACCCACAGCGGACTGGGAATTTTTACCCCAGCCCCCCTCCAGCACATGGCAAGCCATGTTGCCCTTCCCTATTTTTGCCAAAAGCAATACCGGTGGCTCTTCCCTTTTGCTCTTTTGTACCCAAAACGAAGGTGAATTACGCCAAGCCATACAAAAAATCTTTGAAGCCGGCGCCGAAGTGCTCTTGGAAAGCAGTATTAGTGGGCTAGAAGTCACCTGTGGCGTTTTGGGAGATATGGCTCTGCCCCCTGTGCTTATTCGCCCCGCGGCAGGAGAGTTTTTTGATTATACCAGCAAGTACACCCAAGGCGCCGCGGAGGAAATCTGTCCCGCTCCCTTGGAGCCTTCTGTAAATGCCCGCCTGCAAGAGCTTGCCTTACACGCCCACAAGGCGCTAGGACTGTGCGGTTATAGCCGTACGGACTTTAGAATCAGCCCCGATGGACGTATATTCACCTTAGAAACCAACACCCTACCCGGCATGACGGCCACAAGCCTTATTCCCCAAGAGGCTGCTGCCGTGGGTATAGAGTTTGGCGATTTGCTAGAAAGGCTTATAGAGCTGGGCTTGCGGAAATTTCACGCCGCATAAATGCCTTCACTAGGCATAGGGCAAAGACAGGAGCAAGGCAAAAGTTGCCCCTCTTATAGTAAGGCTTTTCTTTTAAAAAACCATAAAGATGCGAGCGGTACTAAATAGATAAAATACGCATAGAAAATGCTGCTTACAGGCGCATGCACATTGGCTAGTACCACAGAGCAAGCAATATTCCACGGCACTACACCTGCCAAAAGTATCACGCTATTTTCTATGGCCAAGGCTACATTCTCACGCTTTACATACTGTTTTTCGCACAAAGCCTTGGTAAGAAAAATGGATAAAGTTTGGCTGCAGGTAAGCATGCAAGCAAAAAAGCCCACCAAAAACGTACTGCCAAAGGCGCCGGTTTTTTGAGCAAGATGATCTATGTGTGTATGTATATTTCCAAAAATTTGCGATTCTTGAAAAAGCCCCATATAGGCAGAAGAAATGGCCACTATGCAGGCCACTGTAAACATAGATAAAAGACCGCCACCGCCCAAGATACTCTGTAATTCTGGCTCAGCACTGGAAAAACCGCCCCAATAGAAGGTTAACAGCTGCGCCCAAGACATATTTTGCCAAAAAATACACAACACGCTGGCAGCCACAATGCTCACGCTCATAATAATTTTTGCATGCACCTTACAGCAAGCTAAAACAATCATCAGCACAGCCGGCATGACCGTAGGCCAAGCTAAATTGAAATTTTCTTGAAACAATTGCAAAGTAGTTAAAGGCACCTCAGCTCCGGCATTTTCTCTGCCCAAAAAGAGATACAGAGCACAGGTGCAGAAAAAAGGCCCTACACAGGAACGAAACATATTTTTTATATTAATAAAAATATCTGTATCCGTCACCTTAGCCACCAAATGCGCCGAGGAAGACATGGGCGACATTCTATCCCCAAAATATGCCCCCGACAAAATGGCGCCACCAAGATAGGCTGCATCAATATGGAGCACATTGCCCATGGTCATACATATGACGCCCATGGTGGCCGCCGTGCCAAAGGAACTACCCGTAAGCATGGAAATGAAAGAGCAAAGCAAAAAAGTGCTTACAATAAATAAGGAAGGGATCAGTATATAGGTGCTGTTCACCACCAAAAAGGCAATGGTGCCCGAAGCGCGCCATGTGGCCGTCAAGACGCCAATAAGTGCAAACAGTAAGAGTATGTTTCCTATTTTCTTACTCTGCTCCAAGGAACTTACAAATAAAGCCTTCATGCTACAGCCTTTATGCAAAGCATAGGCCATAAAGTAGATATAGCACAGCACCAAAGCCCCCAATAAGGGCAAATCAACAAGCAGAGTAATGCATAAGGTAAGGGAAAAAAG
>CAYJAL010000021.1:0-21100 GCA_964367875.1 uncultured Desulfovibrionaceae bacterium | reverse complement strand
ACAAAGCCAGCCGAAATTTATTTTCGGCGTCAGCGACTTTTGCGATAGCTTGTGTTGCACAGGATGTGCAACCAAGCGTCTTCTACACTATTAAAAAATAATCAGCACAAAAAAAGGCCAAGCTTCAAGAATAGAAGCTTGGCTTTCAAATATAGTATAAAAGAATTTATGCGTGTCCGGCTTTCTTGGTATGACCCCAAGTATTATGGTCCGCCTCAACGCGATAAATTTGTACGTGATACATTTTACCTTTGCTGCACTTGGGGCAGCCATCGGTAACCAAAAGACAATGCGCGTCCAGCTCCAAGGCGTCAATTCCTGCGCTATGGAGAATTTCTGTAGCTCGACCTTGTTCCCAAACAATGGGACTTCCGCATTTTCCGCACTCGACAAAAAGCATTTCAGGGTCAAAGCCTTGGGAACCCGCATTGGGGTAGGCTTTCACTTCCCTCATAAGATCCTTCTTCACGGTAAAACCTTCCTGAGTAGCAGGCCTGTCCATTTTGCAAGCCTTCACCTTCTATATAAGGCCAAATGAATATATTAGCAAGCCTCTTGCTCATTTTTTAAGAAATAGCTACAGTCTGCGCATGAAACAACGACGCCCCATAGGCTTATTATCCGCGGCATTGCGCAATCAAATTGCTGCCGGTGAGGTGGTGGAAAGACCAGCCTCTGTAGTGAAAGAACTTGTGGAAAACTCGCTAGATGCGGGTGCCACACAAGTGGATATTGTATTGGAAAATGGCGGTCAGGGCTGCATTCGCATTCAAGATAATGGTTATGGCATTGCCGAGCATGAATTGGAATTGGCCGTAACGCGCCATGCCACCAGTAAAATTCATTCTTTAGATGACCTTGCTGCCATATATTCCTATGGTTTTCGCGGCGAAGCTTTACCTAGTATCGCCTCGGTATCGCGTTTTTCTTTGACTTCTGTGGTGAACTCGCAAGAAGATACAGAAAATTCCTCGCAAAAGCCGCTGCAAAAACCTTTGGGTCAGCGCATTGAAGTGCACTATGGGCAAATGCAGCATAAGGGGCCGGCGCCCTTGCAACAAGGAACCATTGTGGAGGTGCAGGATTTATTTTCAAATATTCCTGCTCGCTTAAAATTTTTGAAAAGCCCTAGCACGGAAAATAAAAAGGCTCAAGAATGGCTTATTCGCTTGGCCTTGGCCAGACCCGATGTGGGATTTTCTTTGCATTTAGGACAGCGCGAAACCCTACGTTTTGCGGCGGGGCAAAGCCTTGCTGAGCGTTTGGCAGAAATTTGGCCGCCCCTTATTGTGGAGGCTGTGCGCCCCTTTGATTTGCAGCATAAGGGCTATCGTGCGTATGGGCTAGCAGCCTTACCCCATGTATCTCAGCCTCGCCCCGACAGAATACTTTTTTATGTGAATGGGCGCGCTGTGCAAGATAAAACGCTGATTTCTGCCGTGCGAGAGGCCTATAAGGGACGCCTTACCACCAAGGATTATCCGCAAATAGTGCTTTTTTTAGAGATGGATGGCGAAGAGGTGGATGTGAACGCACACCCGGCCAAGGTGGAAGTGCGCTTTAGAGATAGCTCGGCGGTATTTTCTTGTGTGCGCAGGGCTGTGCTTTCCATGTTAGAAAGCAATCTTTGTTTTGCTGAACAGGTTCAAGACGAGGTGGAAGATGCCCCTTCGGCATACCAAACTTCGCTTGTGCCGCCGCAAACCTCTACATCTTATGGAACTGAGGGCTTTGCTGAAAAACCTTCATCACCCAAGCAGCCCCAAGGTTTTTGGGGGCGTGTGGATGCTACGGGCGTCATGCAAGGGCAAAAAATCGCCGCTCCAAGCTATAATTCTAGATATATGGAAGATGATATTGTTCCATCTAGCTCTATGCCCATGTCTGTGCCTATGCAGGGACTGCGAGAGTGCGTAAGCCCCTTTGGCATTGACCCAGAAAGCCATACCCAGCGTGAAATGTATGTGCCCAGCGTTACAAGTGGCGGTGCGACTGGCTCTGTGCCCGACCTTACGCCTGGCGCTTACGGCTCAGAAGAGCAGGAAAGTACCATGACGCGCTTTGCCGATCCTTTTGCCCCTGCGGCTGAAAGTGAAGTAGCGCAAAAGCCCGCATCTCTATTTATACACGAAAAGTATTTGGGTCATGGTCTGACCTATTTAGGGCAAGTGGCTGATACCTATTTGGTTTTGCGTGATGATGAAGGGCAACTTCTTTTATTGGATCAGCACGCGGCGCATGAAAGAGTGCTGTATGCGCGTTTACAAAGGGCGCCCATGGATACGCAATATTTAGCCTTGCCCATGGAAATTGCCGTGCACAGCTCTGAACAGGAGCGCCTCACGCAACTATTGGCCACCTTTGAAAGCTTAGGTTTTGTTTTGCAGCTTTTGGAAAAGAGCGTACACATGTTGGCGCACCCTGTGTTGCTAGATAGCGGCGCAGCCAAGGCTTTTGTGCAAGATGCTTTGGCAGGGCGTAAGGATGATTTATCGGCCTTGCTTATTTCTTTTTCTTGCAAGGGAGCCATTAAGGCAGGGCAGGCTTTGACGGCTGACGAAGCCATGGGCCTTGTGCAACAATGGTTGCAAGTGCCGGAAAAGGATTTTTGCCCTCATGGGCGGCCGGCTGTGCTTCGTTTTGGGGCACATGATTTGGAAAAAATGTTTAAAAGAGCGTAGTATCCTATGTCTAATTTGCCTGAAAGAAAAGATTCTCCCATCATTATACTGATTGCCGTTTGTGCGGCGCAATTTTTTATGCCCTTTATGGTGGCAGGGGTGAATTCTATTTTACCGGCCATTGGGCATAGCACAGGCGCTTCGGCGCAAGAGCTGAGCCTTATTACCACCTTTTATATCCTAGGCTTGGTGGTGGCGCAGCTTGTTGCCGGACGCATGGGAGATATTTGGGGCAGGCGCAAGGTCTTTTTAGTGGGGTCGGCTTTATTTATCCTAAGCAATTTCTGCATAGGCTTTATGGAAAATATCCATGCCATAATGGCTTTGCGTAGTATTCAAGGCCTTGGCGCTGCAATTTTTTCTGCTACGGGTTTAAGTATTTTGGCCGTATCGGCACCGCAGGGCAAACGTAATCAATATATCGCTTACTCGGCCACGGCCATTTATGTGGGCATTGCTTGTGGTCCTCCGGTGGCAGGCTTCATTGGTGGTCATATGGGCTGGTCTTGGCTTTTTTGGTGTACCGGCGGTGCAGCTTCTTTCACTTGGCTTTTTATGCGCTTTGCCGTGCATGAAGAATGGTATGAGGGCAAGGGAGAGCCTTTTAATTGGATAAATGCGTCTATTTATGCTCTGGGTATGGCGGCGGTGACTTTTGGTTCATCATTGCTTAAAAATTCAACCCAAGGCGGCATAGCACTTATAGTGCTTGGTATGCTTATTGTGGCCTTTTATATTTGGCGCGAAATGCACAGTGAATATCATCTTTTGGATGTGCGCTTGCTTATGCAAAACAAAGTTTTTGCTCTTTCATCGTTGGCGGCCTTTATCAATTATAGCGCCATTTTTGGCATGGTGATTTTTTTCTCCCTCTATTTGCAAGTGGTGCTGGGCATCAGTGTGGAAAAAGCCGGATTGTATCTTTCCTTGCAATTTTTAATACAGGCCTTGGTGAGCACGCGCGCCGGAGCTTTGTCTTCGCGTTATGGCGGAGGGAGAATTAGCGCTGTGGGCATAGCCTTATGTGGCCTTGGCCTTTGCGCCTCTGCTTTTCTGGATAGAGACAGCTCCTTGGGCTTTTTCTTTGTGTCTCAAGTGGCCTTGGGGGCAGGCATAGGACTTTTTGCGGCGCCCAATACTTCGGTTATTTTAGAAAGCGTGGATAAAGCGCATTTGGGACAAGCAGCTAGCGTGGTGGGCAGTATGCGTACCACGGGCGCGCTGGTAAATACCAGCATTGTGACCATTACTTTTGGCTACTTTTTGGGAGATTCTCCTGTGCATGTGGGGAATATTGACGCCTTTTTACAAAGCATGAAGGTGGATTTATTGCTTTTTGGGGCTTTGAATATCTTAGCTATTTTCTTTGCATTAAGCCGCGAAAGGGTGAAATAGCTTTACTAGATGACGCTTGGTTGCACGTGTTGCTCTCGATTTGTGTAAAGTTCGTTCCTCGCTAACACAAACGGCTACGCCGCACCTTGGGTCAGATCCTGTAGCAAGTAGTTCTGTTAAAATAGGCTGTTAGAAAAGGACAATATGCCACAGGACGTGGCAAGCCCCGCAGGGGAGCAAGCCAAAGGCAAGGCGAAATTTATTTTCGCCGATAGCCGACGCTTGCGATAGCTTGTGTCGCATAGGACATGCGACCAAGCGTTATGTGTACTGGAGCAAAAAGCAAGCTTAACGAAGCAGGCAGCCCTTTTTCAATAGCCTATTCTTTTTTAACGGCCTGAGAGTACTGTGTAGAGTTGTACAGCCAAAGTATCCAACACGCGCGCGGCGTTCACATTATATTGCAAAGCTTCGGCGGCATTGTCTATATGCTGAGTAACGGCTAATCTTTTGTGGGCGTTCATATGGGCAAAGCAGCGACTGAGTGGGCCGGTATTACCCTGCTGTTGTGCATGCGGTGCCAAGCTCGTCAGTAAGCGCTTTTGACTCAGCAAGAGCACTTGTGAGGCTATTTCCGGCGTCACTTGCCCTTTTCCTGCCGTTAATGTCCACCAGCCTGTACCGCTTTGTAAAAATTGAGCTAATCCTTGTTCCCAAGGGGTGAGTTCTGTGCTCACGTGATGTGCTGCTGGCCAAGGCAGGGTATACACCCAAGAGCGGGATACCAAGGTGGGTAAAATTTGTTCGCGTTGTGCTGTAAGTAAGACAAAAAGCGTGGTGGGGGAGGGCTCTTCCAAGACTTTTAAAAGAGCATTGGCGGCGGCACTACGGTTGGCATCAATACCGCTAATAATCACCACGCGCTTCTGACCACTACGGGTGGTATCCCCCATTTTTCCTTTCAGCGTTTGCGCATTTTCTTTATTTAAGGCGCGCACAGGGCCGGGGTTTTCGGTATCTTCGGTATTGGAAATGCGTCCATCATAAGCCAAGACATCGGCATGAATACGCATACCTATATGCAGGCAAGAGGGGCATTGGCCGCAAGGTTCTTGAGGGGGAAGCGAATTTTGTGCAGCCTGCAAACGCACTTGGCAATGCTGCAAGGTGGCCCACCACAAAGCCATGGCCTGTCTTTCTTTTTCCACGCCCCCTTCAAGTAAAAGTACCTGCGGGGCATGTTCGATATGGCTTAGGGTTTGTCTGGCGGCTTGTAAGTGGGGCTCAAGGGCAGGAAGAAGGGCTTTGCGCGCATCTTCCACACAAAGCCCCATATCTGCATCTTTAGCTATTTTAGCCATGAATTTTTTTATGCCATAACAATGGTTTGATCGCGCTCTGGCCCTACGGACACATAGCTGACCTTCACCTTGCACAGCTCTTCTATACGTTGAATATAGGCGCGTACCGTTTCGGGCAAGCTGTCCCAAGTGGTGCAAGAGCTAATATCTTCTGTAAATCCGGGCATGGATTCGTAAATGGGCTCCACTTGACCAAGGCCACCTTCTTCTTGTGGGGGGAAGTTAATCACTTCGCCTTGATATTTATAGCCGGTACAAATGAGCAGTTCTTGCATATTGCGCATAACGTCAAGCTTGGTTAAGGCAATGTCGGTGAGACCGTTTAAGCGAATGCTTTCGCGTAAAATGGCTATGTCAAGCCAGCCGCAACGGCGAGGGCGACCCGTAGTGGCGCCAAATTCATGCCCTTGCTGACGTAAAAATTCGCCAATTTCATTTTCTTGCTCAGTGGGGAAGGGGCCGGAACCTACGCGTGTGGTATAGGCTTTTACAATGCCCACAATGCTGTCCAGCGCTCTTGGCGAAGAACCGCTACCGGCCGCAGCACAAGAAGCGACGGTATTGGAAGAGGTCACGAAAGGATAGGTGCCGTGATCAATATCTAAATGGGTACCTTGGGCGCCTTCAAAGAGTACACGTTGGCCTTTTTCCCAGGCATCATCAATAACGGTAGATACATCGGCAAGGAAAGGCACAAGACGAGGTGCAATTTCCATAACATCTTTAAAGATGGCGTCGGCATCTAAGGTTTCAGCATTGTATAAGCTTTTCAGCAGCGCATTTTTTTCTTCCAAAGCAATGGCAATCTTAGTGCGTAAAAGCTCTGGCATGGTTAAATCCACAGCGCGAATGCCTATGCGAGACATTTTGTCTTCATAGCAAGGCCCAATACCGCGACCTGTGGTACCAATTTTATTGCCGGCCTTGTGGGCTTCACGCGCTTTATCTAAAGCCGTGTGATAGGGCATGATAAGGTGCGTTTTCTTGCTGATTTTAAAGCGCTCTGGGGTAATGGGAATACCTTGTTGTACAAGTTTATCCATTTCTACCAAGAGAACAAAGGGGTCGCAGACCACGCCATTGCCTATGCAGCAAATTTTATTTTCATGCAAAATACCAGAGGGGATAAGGTGCAAAATGGTTTGCTCATTGCCCACCTTAATGGTGTGGCCGGCATTGTTGCCGCCTTGAAAGCGTACAATAACGTCTAAATCGCGGCTAAGTAAGTCAACAATCTTACCCTTGCCTTCATCGCCCCATTGGGCGCCAACTATAACTACATTTGACATATATTTACCTCTAGGGTGTGCGGCATTGCCAGCACGCATTTTTTTGCACAAAGCTTTATTTGATTACGCCATAGAAAAGCATTAGTCAAATAAAGTCTTTCAAGGTCTCTGCGCTGTACGCAGGTGTAAAAAATGGCTTAAAGGGGCTTTTTAGGCTTAAATACCAATTGGTTGGCTTTTATTGGTTCCACCGGTTCATGCTTTTTGGGGGGCATGTCTTTTTCTAGGCAAAAATTGGAAAGCTGCATTTCTGCATTTTCGGGGCGCATTTGCTGGCTCCAATGATAGTTAAAAAGCTGATTTTTCCAGCGTTTTGCTTGAATAAAAGAAAAGACCAGCGCCGCCTCTTCCCAGCGTTTGGTGGGTTCAAAGCGATGCACTTTTTCGGCATAGCTATCCCATAAAGCCATAAGCGAAGCTTCGTCTAGGGCGTCCAATTGGCGGGCAAGTTTGAGTAAAAGTTGTTCCATGCTATCTCCAAATAACAAACAATACTAGAGTCTTGGTGCTGTAAAAACCTTAATGGGCGACGCAAATAAATGGGAGCGTTAGCAAGAATGACGCTAGTGTTATCATCATATAACAGAAAAATTACCTAAGGCCAAGGGGGCGTAGAGGTGGTAATGTGGATTTTTGTCACAAGCTTTTTTTGCCAAGGCTTGGAAATGTAAAAATTCCTCATAAATGAAAATTGCAAGTGTGCAAGGCTTATGCTATGCATTTGTCAACATTGCTTGCGCTACAAGCAGGCAACAGACCTACGAAAAAAGAGGATGTTATGAGCGATTTAAAAGACATGTACAAAAAAGTGCAAAAAGATGCTTTCCCCGATACCATGACCATTACCATTGGTGAAGAAAGCATGGTATATAAAAAACGTACATGGAATATTGATAATGAAGAAAAGGGTTTGCGCTATGGTGAAAACCCCGATCAACCTGCAGCCTTATATCAAATGGTAGAAGGCAGCATTAGCTGCGGCGGCTTAACATGGCGCGGCCCAGAGCAGGGCATTGTCTCCGCCATGACAGAAAAAAATATGATTCAAGCCGGTAAACACCCCGGTAAAACCAATTTGACCGACGTGGATAATGGAGCCAATATTTTACAATATTTAGCTCAATATCCTGCGGCTATTATCTTAAAGCATAATAACCCTTGCGGTGCGGCATGGTCTCGCGAAAGCATTGGCGATGCGCTGGAAAAAGCCTTTTGGTGCGACCGTATTGCTGCCTTTGGCGGCGCTGTGGTGGTAAACCGCGAGTTGGATATGCGCGCGGCAAATCTTATTGCTGAAAATTATTTTGAAGTGGTGGCTGCGCCTTCCTTTGCCGAAGGTGTGCTGGAAGTATTGCAAAGCCGTAAAAACCTGCGCATTATTCAGCTTTCCGGCTTAGCTCGTTTAGAAGAACTCACCAAGTCTTCCTTCCTTGATATTAAAAGCTTGGCCGATGGCGGTTTGATTTTGCAAAAATCCTTTGTAAACCGCATCTCTTCCCCTTGCGACTTTTTGCCTGCCACCGCCACCACCAAGGAAGGCGTTACTGTGACAGCGCGCAAGCCCAATGCTCAAGAAATGGATGATTTATACTTTGCCTGGGCTGTGGAAGCCGGCGTTACCTCCAACTCGGTCATCTTTGCACGCAATGGCGCCACCGTGGCCATTGGCACCGGTGAGCAAGATCGTGTGGGCTGCGTAGAGTTAGCCATTCATAAGGCTTATACGAAGTATGCAGATACCTTATGCTTTAAAGAGCAAAATATGACCTTGTATGAGCTTAAGCTTAAAGCCGCCGATGATGCAGAAGCTGCCAAAACTTTGGCAGATATTGAAGCTCGCACCCAGGAAGCTCATGGCGGCCTTGCCGGTTGCGTGTGCATTTCTGACGGCTTCTTCCCCTTCCGTGATGGTGTGGATGTGGCCATGGCTGAACAAATTACAGCCATAGGGCAGCCCGGCGGCTCCATGCGCGACCATGAAATCATTGGCGCTTGCAATGAAAAAACGCCTCAAGTGGCCATGGTTTTCACCGGTCAACGCTCCTTTAAACATTAAAATGGCCTGTTTTAAGTTTTAATTAGCTTAAATAATTATATATTAACTTGAAAAAGCCGTGTCTTTGACTGCAAAGACACGGCTTTTTTTATGTGCTTTGCCAGAAAATAAGCTGCTTTTTTCTTTGAAATAGCCCAAATAAAGCCCCGAGAAAATTTTTTTTAAATTTTTTTTCGGGGCTTTTTTGGCCTATTTTGAGCGCTTTTTTTTCTAGACTTTTTTTAACGTGTTTTTCTTATAGAGGAAAAATGCCGACGCCTATAAAAAACATCTAAGCTAACACTATAGAATTTCTAGACTTTTCTTTGCACTAAATTTTTACTTATGGCATAGTGACAACATTGAAAACAGAAGAGCGAAACGCCTACACAGAGCATGCACGGCAAGCGCATTGTCTGGCCATAAGGCCAAGGAGCACAGCGCCGGCTTGGGCCACATTAAGTGAGTCAAAATTATTCTGCATGGGGATATAGAGCAAATGGTGGCAACGCTTGGCAATGCCGGGACGCATGCCTTTGCCCTCATTACCCAGCACCAAGACGGCAGGCAGAGGTAGGGTATCGGTAAAAGCATTCAGCGCAGATGCTTCGGCCTTCATGCCCGTACCCAGCAAGGTAAAGCCCATTTCCTCGGCTTCATCCAAAGCGTGACCCAAATTGGTCACCTGAGCGATGGGTAAATGTTCAAAGGCTCCTGCGGCGGCTTTTTTGGCCGCATCGCCAAGGTAAGCGCTGTTATGCTTGGGCAATATGAGCCCGGCAGCGCCAAGACCATACAAGGTACGGGCTAAGGTGCCCACATTACCGGGGTCTTGCACTTGGTCAAGGGCTACGATGAGCGGAAAAGCAGAATCTAAGCCTTGTTGCAGCAGCTCTGGCAGCGCGGTGACGGTCATGGCACCAAGCCTGGCCACCACGCCTTGATGTTGTGCTGAGCACATACGGTCAAGGGGCACGCTGTCTACCAGAGAAAAGCGGATGGAATGTGCGCGACACAGGTCGAGCATTTGTTGAGCTTCTTGATGGCGTAAACCTTTTTTCAAAAACAAAGTGTCCACGCGTTGCGGTTCGCTTTGTAACAGTTCCAACACTGGCTTAATGCCTGCCAGTAAGGGCGCTTGATTTTTCATAGACAATCCATTGGGGTTGATGATTTTTATACGGTGTGTTTGCTACGCACCACAAGAGGGGTAGTTATGTCAAGTAAAGTCTTTGTCACACAGCAGAAAAGTTTTTTGCACACTTCATTATTTTGCGCATTGCTTTGCGCCATGTTGTTCATGGTAGGGTGCAGTTCTAAAACAGCTAACATGACCCCTGTTCGTAAATATTCTCAAGGCTCTGTGGGTGATGCCAAGCTCACCGCCAAGCAAAAAGAAATCTTTTTCAAAACCGGTCAATTGGACAGAAATCTTCCTAAAAAAGCTTTACCTGCCGTGGCAGAACAATACAGCCATTTTCTTAATGGTGGTCGCAGAACCATGGAAGTGTTTTCTCAGCGTTCCGAAGATTATCTTGGCCATGCCCGCGATGTGTTTCGCGCTCAAGGTATGCCCGAAGAATTGGCCTATTTAGCCATAGTGGAAAGCGGTTATAAGCATACGGCCAAGTCCCATGCCGGCGCTGCAGGTACATGGCAATTTATGCCTTATACCGGTAAGCATTATGGTTTGCGCCAAGATAACATGCTCGATGAGCGCCTTGATCCTTATAAATCTGTGGAAGCCGCTGCCACCTATTTAAAGCGCTTGCACTCCTACTTTGACGATTGGCTTTTGGCAGTAGCTGCCTACAATGCCGGCGAAGGTAAGATTGGCCGTGCTTTAGAAGCCACCGGCGCCAAAGATTTTTTTACCTTGGTAGAGCGTAATCATAAGCTTAATGATAAAATGCAGCTGCGCACCGAAACTCTTGTGTACGTACCGCGCTTTTTGGCTGTATGCAAAATCATGCGTAACCTTGGCCCCTTGGGCTTTGACAGAGTAGACCACGAGCAAGAAGCTTTGCACGCTCGCATTGATGTGCGTCCCAATACCAATTTAAAAGGTCTTGCCAGTGCAGCAGGTATGTCTTGGAGCGAATTTAGCGATATCAATGCCGCTCATAAAAAAAGCGTAAGCCATAGCAAGTACAGCACCCATGCCTATGTGCCTGTGCATGCCGTGGATAGAAGTGAAAATTATGTGGCCAGCGCTGCCAGTCGCGTGCCTGTACCTAGCAAGAAAGTGGCCAAAAGCACTAAAAGTACTAAGGGCGGCACCTATAAGGTGAAAAGCGGCGAAAGCCTTTCCACCATTGCTCATAAGCATGGCATCTCCATAGCTTCTTTGCGCAGTGCCAATAATATGAAATCTTCCAATAAAATACGTGTGGGGCAGGTATTGCGTATTCCCGGCGCTAAAAGCTCTGCCGTGGCCAGTGCTTCCACAAAGAAATCTGTCAAGAAAAGCAGCGCCAAATCTTCTTCTGTGCGCACCGTAAGTTATAAAGTGAAAAGCGGCGAAAGCCTTTCCGGTATTGCCCATAAGCATGGCACCAGCGTAGCGCAGCTTATGAAGCTCAATGGCATAAGTGATGCCTCTAAGGTACGCATGGGGCAAGCCTTAAAAGTGCCTTCCAAGTCCACCAAGGCTGTGGCCAGCCGCGTGCATGTGGTGAAGTATGGGGATACCGTGGGCGGCATTGCGCTTAAGTATAACTTATCCACTTCTCAGCTGTTAAAACTAAATAAGAAAAATAATGCCAGCATTCGTGAAGGCGAAAAGCTTTTAGTGTCCGTGCGTTAGCAGTGCATCAACTACGAGCACGGGCGTGAAAACGGTATGAGAAATTCTTATACCGTCACAATAGGGGAGAGAGGTCACACTTTCTCCCTTTTTTTGTGGGAAAGTTTTTGACATCTTACACGGTGTACTGTATACCGTATTCAACGAAACGTATGCAGAAAATTTTTTAAGGAGTCTATTGTGATTGATTTAACTATAGGATTTGACGGTAATTTTGGTGAGTATGGCGGGCAATATGTGCCCGAGGCTTTGCAAGTGGCTTTAAATGAAGTGGGCGAGGCTTTTTTACGCTATAAAGATGACCCTACCTTTGTGGCAGAAAGAGCGCATTATATGAAGCATTATCAGGGGCGCGAAACCCCTGTGTATCATTGTGCGCAATTATCGAAAATGTGTGGCGGTGCGCAAATTTATCTTAAGCGCGAAGATTTGAATCACCTGGGCGCCCATAAAGTGAATAATACCGTGGGTCAAATTTTATTGGCCAAACGTATGGGCAAAAAGCGCATTATTGCCGAAACAGGCGCCGGTCAACATGGGGTAGCCACAGCGGCCACCGCGGCGCTTATGGGCATGGAATGCGTCATTTATATGGGGCAAAAAGATATTGAACGCCAACGCCTTAATGTTTTTCGTATGGAAATGATGGGTGCTAAGGTGGTGGCAGCCACCAAGGGTTATCAAGGGCTTAAAGATGCAGTGGATATGGCCATTGAAGACTTGATACAAAATATGGACAGCACTTTTTATTTGCTGGGTTCCGCTGTGGGACCCTATCCTTATCCGGCTATGGTGGGCTATTTTCAATCGGTGGTTAGTGAAGAGTCACGCAAGCAAATGCTGGAGCTTACAGGCTCTTTGCCCCATGCCGTGCTGGCTTGTGTGGGCGGCGGTTCCAATGCTGTGGGCGCCTTCATGCACTATTTAAATGATGCTGAGGTGCAGCTGGTGGCCACAGAGCCCGGCGGCCGCGGTACTGGTTATGGACAGCATGCAGCTTCCTTATGCCTTGGTAAGCCGGCGCTTATTCATGGCTATAAATCCTATGTGCTGTGCCATGATGATGGCGAGCCCCATGAAGTGCATTCCGTATCGGCGGGCTTGGACTATCCCGGTGTGAGTCCTTTCTTGGCCTATTTGAAAGATCGTAATCGCTTAGAGTGCACCAGCGTCAATGATGTGGAAGCTTTAGACGCCTTCTTTACCCTTTCTCGTTGCGAAGGTATTTTGCCGGCTTTGGAATCGGCGCATGCTGTGGCAGCCGCCATACGCATGGCACCGCAACTTTCAGCGGATAAAAACTTGTTGGTGAATTTATCCGGCCGCGGAGATAAGGATGTGGCGCAAGTGGAGGCCATGGTGGCAAGCGGCGAGTATACACCTTCCTAAATAACGCTTGGTCGTACGTCCTGTACGACACAAGCTATCGCAAAAGTCGCTGGCGCCGAAAGTAAATTTCGGCTGGCTTTGTTTTGCTCCGCTGCGCGGCTAGCCCACTTTCTGTGGATTAAGAGTGGCAGTATAGTCGTATGAGGCTGTTGAAAAGAGTATTGTTCTTAAAATAATGAGTTGGATGTTCTCATTATGGATTTCTACAGGCTGTTTAAAAAGGGTTGGATGCGAGGCAAGTGAAGCTTTTTGCGCAAGGAGTGTATTGAGACATACTCGACTGGAGCAAAAAGCAAGCTTAACGAAGCAGGCAGCCCTTTTTTAACAGCCTGTTAATGGTGAGTACTTTCCTTGACAAACTAAAGCCTCTCCTTTAGGAAAACTAAAATTGTTTGTGACAATTTTGTTACACCCTGTACGGGGGATGAAGGAGAGATATGAAATCTATTACTATAAAAATATGCACCTGCCTTGTAGCCTTGTTGACTTTTAGCCTTGCCATGGCGCCGCAAGATGTTATGGCCGCGAAAAAAAGTAAAGAAAAAAAGCATATGATGCAGGGAGAAGCCTCTTGGTATGGAGGTGATTTCCACGGTAAGCAAACGGCCAGCGGCCCCATTTATGATATGCACAGACCTACAGCGGCGCATCGCACTTTGCCTTTTGGTTCTGTGCTAGAAGTGAAAGATACCACAACGGATAAGAAAACTGTGGTTATTGTCACCGATAGGGGCCCTGTGGCGCGCGACCGCTGTGTGGATTTATCTCGCGCTGCCGCCATGGAGTTGGATCTTGGGGTACGCGGTGTCACACCGGTGACTATGCGTCTTTTGAGTGATACTTCAGGAAATATACTCAATGACTCTGAAGCTTTTTATGTGCAAGTGCTAAAACATGCTAAGGGCACCATGGAGCAAATAGGTCCCTTTACAAATTTTGGAGATGCCAGCGTAATGCAGGATATTTTGCAAGAAAAACATGGAAAAGCAGTGATAGTTGTTGCTTCTGTTAAGTAAGCAGCTATATATTTAGGAGCAGTTCTTATATAATTTATTCTGGCGTTTAGGCTTGTCAGAGTAGCCGGCCGGTCTAAACTGGTCTAGGCTGGTCAAAACTGGTGGAAATTAGTAAAAAAGATAACGGTCTTATTAAACCCCTAACTTTGGAGTTTTTATGAAAAAAGTATCGTGTTTTTTAGCTGTTGCCTTATGTGTTGCCTTGTTTGTTTCCTTGGTTTCTGCGCCCTTGAGTATGGCGCAAGATAAGGGGCGTAGCGGTGAAGAATTGTATAAAAGCTGTAGCTCTTGCCATAGTCCTGCCAAGGGAAATATAGCAGGCTTGAAAAAAGATTATTTGCTTACGAAGTTTGCTTTCTATCAAGAAGGCACAAAGTTTATGGCTATGAAAAAGCTTTTTGATGCCATGACGGCAGAAGAAAAGGCTACCTTGGCTCAGTATATTGAGCAAATGAAATAGCATAGTTGATACTGGTAAGTTTTAGATATTATAGAAAATAAAAATCCACCGGCTCTGGGCCGGTGGATTTTTATTTGGGCTACGTTGTATAATTCATGGCTTTTTTATAGCCGTTCATACGTTTATTTTCTTTGCGAGCTCGCGTAAGCTTTTGCCCTGATGTGTTTTTTTGTTCTTTTACCACGTTTTGCAAGAAATTTTGCATGCTTTGCAGCTGCATAAGCTTAGCTTTATAGACCTTGGGGTCAGTGTCATGGCGCTGTTCCCAAGCTGTTTTTATAAGCTCACTTCTGCGCCCTGCCAATTGTTCTGCCAAGGCAATATCGTTTTCTTGCAGGGCTTTATTTTCTTGTTTTCCAAGGGCTATGGCCTGATCGAGAAGTGAATTTGCTGTGGGCATACGTATTCCCCTTTGGCAAAAAAATGTATTTTACTCTTTGGGAGCCTTTTCTATATCTGCTTGAATTTTCAAAATAATTTGCTGCCAAGCTTCGCAGGTGGGAAGGAATTCATATTCTAATAAATCAGCAAATAAAACCCAATCTTCGCCTTCGAGCACTTCTGCCATTTCAGAAAGCAAGGAAGAAAGTTTTTCTGTATTTGCGGTGACTTCTTCGCTTTTTTCAATGCCGAACTCATTGCGCAAGGCTTCGATCATGCCCATGAAATCGCGGGTAACGTCTAATAAGTCTTGTAATAATTCCAGACCTTCAGTGTCGCTGGCTTGGCGAAACAAACGCGCAATTTCTTGGCTGCCGCGTGCCATAAGGGTGGCCACTTTGGACATTTCCATCACAATATCAAGACCCATTTGCGCCACTGGGACAGAACGAACTTCAAGCTTTTCTATGAAATCGCTACCAATGTCTTCGGCTTGGTGTGGATATATTTCAGAAAATTGTTCTTCATTTACAAATACATCGGTAACAATGCGATTTTCCATGTCAGGCTCTTCTAGAACCTTCACAAGCACTTCTTGCAAATTGCTAAAGGTAGACAATTGCAATTTTGTCTGGCGTCCATCTATGATAATCATACTCCCTCCTCGAATCCTGTTGGGAAAAATTTACGAAGCTTTAAATGCAACCTCTAAGGATTTAGCAAAAAATATAGTATTATTCAAGGGATTTTTGCTCGGGATGTCATGGCTTATAATCAGAGCTTTTAGATTTTTCCTTAGGATTCTTCTGCAGGTAAGTCTAAAGCTTTATGCCATTGCTCAAGATGCGCACGCAAAGAATGCACCAATTGCCCAAAGCTTTCCAAGGCTCCGCCGCGTTCTTGAAAAAGCACAAGCCATAAATAGCTTAATGCTTTTAGATGATTGCAATCTTGAAGCCTTTGATGAATGGTATTGCAAGTGCTCAAGATGCGCTGGCCTTGAGTGGGGCTTGGCATGATGGTAAGCATATGTAGCTGCTCTGTAAGGAGGAATAAAAGCTCGCTACACTGGCGTAAAGTATGGCAGATATGCTCTCGTAAGGGCGCCGAAAGGGCGGTAATGGATTGTGAGGGTAGGGCTGTGTATTCTTGGTTGTCGTCAAGAATGTGACGGTAAAAATATCTCTGTATGGTAAGCCAATGGCTACGTTCTTCCTGCTCATGCCCGGAAATGGAACGTAAAAAGGCAAAGCCTGTGCCATCTTCTTCGGTAATCCAAATACGTGCGCTTTGCTGTGCCAAAGTCTGTGGCTGGTTTTGCCCTTGTCTTTGCCATTGTCCCTGTTGCAAAAAATTAACGGCCAGTTCATGCACAAGCGTAGGAGAAATACAGCTGAGGCAAGGCTGTGTATCCTCTGCTTTTTGCTGATGCACACAAGGGCTGTGAAAAGCGCAAGGATGACAAGGTAAATTCGGCTCAAGGCAGCAGGCATTGGGCATATAGGGGCCGGTATCAAAGGCCTGCGCCGTGGCTAAAAAGAGGGAGAGTACAGGTACATCTAAGCCGGCGGCAAGGTGCATAGTTCCGGTGTCATTTGTGATAAGCAATGAGCACTCTTGAAGTACTGCGGCTAGGTGCGGAATGTCTGTTCTGCCAATAACATTTATGAAAGGATGCCCCGTAGCAGCGCTTTCCACATGCTTAGCATAGCCCTCTCCCAAGCCTTTTTCGGCGGGGCTGCCTAAAAGCACAGGGCACAGGCCTTGCTCATGCCAAAGATTGGTACCTACAGCGGCAAAATGTTCCAGCGCCCACTGACGCCTCGCTTCGCTGGCACCCAATTGCAAAGCCACATAGCCCTGACATTGAGAGTGATAGGGGGCAGGTAATTCAGCGAGAAGCAAATCCTTGGCGGCCTGTTGCAAGGATATATGTACTTTCTGTAAGCCGCGTAAGGGGGGCTTATGGGCTAGGGGAGATGTGCTGGCCAAAGCGCGGAACATATCTACCATATTGAAAGGACAATTGAGGCGTTCGGCGCTGGCACCTTGTAAAAAAGTAGCCCACATATTACCGCTGACACCAAAACCGTGATTATCCAGCCCAAAGCCCAATAAGGGCACATGCTTGCCTTGTTTTTTCTCGCTATCTTCGGCTATGCGTCTGGCCAGAATACGCGCGCTGATGGTGGCGGTGGTATTTATGACTTGCTCTACCGCAAAATTTTCTTGGATATGGCTGAAAAAACTTTCTGCTTGCCCCAAGGCTTTATGCCATCTCTCGTCTAAGTGGCGTAATAAGTCGCCCCCTTGTAAGGGAGCCACAAAACTAAGACCACGTAAAAGAACCGTGGCGGGCGCAAAATTACCCAGGCATACCAAGCCCACACTATGGCCTTGCGCTTGAAGCTCTAAGATAAGCGGCTGCATTTGCAAAAGATCACCAAAGCGGGTGAGGTTGATTATTAGCACATTCATGGGCGGCCTTGCTCTTGTGGGCAGTAAAAAAGGCCTTGGCGCCGAGCGTCAAAGCCTTGGTTAATATTAGGCTTGTTGTATCTTGCTTTCACCTTGCAGCATGTTTAAAGCTAGGCTTTTTTCTTGTTGCATTCTATTGCGTGCAGAAGCCTGCACCGCTGAGGTGGATGCGCCAAATTGGCCGCTGCGAATATCATAAATATTGTTTATAAGGCGCTCGTCAAATTGCGCATCTTCCATGGAGCCCGATTGCGCCGCGGCATTGCTGAAAATGCGAGCAGCTCCTGTGGGGCCATGTTGTACGGCGGTACTGAAAAGTACTTCTTGCATGGCGGGGGAGAAGCTATCTCCATCAAGGCTTGAGCGCTCACGCAAGGCCGCTATAGCAGGTTTATAATGGCTGTCGTAGATAAATTTTTCTTGTAGAGCTTCAAAGCGCTCTGGTTGGTCTGCGGCAAGTTGGCGCCAAGCATCGGGCATGGCTCCTTGCTTACTGCCTGTATTGGAAGGGCCTGCAGCGCGCAATGTCTCTGCCATATCTGGGGCATTTTTATCAAGGAAGTTGAGGAAATTATCCATACTGCCTACGCGAGATGCTATTTGATACTTGCCATAGGAGGTGCCGCCCACGCGATCATAACCAATGGCGGAAATGCCCTGAGAACCGGATTCAAATTGCTGTGACAGTTTGCCTATTTCTGCTTTGCCTAAGTTATGGCTTGAAGTATTGAGGCTTGAAGTGTCTAGGCTAAGCTCTTTGTCTTTTTTCAAGGTGGGTTTTTCTTGCTCAAAACGAAGGCTTTGCTTTTTATTTTCCACGCCGGCCATGCCTATGGAGCCTCTATTGTGCTGCATGGCCAAGGCGCTGGCCTTGATGGAATCGGCCATGGGGGTTACAGGGGCGCGCAAATTAAAGCCGCCCATGACAGTGCGTAAATTTCGCATGGTTACATCATTACGCGCTACGTCAAGTAAATTATTGCTTTTGCCCATATTTTGGCTGAGCTGCTCAAGGGTTTGCATATGGTGCTTGTCAAGGTTGGCTTGCTGCATACGCTGGTCTTTGGCGTGACCGGCTGTGCCTAATGCTGTATGCCCCAGTGTGCTTTGGCCTAGAGTTTGGCCCAGAGTTTGTCCTTGAGCTTGTACCTGTACTTGCGCCTGTATTTGCCCCTGTATTTGAGCGGAGGGCTGCTTGGCATGGGCCATGGCAGAGGCAAAGGAGGTACCCTGTGCAGAGCTTTTTTGGCCTGCATTTCTTTGCGCATTAAGATATTGCTCCGCATTGCCCACAGTAGTACCCATGGTAGTATTTTGGGTATTACCAGTGGCCTGGGAAGCATTTTTTTGCACTGCTTGACGCATTTGTAAGCTATCAGCGCCATAACCTGCGGATTGCGGGGTGATAATAGACATGGCAAAACTCCTTGAAAACACTGTACGCAAAAGAAACTTTTGTATAACAAAAAGCAAGAATAATGCCAAGTATATGATTTTAGAGGCTTAAGGCCTAAGGGTCAAAGTGCTGACAAGAAAATGAGCTTCAGTATCCATGTGGTAAAAGGGACTGGAAGATTTTTTTTACTTTCTTGCCAA
The DNA here is from genome assembly GCA_964367875.1 of uncultured Desulfovibrionaceae bacterium. GTDB lineage: Bacteria > Desulfobacterota > Desulfovibrionia > Desulfovibrionales > Desulfovibrionaceae > CAYJAD01. The sequence continues at coordinate 2,273 of CAYJAL010000021.1, read as the reverse complement.
ACTAGCTTACACTACTGGCGGCTAAACAGGGCACTGTTGCGCCAACGTATTTTTTTAGGAGGCTCCATGTACTTATTAGATATGGCCACAGCGGCCGGCTGAGCAGCCAAGGTTGCTCCGGAGGTTCTGGAGCGTATATTACATGCTGTACGAGATGCATCGGTGGCGGCGCCGCAGGTGGAGGCGCGTGTTCTAGCCGGTCGTGCGCATAATGAAGATGCGGCTTTGGTGGCTATTCCTGCAGGGCAAGCCCTGGTGCAAACAGTGGATATTTTGGCGCCCATTGTTAATGATGCCTATACCTTTGGGCGCATTGCTGCGGCCAATGCTTTATCTGATGTCTATGCCATGGGCGGCACGCCTTGGTGTGCCATGAATATGCTTTTCTTTCCCACAGCCTGTCATGGCGCTGTAGGGGAAGAGGCTGTCATTGCCATTTTAAAGGGCGGCTTGGACGCCTTGGCCGAGGCCGGCGCCGTGCTGGTGGGCGGTCATACGGTGGAAGATAGCGAAATTAAATACGGCATGTCGGTGACCGGTATTATAGACCCTGCCCACAAGGCTACCAATGATGGCCTACGCGTGGGGGATAGTCTTATACTCACCAAGCCACTGGGCACAGGCATTTTATCCACAGGGGTGAAGGCTCGTTGGGATGATTTTGCTGGCAGTGAGGCGCTTATAGCCAAATGGTGCGCGCATTTAAACAAACATGCCGCCACAGCTATTGGTGCTTTTGGGCTTAAGGCTGCCACGGATATTACCGGTTTTGGTCTTGGGGGGCATAGCATTGAAATGGCTAAGGCTTCTAAGGTGCAGGTGGTGCTTGATACCGAAGCTGTGAAGGCCATGGCCATTATGGATAATGTGCTGGACTATGCCAATAATGGGCTTATTCCTGCGGGCAGTCATGCCAACAGAAAATACTGGCAAAGCTTTACCCAGAATTCTGGAAATATAGAACCATCTGTAGAAAGTGTGATTTTTGATACGCAAACTTCCGGTGGTTTGCTCTTGGCAGTACCTCAAGGGCAAGAGGCTCAAGTGCAAAAGCATTTGCAAGATCTTGGTGAGCAGGCCTATAGGATAGGGCATGTGCAAGAGCTTGGGGCGCAGGGGCATAGTCCTCTTGTGCTTATATAGTAGCCTACGTAAAAGAGAGAAAGGAGCCACGGCTCCTTTTTTTGCGCAAAAAATTCGTTTAAGGCGGCAAAAAATGCTGTGTATCTTTATGGATAGGGTCATATAAATGTAACCTTATTTTTTTTACTCTACTACTTGAAGGTATTAGAAAGAAAAAATATTTTAGTGAAAAAAAGGGTCTATTTCTTGCTACTGTAACTCTGGGAATTTTTTGCTGAGGAGGCAATATATGCAAATTGGAAATATGGGCGTTGGATCCGGGGTGCAAGGTACAGACCTTTTTGGCACCATGCAAACCACCAAAAAAGACGAAGAGCAAAAGCTCGCTTCTGGGGATAGCGTCAGTATATCTGATGAAGCAAAATATTTGTATGCTGAAATGCAGCAAAATGGCGCTGAAATAGAAGAAGGCGTGGCCAAAGAAACTGAAAGCGGCCTGCAAGACGACGCATTAGCTACCACCAAACAATCTGAAACTGTGGGTGGAAGTCAAGAGGGCTCTGCCAGTGGTGATGCTGATGCCCAAGGTAAAGGCGGCGGCGGTGGCGGCGGTGGTAGCAGCACAGCATCTACCGACTCCACAGAAACCCTAACCTCTATACAAGCCGAAATGGACGCCATCGAAATGCAAATAGCTGCCGCGGAAGCTGAAGCTGGTGAAGGGAAAAGCAATGCCAAGATTCAAGCTTTAGAGGCAGAGCTGGCACAATTACAAACAGAGTACGATGAACTTGCTGAAGTCTAATTAAAAAAGTTTTTTATTACTGGTAGATGTGGATTTTTGTATGTAAAAAAGTATTTTTTGCTTGACACGAGGGTACTTTCTTATTAGGAATAAATCTCAATAACAAAACATTAGGAGAAAACAATGTCTAAAACTCATGATAATTTAATGGCTGCCTTTGCTGGTGAATCCCAAGCTAACCGTAAATACCTTGCTTTTGCTGATGCTGCTGATAAAGAAGGTTTACCAGCTGTTGCTAAGCTTTTCCGCGCTGCCGCTGCTGCTGAAACCATTCATGCTCATGCGCATTTCCGCCTTGCAGGTCATGTGGGCGATACCGAAGCAAACCTTAAGGCTGCCATTGAAGGCGAAAGCTATGAGTTCACCAAAATGTATCCTGAAATGA